>JBMDXU010000145.1:0-23715 GCA_048594485.1 Pseudactinotalea sp. | reverse complement strand
CACGGTCGCGCGAAGGCCCGCCGCACGGGCGCGGACCGGCTCGCGGTCAACGCGGTCGGGGCGACGACCGGGTTCGGGGACGTCCCGAACGCCGTCGTCATCCTCGACGCCGCCGGCGATCCGGTCGCCGAGGTGGCCGGGACGAAGGACGACGTCGCGCGCGGCCTGCTCGACGCCGGCGTCGAGCGGCGCAGCACCCGGACCGCCGCCGGCGGACACCCCCGGTGTCCGCGCGCGCGACTACGCTGCCCGGGTGAGCCAGCGCTTCTTCACCTCCGAGTCCGTCACCGAGGGCCATCCCGACAAGATCTGCGACCGGATCTCCGACACGATCCTTGACGCCATGCTCGCCGAGGACCCGCACGCGCGTGTGGCCGTCGAGACCATGGTCACGACCGGCCTCGTGCACGTGGCCGGCGAGGTGACCACCTCCGGCTACGTCGAGATCCCTCGCATCGTCCGGGACGTGGTCACGGGCATCGGGTACACGTCCTCGCGGGTGGGCTTCGACGGCGACTCCTGCGGGGTGTCGATCTCGATCGGGCAGCAGTCGGCCGACATCGCGGCCGGTGTCGACGTCTCGCTCGAGACGCGCGGCGGTGCCGCCGCCGACCCGTACGAGCTGCAGGGCGCCGGCGACCAGGGGCTGATGTTCGGGTACGCGAGCGACGAGACCCCCGAGCTGATGCCGTTGCCGATCCTGCTCGCCCACCGCCTCTCGCAGCGCCTGACCGCCGTGCGCCAGGAGCGGGTGGTGCCGGGTCTGCGTCCCGATGGCAAGACGCAGGTGACGATCGCCTGCGAGGGCGATCGCCCGGTCGGGGTGCACACCGTCGTGATGTCGGCGCAGCACGACGAGGATGTCGACGTCGCCGGCGGGCTGGCCCCGGCGCTGCGGCGCGAGGTCATCGAGCACGTGCTCGCGGAGACGGCTGGCACGATGGACCTGGACGTCAGCTCTCCCGAGGTCATCATCAACCCCACCGGGCTGTTCGTCATCGGCGGCCCGATGGGTGACGCCGGGCTGACCGGTCGCAAGATCATCGTCGACACCTACGGCGGCATGGCGAGGCACGGCGGCGGTGCGTTCAGCGGCAAGGATCCGAGCAAGGTGGACCGCTCGGCGTCGTACGCGATGCGCTGGGTCGCCAAGAACGTCGTGGCCGCCGGGCTGGCGAGACGGTGCGAGGTGCAGGTCTCGTACGCGATCGGCCGCGCCCACCCGATCGCCGTGTACGTGGAGACGTTCGGCACCGAGACGGTGCCGGTGGACTCGATCACGGCGGCGATCTCCGCGGTGTTCGATCTGCGGCCCGCCGCGATCATCGCCGACCTGGACCTGCTGCGACCGATCTACGCGCAGACCTCGGCCTACGGCCACTTCGGGCGTGAGCTGCCCGAGTTCACCTGGGAGCGGACCGACCGGGCGGAGGCGCTCCGAGCCGCGGTGCGCTGACGTGAGCGGGTCGGCACCGGCGGGCACGGAGCAGCCGAGCCTGCTCGACCCGCGCGCGCTGCCGGCGAACCCTGGACGCCCCGAGCGCGCCGGTGTCGCGCAGGTGCTGGTCGACGTGCCGCTCCCGCACCTGGACCGGCCTTTCGACTACGCCGTCCCGAACGATCTCGACGACGACGTCGTCCCCGGCGTCAGGGTCAAGATCCGGTTCGCCGGTCGCGAGCGGGACGGGTACGTCGTGGGGCGGACGGCGGCCAGCAGCCACCCGGGGGAGCTGACGGCGATCCGTCGTGTCGTCGGGCCCGTCCGGTCGCTGACGCCGAGCCTGCTGCGTCTCGCCCGTGCGGTCGCGGCACGGTACGCGGGCGTCACCAGCGACGTGCTGCGGCTGGCGATCCCACCTCGCCACGCGGGCACCGAGGCCAGTGTGCTCGCCGCGGACACCCCCGCACAGATCCGTGGTGGCCTGTTCGACGACCCGGGGCCGGACGGGCCGTGGGATCTGTACCCGGCGGGTCCGGCGTTCCTGCGGCGGCTCGCCGCCGGCGAGTCGCCACGCGCGGCCTGGTGCGCCCTGCCGGGTGCCGACGGCAGCCCCGCGTGGCCCGAGGCGATCGCGACGGCGGTCCGTGCGACACGTGCGTCCGGGCGCGGCGCCCTGGTGGTGGTGCCGGACGCGCGGGACGTGGCGCGCCTGGAAGCCGCGCTCACGGCTGCCGACGTCGATCACGTCGCGCTCACGGCCGAGCTCGGGCGGTCGGCGCGCTATCGGCGCTATCTCACGGCGCTGCTCGGTCGCACGCACGTCGTCATCGGGACACGAGCGGCAGCGTTCGCGCCGGTGACCGAGCTCGGCCTCGTCGTCTGCTGGGACGACGGCGACGACCTGCACGCGGAGCCGCGGGCCCCGTACCCCCACGTGCGGGAGGTGCTGGTGATCCGCGCCGAGCAGGAGGGCGCCGCCGCGCTCATCGGCGGCATCGCCAGGACCCCGGGCTCGCAGCAGCTCGTCGCCGACGGGTGGGCGCGCTCGCTGGTCGCCACCCGGGCGACGGTGCGGACCCGCACGCCGCGGGTGAGCGCACCGTCGGAGACGGACCTGGCTCGGGAGGGAGCGGCGGGCGCCGCGAGGTTCCCGCGCCCGGCGTGGGAGCTGGTCCGGCGAGCGCTCGAGCGCGGGCCCGTGCTGGCTCAGGTGCCGCGCGCGGGCTACGTGCCCGTGGTGGCGTGCGCCCGGTGCCGCACCCCGGCCAGGTGCGGGCACTGCCACGGACCGCTGGGCCTGCCGACCGGCGATGCACCTCCCGTGTGCCGCTGGTGCGGCCGCCGAGCCCAGGGGTGGACGTGCGGCGAGTGCGGCGCGGGATCGGTTCGGGCTGTTCGCTTCGGGTCGGGCAGGACGGCGGAGGAGCTCGGCCGGGCGTTCCCGGGGACCCCTGTCTCAACGTCGGGTCGCGACGGCGGGGTGCTCGACGCCGTCGAGGATGGGCCGCGGTTGGTGGTGGCCACCCCGGGCGCGGAGCCGGTCGCCACCCACGGTTACGCGGGGGCGGTGCTGTTGGACGGCGCCGTGATGGCGGGCCGCGACGACCTGGACGCCTCGGTGGAGGCGCTGCGCCGCTGGATGAACGCCGCCGCACTGGTGCGCAGCGACGGCGAGGTGATGCTGCTCGGGTCGCCGCCCGCGGCGCCGGCGCAGGCGCTCGTGCGGTGGGACCCGGTCGGCTACGCCGAGCGCGAGCTGGCCGAGCGATCCGAGCTGCGGCTGCCACCAGTCGCGCGCGTCGCCGGTGTGAGCGGGGAGTGGTCGGCCGTCCGCGGGCTTCTCGCCCGTGCCCAGCTGCCGCCCGGTGCGGAGGTGCTGGGACCGCAGCCGCTCATCGGTGAGGACGGGACCGAGCGTGCTCACGCCGTCGTCCGCTCTCCCCGTGCCTCGGGAGATGCGCTGGCGGGCGCACTGGGCGCGGCGGCGGCCGTGAGGAGCGCGCACAAGGAGCCGCTCGCCCGTGTGCAGATCGACCCGTCCTCGTGGAGCTGAGGACCTCCCGACCCAAGGTCACGTGGTTGTGCTCGCCCCGTCGTGGGTGAACCGGTCGCGGATCAGGGCGAGCACAGGCTGCTCGTAGTGCAGGACGGCGCGCGCGGCCAGTCCGGCGAGCAGCAGCAGCACCGCCTCGTGGACGAGCCACACCAGAGCCGTGGCGCACACCAGCATCGCCACCATGGCGATCGAGGCCATCGGCCGGGCGACCAGGCTGTAGGCGGCGAGGCGCCAGATGTCACGGACGCGGAACGAGAAGAAGGTGGCGAGCACGACGGCGCGAGAGGTGACGACCACGATGATCGCGGCGATCACGAGTAGCCCCCAGCCGTAGCCGAGCCCGACTCCCGTCGCACCGAGGTTGGTCACGTTGACGGCGATCACCGCCAGCACGAGCAACGGCGCGATGACGACCCACAGCACGTCGACGGCGTTGCGTGCCCAGCCGCGCCAGAAAGCCCGCCAGGGTGCCGGGTGCAGGCTGCGCAGGTCGTCGCGCCACGCCGACAGCGCCGCGGACCACGCGAGAAGCGCGGGTGCGCCCAGCAGCACGGCGATACCCGGTCCCAGGCCGTCCTGCGGCGCAAGCAGCAGCCCGGCCGATGTCGGCAGCGACGCGATGAGGAACCCGGCGGTGATCGCGGCCAGTCGAAGCGCGAGCAGCGCGAAGCGGCCGAGCGGGCCGCGGCCCAGCTCGCCGGGAAGTGCGGAGGATCCGGTCACAGTCGCCATCGTGTCGTACCTGCCTCGTCCGGGAGCCCACCCGCTCCCGGACGAGGCAGAGCTCAGATCTCCCTCAGGGAGTTGTTGATCCTCTCCATGTACGCCGACATGCCCGAGGACTCCAGCTCACCCACGAACGCGTCCCAGTCGCTGTCGGTTGAGCGCTGGCCGAGGATGAAGGCGGCGGTGGCCTGGTACACGACGTCCTTCAGCGCGGTCTGCTGCAGCGCCGACTGCTCCTGGTCCAGCTCGTTGAGGATGTAACCCGGGCCGGGGTCGGTCGGGGTCTTCTCGTTCATCTTCGCGCGGAACTCGATGACCTCCTCGCGCAGCATCGAGTCCAGCAGGTCCTGGGTTGATCCGTGCGCGGGCATGAACACGCCGTTGTGGTAGCCGTAATCGGTGCTGAGCATCTCGGGCGCGCCGGGATTGAGACCATTGATGTCGATGTCGGGCATCAGCTCGCGCTTGCCGTCCGCGCCGCGGGTGAAGGTCTCGCCCTCGACGCCCCACTTGGCGAACTCGAGGCCCTCGTCCGAGTAGAACAGCCAGTCCACGAACTGGAGCATGGCGACGAAGTTGTCCTGCTCGACCGCCGTCGCCGAGAACCCGAGACCGGACTCGAAGCGGGTGATGTCGACGAGATTGCCCGCCGGGCCCGCCGGGACGACGATCTGCCGGAGCACCGCGTCGGTGTTGCCGGCATCGGCGAGGTTCTGCCGATAGATGAGGATCTCCTGGTCGTTGGACGCGATGCAGGCCGACCTGGAGTTCGTGAGCTTCTGGACGGCGGCGTCGTCGTCCTGCGTGATCGACTCCGGGTCCATCAGGCCCTCCGAGACGAGTGTCGCGAACCACGCGAGCATCTGCCGGTAGCCGTCCTGGGCGGGGGCGAAGACGTACTGGTTGCCGTCCCAGATGGTCCCGTCGCCGAACCCCCAGCCGGCCTTCGTCCCGAAGCTGGCGGCCACCGAGCTCAGTGTCGCCTCGATCGGACCCCCCGCCGACCAACGGTCGGAGTACACGAAGTCGAGATCAGGGTTGGCCGCCTTGACGGCGCGCATCTGCTCGAGGAACTCGTCGAAGTCGACCGGGTCGGCGTCGAACCCGGCAGCCTTCCACAGGTCGTCGCGGATCGCGAAGGTGTACGCCGCCTTGGCGTTCTCGAGCAGACCCGGCAGCACGTAGTACTCACCATCGATCTGACGCGTGCGGTCGAGGTCTGCCTGCAGGTCCCAGGCCTCGACCTTGGCCCGGAAGTTGGGCATGTGCTCGATGTATCGGGAGATCGGCAGCACCGCACCGGCGGGCACGAACTGGTCGAGGGTGCCGGCGTAGGTCGAGGCGATGATCGCTGGGGCGTCGCCGGCGGCGATGAGCAGGTTCTTGCGGTCGTCGAAGTCCGACAGCGGGACCGACGTGAAGTCGAAGGAGACCTGGTTGTCCTCGGCCACGTGAGTGAGGAACGACCAGTCGTCCTTGAGCGCGTAGTTGGGGTGATCGCGGTAGAGCAACGAGAACGTCACCGGCTCGGAGGCGACGAACGTCGTCCCGACGTCGTAACCGTCCATCGCACCGACCATCTTGTCCGACAGGTCGACCGGCTCACCGTCGCCGCCACCGCCACCGACCTCCCCGGTGTCGCAGGCCGCCAGGCCGACGCCGAAGGGCACGGCAGCGGCGGTGTACAGGGCGCCGCGCAGGAAGCTGCGGCGGTTGGTGACCGTCCGGTTGTCGGTCATGTCACTCTCCTTCGAGGTGGGGGACTGGATGGTGCCGGTGCGGCTCAGCCCTTGACGGAGCCGAGCATCACGCCGGAGACGAAGTAGCGCTGGATGAAGGGGTACACGCAGACGATGGGGAGGACGGTGAGCACCATCGTCACGGCTTGCACGTTGGAGGCGATCTGCACGTTGTCGGTGCCCATGTCCTCCATGCTCGTGGCGGCCGCGAGCAGGTTCCGCAGGTAGATGGTCACCGGATAGAGGTCGGCGCGGTCCATGTACAGGAAGGCCTGGAACCAGGAGTTCCAGAACCCGACCGCGTAGAACAGGATCATCGTCGCGAGCACGGCCTTGCTCAGCGGCAGCACGATGCGTCCGAAGATGCCGTAGGTCGACAGGCCGTCGATCGCCGCCGCCTCCTCGAGCTCGGTGGGGAAGTTCTCGAAGAAGGCCTTCATGATGAGCAGGTTGAACACGCTGATGGCGTTGGGGATGACGATGGCCCACAACGTGTTCTTGAAGCCGAGCGAGTTGATCAGCAGGTAGTTCGGGATCAGGCCCCCGCCGAAGAACATCGTGAAGACGGCGATGCCGACGAAGAACGGGCGCCCCTTGAGGTGCTTCTTGGCGAGCGCGTACGCGAAGGTCGTCGTCAACGCCATCGCGATGATGGTGGCGACCACGGTGTAGACGACCGTGTTCTTGTAGTTGATCCAGAACAGGTCGTCGCTCATGACGGCGGCGAACGTCGTCGTGTTGAAGCCGCGAGGGATGAGGTTGACCTGACCGGCGGCGATGTAGCCCTCGGAGGAGAACGCCTTGGCCACCAGGTTGATGAACGGGTACAGCGTCACCGCGCAGATCAGCACCAGGAAGGTGGTGTTGAGATAGCGGAAGACCTTGTAGCCGGTGGTCTCCTTGACCGTCCGCATCGAGTTGCGGACGTCGGCGAGGTCCGGCGCATCCTTGGTCGGATCCATGGTCACCACAGGGAGCTCCCCACGAGTCGGCGCGAGATCGCGTTGGCGGACAGGACCAGGACGAGGCCGATGATGGCCTCGAACAGACCGATGGCGGTCGAGTAGGAGTACGACCCGGACGCGATGCCGACGCGGTACAGATACGTGGAGATCACGTCGGCGGTCGGATACAGCAGCGGGTTGTAGAGCAGCAGGATCTTCTCGAAACCGACGGCGAGGAACGACCCGATGTTGAGGATGAGCAGCACCATCATGGTCGGCGTGATGCCCGGGAGGGTGACGTGCCAGGTCTGCTGCCATCGATTGGCGCCGTCGATCCGGGCGGCCTCGTACAGCTGGTCGTCGATCGTGGTGAGGGCGGCGAGATAGAGGATCGTGCCCCACCCGACGGTCTGCCAGATCTCGCTGCCGATGTAGATCGGCCGGAACCAGCCCGGATCCTGCATGAAGGCGACCGGATCTCCTCCGACGGCACGGATGATCTGGTTGACGGTCCCGTCGAGCGAGGTGAGCTGCAGCACGATGCCGGCGACGATGACGATCGACATGAAGTGCGGGAGATAGGTGATGGTCTGCACGGCCCGCTTGAACTTGCGGACCCTCACCTCGTTGAGAAGCAGGGCGAGGATGATCGGCAGCGGGAACACCACGATGAGGCTCAGCGCCCCGATGATGATCGTGTTCGTGAAGACCCGCCAGAAGGTCGGGTCGTTCCAGAACATCTCGAAGTAGTAGAAGCCGACCCAGTACTCACCGAACAGCGACCCGCCCGGCCGGAACCGGCGGAACGCGATCACGTTGCCCGCCATCGGCAGGTAACGGAAGATGACGAGGAAGATCACCGGCAGCACCAGGAAGGTGTAGAGACGCCAGTCCTTGGTGAGCGCCTCGCGCCACGTCTGCTTGTTCGTGCTGCGGCGCCGCTTGGGGCCCTGGGTGGGCGGCGCGACGACCGGTGTGGCGACCTGCTCGGTCTGGAGCTCCGTGTTGGCGGTGGATGTCATGACGTCTCCACGGTCGTGGTGGTGAACATCTGGCGATCCCGCCCGACGACACGCTCGGGGCCGACGAGCCGGAGGGGGAGAGCAGCGACGACGTCGGAGCTGGAGCGGGCGACCCGGAGCTCGACGTCACCGGGCTCGACGATCCGGTGGCCGCTGCGCCCGGTGAAGGACGTGACGTCGGCCGGCACCCGGAAGGTGACGGTGGCTGCGCCGCCTGCCGGGACGTCGACCCGTTCGAACCCCACGAGCCGCACCTCCGGGCGCGTGACCTGGGCGGCGACGTCGTGCAGGTAGAGCTGGACCACCTCGCCACCACCGAGGTCATCGGTGCTGCGGATCGTGACGGCCACCTCCACGTCACCATCGACGGGCCAGTCGGTCGCCCCGCCCACGACGTGCGCGCTCTCCCAGGAGAAGCGTGCGTAGGACAGTCCGTGCCCGAACGGGAAGGCCGGCGTCGGGTCGACGCTGCTGACCGAGTTGAGCCGGCCGAGCGGCGGGTTGAGGTAGGTCCACGGCTGTCCGTGAGGGTGACGGGGGAGCGAGAGCGGCAGCCGGCCCGACGGCGAGACCGCGCCCGTCAGGATCTCGGCGATCGCCTGGCCACCGCGCTGGCCGGGGAAGAACGCCTGGACGACGCCGGCGACGCCGTCGAGCAGGTCGTCCAGCGCGTACGGCCGGCCGGTGAGGAGAACGACGACGACGGGCGTCCCGGTCGCCACCAGGGCAGCCAGCAGGTCGGCCTGGACACCGGGCAGCGTCAGGTCCTCGGCGTCGCACCCCTCGCCCGACGTCCCGCGCCCGAAGAGCCCGGCACGGTCACCGACGGCGACGACGCAGACGTCGGAGTCGGCCGCGAGCGCCACGGCCTCGTCGAAGCCCGAGGAGTCGGGATCGGTGACGTCGCAGCCTCGTGCGTGCCTGACGTCGGCTCGCGCCGCGAGCTCACCGAGCACGGTGGGGATCTCGACGCCGATCTCCGCCCCGAACCGGACGCCGACGTGAGCGGGGAAGGAGTAGCAGCCGAGCATCGCGTAGGGGTCGTCCGCCAGGGGGCCGACGACGGCGACGCGGGTACCGGCCGCGAGCGGCAGGACGTCGTCACGGTTCTGCACCAGGACCACGGCCTCCCGAGCCAGACGCAGCGCGAGCTCGTCGCTCTCGGCGTCGTCGAGCACGGCCGGTCCGGGCGCGTCCGGGTTCCAGTCGGCGTCGAGGAGTCCGAGCTCGGCCTTCTGCGTGAGCACCCGGAGCACGGCTCGATCGACGAGCTCCTCGTTGACGCGTCCCTCACGGACCTCGGCGAGCAGAGGGCCGACGTAGGCGTCACCGGTCGGCAGCTCGACGTCGACACCCGCGCGCAGGGCGAGGCCGGCGGCCTCGCCCGCCGTCGCGGCGACGCGGTGCTGGGTCTCGAGGAAGCGGACACCGAAGTAGTCGGCGACGACGACGCCGTCGAATCCCCACTCGCCACGCAGCAGGTCGGTGAGGAGTCGCTCGTCGGCCGCGGCCGGGACGCCGTCGATCTCGGAGTAGGAGTGCATGACTGAGCGGACCTCGCCGTAGCGCACCGCGGCCTCGAACGGCGGCAGGATCGTGTCGGCGAGCTCGCGTGGTCCCATGCTGACGGGGGCGAGGTTGCGTCCGACCCGCGAGGCGGAGTAGCCAGCGAAGTGCTTGAGGGTGGCGACGACGCCGGTGCTCTGCAGCCCGCGCACGTACGCGGTGCCGATGGCCCCGACGAGGTAGGGGTCCTCGCCGATGGTCTCCTCGACGCGCCCCCAGCGATAGTCGCGCGTCACGTCGAGCACGGGCGCCAGACCCTGGTGGACGCCGACAGCGGCCATCGAGGCGCCGATCCGCGCGGCCATCTCCTGGACGAGGGCGGGGTCGAAGGTGGCGCCCCAGGACGGCGGGACCGGGTAGCACGTGGCCTTCCACGCCGCGAACCCGGCCAGGCACTCCTCGTGCACGAGGGCCGGGATCCCGAACCGGTTCGCGGCCATCACCTCACGCTGCGCGCGGGCGAGCGCGAGGGAGCCGATCGCCGGGTCGACGGGGCTCGTGCCGAAGGGTCGGGTCAGCTGGCCGAGGCCGTCGTGGATCGCCCGCTCCCACGACACGTCGCCGGTCATCTCCGACTGCTGCGGCGCGACGTCGCCCTCGGCGCTGGAGTTCACCCACAGCCCGACCAGCTGGCTGATCTTCTCCTCGAGCGTCAGCTCGGCGAGCAGGAGCCGGGCGCGTTCGGCGGGGGATCGGTGCGTGTCCTGCCAGGCGGTGCTGGCGAGGTCCGACATGGTGGACGCCATCGGACTCCTTCGTGTGAACGCGTCATTGGGTTCGGGATTCGCAACTATCGTCGTCGCGGCCGATAGTGGAAAAACGTACTCGGAGGCCGACGTCACGTCAAGCATCGACACCGCGCGTTCGCACCGCAGCGACGCTCGCGGCCGGTGCTAGCCTGCTCCGAAAGTTGCGTGACACGCGGGGGAGGAGGCCCATGGACCAGCAGGTGAGGCCGAGCGGGCGGGCCACCATCGGCGTGATCGCGGCGGAGGCAGGTGTCTCGGTGCCGACGGTCTCCAAGGTGCTCAACGGCCGACCGGACGTGTCGGACAGGACCCGAGCCAAGGTCGAGGAGGTGCTCGCCCGGCACAGCTACCGCCGTCGCTCCCGCGGGCCTACCCCGAGCGGTCCGCCGCTGATCGACCTGTGCTTCCACGAGCTCGGCAACGTCTGGGGCCTGGAGATCATCCGTGGTGTGGAGTCGGCCGCCGCCGAGCTGGGGGTGGGCGTCGTGCTGACCGAGCTCGGCGGACGCCACCGCCCGGAGCAGTCCTGGTTGGACACCGTGCTGGCGCGCCGACCGCTCGGCGTGCTGCTCGTGCTGTCCAGCCTGAGCCCGGCGCAGCGGCACCAGCTGGAGTCGCGCTCGATCCCGTTCGTCGTGATCGACACCGAGGGCGAACCGCCCAAGGACGTCCCGACCGTGGGCTCGACCAACTGGAACGGCGGCTTCGCCGCGACGCAGCACCTCATCCAGCTCGGGCACCGCCGGATCGGGATGATCTCCGGCCCCGACGACATCCTCTGCTCGCGGGCGCGCGTCGACGGCTTCCGCTCGGCGCACGCGGAGGTCGGGCTGACCCCCGACCCCGAGCTCGTGCGATGGGGCAACTTCGACGCCAACGGCGGGTACAAGCACGGACGCGATCTGCTCTCGCTGCCCGAGCGCCCGACGGCGATCTTCGCGGGCTCGGACGTGCAGGCCCTCGGCGTGATGCGGGCCGCGCGCGAACTCGGGCTGAACGTGCCGCTCGACCTGTCTGTGGTGGGTTACGACAACCTGCCGCTGACGAACTGGGTCGGCATGACCACGATCGACCAGCCTCTCCAGGCGATGGCCCGCACGGCCACGACGATGCTGGTGGCGCTGGCCCGGGGGGAGGAGCCCCCGTTGCGCCGGGTCGACCTCTCGACCGAGCTCGTGGTCCGGGAGAGCACCGCGCCGCCCCGCAGCTGACGTCCCGCTCCCGGCAGACCCGAGGATGTGGTGAGGTGGTCCCGATGCTCACGACCGTCGTCTTCGATCTCGGCAACGTCCTTGTCGGGTGGGACCCCCGCCGCCCCTTCGCCGATCTCCCCGCCGCCGCGGTGGACGAGTTCCTGCTCCGCTCGCCGTTCGCGGAGCTCAACCACGCGATGGACGCCGGGATGCCGTTCGCCGACGCCCACACGCAGATGCGCAGCCGCGCACCCGAGCACGCCGACTCGTTCGAGCGGTACTGGGACGGGTTCGCGTCGACGCTCACCGGTCCGGTTCCCGGGATGGCCGAGCTGGTCGCCGAGGTCGGCGAGGCCGGGCTCCGGCGGCTGGGGCTGACGAACTGGGCCGCCGACACCTACCACCATGCCGCGGTCGCCGCGCCGGTGATCGAGACCCTCGACGACGTCCTGGTGTCGGGTCGGGTGGGTCTGGCCAAGCCGGACCCCGCGATCTTCGAGCTGCTGATCGAGCGTTTCGACCTCGCGCCGGCGCAGACGCTGTTCGTCGACGACGTCGCGGCGAACGTCGACGGTGCTCGGTCGGTCGGGCTGCGAGCCCATCTCTTCCAGGGCGCCGAGGGTCTGCGTGCCGAGCTCGTCCGGTCGGGTGTGCGGCTGTCCTGACACCGCGGGGAGCACGTCCGCGACGCGCCTCTAAACTGGTGCGTGTGCGTGTGCTGTTCGCGGGGACGCCCGCTGTCGCCGTCCCCGCGTTGGACGCGTTGCTGACGTCCGACCACGACGTCGCCGCGGTGCTGACTCGGCCGCCGGCACCCGTGGGTCGCAAGCGTGTGCTGACCCCCAGCCCCGTCCACGCCCGGGCCGACCAGGCGGGGATCGAGGTGAGCGCCTCGAGCCGTCCCCACGACGACACCACCGTGACCCGGCTGACCGAGCTGGGGATCGAGTGCGCCGCCGTCGTCGCGTACGGCGCGATCCTGCGCGAGCCGGCGCTGTCGCTGCCACCGCACGGATGGATCAACCTCCACTTCTCGTTGCTCCCTGCGTGGCGCGGTGCGGCGCCGGTGCAGCGCGCGCTCATGGCCGGTGACGAGATCACGGGCGCCACGACGTTCCGTATCGAGGCCGGCCTCGACACCGGGCCCGTGCTCGGCACGATGACCGAGAGCATCCGCCCGATCGACACCGCCGGCAGCCTGCTGGAGCGACTCGCCCACGCCGGTGCGCCGCTCCTGGTGTCGACACTGGACGCGATCGCGGCCGGTACCGCGGTCCCGCAGCCGCAACCCTCCGACGGCGTCAGCCTGGCGCCGCCGCTGCGCACGGACGACGCCCGGGTGGACTGGACCTTGCCGGCACACGTGGTCGACAGGCACGTCCGGGGTGTCACCCCGGCGCCGGGCGCATGGACCACGCGCGCGGGCGAGCGGTACAAGCTGGGTCCGGTGATCCCGTCGCCGCAGCGCACGCTCGTGCCGCCGGGCGCGGTGCGCGTCGTCGACGACGGTGTCTTCGTCGGCACCGGGAGCGCACCGGTCCAGCTCACCACCATCGCCGCGCCGGGCCGACCACGGATGAGTGCTGCCGACTGGGCGCGTGGTGCGCGCCTCGACCCCGACTGGAGCTTCGACGTGGAGTCGACCGATGAGTGAGCGACCCCGACGGCGTGACGACGGCGACCGGCGCCCGACCCGAGACGGCGCGGGGCGCGCGGACAGCGGTCGCTCGCGCAGCAGGCCGAGCGAGCGGTCGCGCGGCACCGACCCGGCCCGGCAGGCCGCCTTCGACACGCTGCGGGCGGTCGCCGACTCCGACGCCTACGCCAACCTGGTGCTGCCGCCGATGCTGAGCGAGCGCCGGGTCCGGGGTCGCGACGCCGCGTTCGCGACGGAGCTCGCCTACGGCACCCTGCGGCTGCGTGGCCGTTACGACGCGATCATCGAAGCCGCGGGCAACCGGTCGGTCGACGACCTGGACGCCCCGTTGCTCGACGTGCTGCGGCTCGGTGCGCACCAGCTGCTGGGCATGCGGGTCGCCGATCACGCCGCCGTCTCGGAGACCGTCGGGCTGGCGCGGTCCGTCTGCGGTGCGGGGCCCAGCCAGCTCACGAACGCCGTCCTGCGCCGGATCGCCGAGCGGGACCTCGACAGCTGGCTCGCCGAGCTCGAGGCCGGGGCGACGGACCCGACCGAGGCGCTGGCGCTCACACGGTCGCACCCCGGATGGGTGGTGCGAGCCATGCGGCAGTCGCTGGCCATGACCGCGCAGGGGTCGGACGACCTGCCGGAGCTCCTGGACGCGGACAACACGGCCCCCGCCGTGACGCTCGCCGTCCGGCCCGGCATCGCCTCCGACGACGACGTCCCCGACGAGGCGAGCGCGGCGCACTACGCGCCCACCGCGCGTGTCCTCGCCGGCGGCGATCCGGGCTCGCTCGCGGCCGTGCGGTCGGCCCGTGTGGGCGTGCAGGACGAGGGAAGCCAGCTCGTGGCCCTGGCGCTGAGCGCGGCCCACGTCGACGGCCGGGACTCGCGATGGCTGGACCTGTGCGCAGGTCCCGGCGGGAAGGCGGCGCTCCTCGCGGCCGTGCTCGGCCGACGGACACCTGACGGCGTGCTCGTCGCCAACGAGGTCTCGCCCCACCGGGCGCGGCTGGTGGAGCGAGCCGTCGCCGCGGCGCGGGAGACGGTCGAGGTGCAGGTGCGCGTCGGTGACGGCCGGCAGGTCGGCACCGACGAGCCCGACGGCTTCGACCGTGTGCTCGTCGACGTGCCGTGCACGGGCCTGGGTGCGTTGCGCCGTCGTCCCGAGTCCCGATGGCGCCGCACACCCGCCGACCTCGCCGGGCTCGGACCGTTGCAGCGGGACCTGCTCCGCTCGGCCGTCGCCGCGACGCGACCCGGGGGCGTCATCGCCTACGTGACGTGCTCGCCGCACCTGGCGGAGACCCGTCTCGTCGTCGAGGACGTCGTCAAGAAGGTCGACGTCGAGATCCTCGACGCCCCCGCTGTCGTCGACGCCGTCGCGCTCACCCCCGTGCCCGGCCAGTCGGGTCCGTTCGTGCAGCTCTGGCCCCATCGGCACGGCACCGACGCGATGTTCCTCGCGCTGCTGCGGCGCAACGGCTGAGCAGCGCATGGTTAGGCTCGCGGGGTGCCCATGCCTGCCGTGATGATCTCGCCGAGCGTGCTCGACGCCGACCTGTCCCGTCTCGACGCCGAGGTCCAGCGCATCAGCGCCGCGGACATGGTCCATCTCGACGTCATGGACAACCATTTCGTGCCCAACCTCACCTTCGGGCTCCCCGTGGTGTCGCGGCTGATCGAGCACACGAGCATGCGGGCCGACGTGCACCTCATGATCGAGAACCCCGACAGCTGGGCGCCCGCGTACGCCGAGGCCGGCGCGTACTCGGTCACCTTCCACGCGGAGGCCTCGCGGGCGCCCGTCCGGCTGGCGCGCGAGCTGCGCAGCAAGGGCGCTCGGGCGGCGTTGGCCCTGCGGCCCGCCACGGGTGTGGAGCCCTATCTCGACCTGCTGCCCGAGTTCGACATGGTGCTGGTGATGACCGTGGAGCCCGGGTTCGGCGGGCAACGACTCATCGAGGGCACGCTCGCCAAGATCCGCCGCACCCGCGAGGCGATCGTCGCCCTGGGGGAGCGAGGAGACGATCTGTGGATCCAGGTCGACGGCGGCATCTCCCGGGACACCATCGCGGCGCCGGCGCAGGCGGGCGCGAACGTCTTCGTGGCGGGTTCGGCGGTCTACCGTTCCACCGACCCCGACACGGAGATCAACGACCTGCGTTCCCTCGCCGAAGCGGCCTGGGCCCGCTGACGTGGTCGTGTCGGTGCGGCAGCAGCTCGGCGATGCGATCTTCCGGCGCGTCGCAGGACCCGACGGCGAGCGGCAACGTGATCGCATCCACCTCACGCCGGGTCCCCGCTGGTTCGCCGACGACTCGCCGATCGCGCGTGTGCACGGCGATCACTCGATGTACGTGGGCGGCATCCGCGCGCTGCTGCTGCAGAGCATGCACCCGGTCGCGATGCGAGCGGTGTCCGACCACTCCGGGTACCGCGGTGACATGTGGGGCAGGCTCGCCCGCACCAGCACGTTCCTGGCGGTCACCACGTTCGGGACGGCGCGTCACGCGGAGCAAGCGGTCCAGGCGGTGCGGACCATCCACGACAGGCTCGGCGGTGTCACCGACGAGGGACTGCCGTACCGGGTCTCGGACCCGCACCTGCTCACCTGGGTCCACGTGGCCGAGGCCGAGAGCTTTCTGCTCGCCCACCGCGTGTACGGTCGGCGAGCGCTGACGTCCGGCGAACGAGACGACTACCTCGCCCAGACCGCCGTCGTCGCCCGCAAGCTCGGTGTGCCGGATCCGCCGACCACCGAGGCCGCCCTGCGCGCCACGCTGGCCGCGTTCCGGAGCGAGCTCCGTGGCACCGCCGAGGCCCACGAGGCGATCGAGGTGCTGCTCAGCCGCCCCGACCTTCCTCGTGCCGCCCTGCCTGCCTACCGCGGCCTGGCCTGGGCTGCGATCGCGCTGCTTCCCGCGTGGATGCGTGAGGAGCTGCGCCTCGGCCCACCGCGGCCCCGGTTGGAGCGCACGGTGGGCCGGGCCGTCGGGAGCGGGCTGGTCGCCCCCATCCGGTGGGCGACCAACCCGCACCGCGGGGCCAGACACGTGACCGACTGAGCAGCGCTCACGTCACGTGCTGTACCGGCGGTCACTCCTGACGGCGACCGCGAGTCCGCAGCAGCGCGACTCCGACCATCACGAGCATCGCTGCGAGCAGCAGCGCACCCATGTCGTCCGCTCCGGTCTCCGGCAGCGCGTCGCTGTCCGAGCTGTCCATCGGGACCTCGAACGACGGCGGGGTTCCAGGCACCGAGCGACCAGGCCCACCGGGGTTGCCCGGGTTGCCCGGGTTGCCGGGGTTGCCCGGGTCACCGGGGTCGCCGGGGTCGCCGGGGTCGCCGGGGTCGCCGGGGTCGCCGGGGTCGCCGGGGTCGCCGGGGTCGCCGGGGTCGCCGGGGTCACCGGGGTCACCGGGGTCGCCCGGGTCACCGGGGTCGCCCGCCGTCCCGCAGGCGGCCGAGGCGTCGCCGAGGACGCCCACCGCGAGGCAGCCGGCCTCGACCGGCACGGTCACCGGCACGGTGATGCCGATGCCCTCGGTGGTCGTCGTGCTGTCCCCGGAGGACACGGCGGGAGCGCTGTCGCCGCACTCCACGCTGGCGTCACCCAGGACACCGGCGGCGATGCACGAGGCATCGACCGGAGCGGTCACCGGGGCGCCGGCGGCGATGCCGTCGGTGGTGCTGGTGCTGTCGCCGGAGGAGACGGCGGGGGCGTCGTCACCGCAGGTGGCGGAGCCGTCCCCGAGGACGCCTGCGGAGATGCAGGTGACCTCGACCGGCACCGTGATCGGGGCGTCGATGTCGGCGCCGTCGGTGGTGCTGGTGCTGTCGCCGGAGGTCGCCGGAGCGTCCTCGGAGGCGGCGGACTCGGACTCGACGGCGGCGTCACCCAGGACACCCCCCGCGATGTCGGAGACCTCGACCGGGACGGTGACCGGGGCGTCGATGTCGGCTCCGTCGGTGGTGCTGGAGCTGTTGCCCGAGCCGGTGGCCGGGGCCTCGGAACCGCAGCTGGCGGCCGCGTCGCCGATGATCCCCACGGACAGGCAGGACACCTCGACCGGCACCGTGATCGGGGCGTCGATGTCGGCGCCGTCGGTGGTGCTGGTGCTGTCGCCGGAGGTCGCCGGAGCGTCCTCGGAGGCAGCAGACTCGGACTCGACGGCGGCGTCACCCAGGACACCCACCGCGATGTCGGAGACCTCGACCGGCACCGTGACCGGGACGTCGATGTCCGCCCCGTCGGTGGTGCTGGAGCTCTCGTCGGCGGGCGCCGCGGGCGGCTCCTCGGCGGCCGGCTCCGACTCCACGGACGCGTCGCCGAGCAGTCCGACGGCCACGTCCGAGACCTCCACGGGGACGTCCACCGGAACGTCGACGGCGAGGCCGTCACCGTTGTCGGTGTCGCCGATGTCGACCGAGACGTCGGCGGCCACGTCGGCGGCCACCTCCTCGATCTCGATGCCGCCGTCGTCGGTCACGACGTCGGTGACATCCACCACCACATCGACGGGGACGTCGATGTCGATGTCGAGGGCATCGCCCTCAGCGGCTTGGGCCACTCCGGCCCCGACGGCCAGGAGGCCGCCTGCGACGAGCGCGCTCTGGAGCGCCCGCCGGATGAATGCATGCATGAGAAGTCCCTTTCCTGGGATGAGATGGATGGCGCGCAGGGCGCGCCGATGGCGTCTGCCGCGCGGTCGGTGTCGACCGGGTGCGGCGGAGCGCTCTCATCCAGGCGAGACGGGAACCTCGAAGAACGTGGAGGGGTGCTGCTCGTGCGCATCGCGTGCGGCGCCCAGCCAGCTCGCGAGCAGGCGGGCGCCGGGGTCGCTGTCGAACGTCGCGCAGTCCTGCGCCAGGCGATGAGCCGTCGTGGAACCGCCCGTGCCCGCTCCCGACGGCACACCCGTGGGGGCGTTGCCGGGAGCCGAGGGCGGTGCTGCAGGTGTCGAACCGCTCGCGCCCGACGGGCCTGACGACGCCGTGTCGGCGGCGGCCGGCGATCCCGTGGCTGCCGCAGCAGCACCACTGGACGGGCCGGCGATGCCGGACGCCACCAGCTCGGCGTCGGCGCCGGTACCCGAAGCGGCAGGCGCCGCGACGTCCGGGCTCCCGCCGGCGAGACTGTCGGTCACGGGGGAGTCGATGACGGGAGCCTCGGGACCGACCACCGGTGCGAGCGGGTCGACGACCGGCTCGAGCGTCTCGGTGACGGGGTCGAGCCCGTCGATGACCGGCGCGAGCCCGTCGGTGACCGGCTTGAGGGCGTTGACGACGGGCTCGAGAGCATCGGTGACGGGGGCGACGGCGTCGGTCACCGGGGTGACGACCTCGACCACGTCCTCGACGACGGGTGCGACCGGCTCGACGACCTGGTTGACGACGGGTGCGACCGGCTCAAGGACCTCGTTCACGACGGGTGCGACCGGCTCCACGACCTGGTTGACGACGGGTGCGACCGGCTCCACGACCTCGTTCACGACGGGTGCGACCGGCTCCACTACCTCGTCGACGACGGGTGCGACCGGCTCGGTGACCTGCTCGACCACCGGTGCGACGACGTCCTCCACGACGGGGTCGACGACGTCGCTCACCGTCGAGGTGAGACCGTCGAGGAGCCCGCCGTCCGACGCGTGGGCGGCCGGAGCCGCCGCGACGGCCACGACGACACCCAGGCCGAGGCCGCCGGTGGCCATGAGGCCGCGCAGGAGCCAACGACGAGCGGCGGTCATCCGCCTGCTCGGTTGCTCGCGCGTGCCTTCCATGGATCGGCTCCGTCCCCGACGTCCGTTGCCGTGCTTCTCTGTCTCCAGAGACATGACTGTTCACGTGAATGTTCACATGACGCCTCAACTGTAACCCCGATCACAGCATCGTGCCAAGGGGTGGGACGGAAGGATCGTGTGCGCGGGCACGAGCGGCCACGGCTAGGATCGGTCCAGAGCTTGACGTGCTCCGGGGTCGGTGAAATTCCGAGCCGGCGGTAACAGTCCGCGACCCGACGCTCGAGGCCCATCCGGGCCGACGGCGGCGGTTGACCTGGTGGAACTCCAGGACCGACGGTGAAAGTCCGGATGGGAGGAAGCACGCGGCGACGCCGTCCGGCACTGGGCGAGCGGCGCCGTCAGGCGGTGCCCGATGCACCCCTCTCACCCCGGATGCCCGCCGGGGGAGAGGACAGGACGACCGATGGCGACCAGCGTGCCCACCACCGGCCGGCGCCTCCTCGCGCCCTGGATTCTCGGCCTCGTCGGTGTGGCCGTCTGGGCGCTGCTCGCCGCGGCGCTCGGACCTGCGTTCATTCCGACGCCGCCGGTGCTGGCGGTCCGGCTCGCGACCGACATCGCCGAGGGTGACCTCATCCACGCGGCAGGAGCCACCTTCGCCGTCAGCGCGCTCGGTTGCCTCCTCGGTCTCGCAGTGGCGCTGCCACTCGGCTACCTCATCGCCAAGTCCAGGACGGCGTCGGCGGCGCTCGCGCCGTACGTCGCGGCCTCGCAGGCCGTGCCCGCCGTCGCGGTGGCTCCGCTGCTCGCGCTGTGGTTCGGCTACGACGTGCTCCCGAAGGCGCTCCTGTGCGCGCTGCTCGTCTTCTTCCCGATCCTGCTGGGGACGGTGCTCGGGCTGACGACCCTGGATCGTGACGTCGTCGACGCCGCGCGGGTCGACGGCGCGGGTCGGTGGCAGCTGGTGCGGCACATCGAGGCGCCGATGGCCCTGCCCGCGATCCTGACCGGTGTGCGCAACGGATTCGTCCTCTCGGTCACCGGCGCCGTCGTGGGCGAGTTCGTCATGGGCGGCGACGGGCTGGGGGAGCTGCTCGGGATCTACCGCAGCCGGTCCGACACGACCGGCATGGTCTCGACCCTGGTGTTCCTGGCGGCCCTGGCGGTCGCCATCAACGTGGCCGTGCGCGGCCTGGAGAGGATGGTCCGATGGTGGTGAGGTCTCGACGGAGTCGGGGTCGGGCAGCGGTGGCTGCCGTGGCAGCACTGGCGCTGGGAGGGGCGGCACTGGCCGCGTGCAGCGACCCGTCACCGGGTGCGCCGGACGCCTCGGTCACGATCGGGCTCACGTACGTCCCCAACGTCCAGTTCGCTCCGTTCTACCTGGCCGAGCAGCAGGGGTACTTCGCGGACGCGGGCGTCGACGTGACGCTCCGCCACCACGGTGAGTCGGAGGACCTCTTCGGTGCGCTCGCCTCGGGGCGGGAGCAGCTCGTCGTCGCCGGCGGGGACGAGATGCTGCAGGCACGGTCGCAGGGCACCGACGTCGTGAGCGTCGCGACGGTGTACCAGCAGTACCCGGTGGCGTTGATCGTGCCGGAGGGCTCGGACATCACCGAGCCGGCGGATCTCGCTGGTCGCACCGTCGGTGTGCCGGGGCCGTACGGCGAGACGTACTTCGGTCTCCTGGCGATGCTCGCCGCGGCGGACCTCACGACCGACGACGTCACGGTGGAGTCGATCGGCTACACCCAGCAGGCCGCCCTCTCCGGCGGCCACGTCGACGCCGTCATGGGGTTCTCCAACAACGACGTCCCGCAGTTCGCCGCCACGGGTACGGCGGTGACCGCGATCGGCATCGGCGACGTGCCGCTCGTGGGGATCAGCATCGGCACCACCGACCGCATGACGCGCGAGCAGGCCCGAGCGTTGCAGGGCGTGATCGAGGCCGTCGGACGCGCGGTGGCCGACATCGTCGGCGACCCGTCGCTGGCGGTCGAGGCCGCGTCGGAGGAGATCCCCGGCACCATCACCGAGGAGCAGACCTCCGTGATGACCGAGGTCGCCACCGCGACCGTTCCGCTGTACGGCGACCTCGACGGACCGTGGGGGCTGCAGGACGCTGACCGGTGGGAGGCGATGTCGACCACGATGCTCGACCTCGGGCTGATCGAGACCGCCGTCCCGGCGGCGGACGCCTTCAGCAACGACTTCGTCGCCGACTGAGCGCACGATCAACCCGTGGGCGGCCGGCAGGCGGCCGGTCGTCGACGGGTAGGCTGGCCCGCCGTGAAGACGTTCGACGACCTGTTCGCGGAGCTGGCCACCAAGGCCGAGCAGCGGCCGGCCGGCTCCGGCACGGTGGCGCAGCTCGATGCCGGTGTCCATGCGATCGGCAAGAAGGTCGTCGAGGAGGCCGCCGAGGTCTGGATGGCCGCGGAGTACGAGAGCGACGAGCAGACCGCCCTCGAGATCTCCCAGCTGCTGTACCACGTGCAGGTGCTGATGCTCGCGCGCGGCCTCGCACCGGCGGACGTCTACCGCCACCTCTGAGTCGTCGTCGCCCCCTCGCCACCGTCACTCGCTGATCCACCGAGGAGCCCACCGTGCTTCGCATCGCCGTCCCGAACAAGGGATCCCTCGCCGAGCCCGCCAGCGAGATGCTGCGCGAGGCCGGCTACCGCCAGCGCCGCGACGGGCGCGAGCTCGTCCTCGTCGACGAGGCGAACGCCGTCGAGTTCTTCTTCCTGCGACCCCGCGACATCGCGGTGTACGTCGGGTCGGGAACGGTCGACGGCGGCATCACCGGTCGTGACCTGCTCCTCGACTCGGGCGTCGACGCCGTCGAGCACCGGGCGCTGGGCTTCGCCTCCTCGACGTTCCGGTTCGCCGCGGTGCCGACCGAGGTGTCGTCGCTCGCGGCCATCGGCGGCAAGCGTGTGGCGACGTCCTACCCGGTGCTGGTGGGCGACTACCTGCGCGCCGCCGGGGTCGAGGCCGAGGTCGTCCGGCTGGACGGCGCGATCGAGTCCACGGTCCGGCTGGGTGTGGCCGACGTCGTCGCGGACGTCGTCGAGACCGGCTCGACGCTCCGCGCGGCGGGCCTGGAGGTGTTCGGCGACCCGATCCTGCGGTCGGAGGCCGTGCTGATCCGGCCGTCGGGCGACGTGCGCCCCGGGCTGGACGTCCTGGACCGTCGCCTGCAGGGTGTGCAGGTCGCCCGGCGCTACGTGCTCATGGACTACGACGTGCCGGCCGACGCCGTGGAGCGCGCTGTGGCCATCACCCCGGGTCTGGAGTCGCCGACGGTCTCGCCGCTGCACACCGAGGGCTGGTTCGCCGTCCGGGCGATGGTGGAGCGCGACCTCACCAACCGCGTCATGGACGAGCTCTACGAGGTGGGCGCGCGAGCGATCCTCGTCACCTCCATCCACGCCTGCCGGATCTGATGTCCGGGCGGAGGGTGCTCCGCCCACGGGCGACGATCGCCGTCGGCGTCGTGCTGTCCACGCTGTTCGTCGGCGGTGCGGTGCTGCTCCTCGTCGCCTTCGCGGACCCGGGTGTGATCGCCGACGCCGATCGTGCGGCGATCGTGGGCATCGCCGTCGTGGTGGTGGCGGTGTCGACGATCCTCGGGCGCGCACGGGCGGTCGCCGACGACGACGGCCTGGTGGTCCGGAACCCGATCCGGACGAGACGGCTCGCGTGGGAGGAGATCGTCGCCGTCCGACTCGGGCGGCACGACTCCTGGGCCGAGCTCGACCTCGCCGACGGCACCAGTCTCCCGGTGATCGCGGTGCAGTCCGCCGACGGTGCCCGGGCCCGTTCCGACGTCGCCTGGCTCGCCGCGAGGGTCGCCGAGCACGAGGGTCGAGAGTCGCCGGAGGACTAGCGCGTGCCTGCGCACCCGGGTCGGTGTCGCTCCAGAGGGAGCAGATATGCCGAGGTGGCGCCTAGAGGTACAGGCCGGTGGACACCTCGACGCGGGCGGCCGCTACCGCGTGGAGGTCCTTCTCGCGGAGGATCACGTACGTCTCGCCCTGGATCTCGACCTCGTGCTGGGTGTCCTCGCCGAAGAGCACGCGGTCGCCGACCTTGACCGTGCGCACGTGGGGCCCGACACCGAGCACGGCGGCCCAGTGCAGCCGGTTCGCCATCTGCGCCGTCGCGGGGATGACGAGGCCAGCGGCGGACTTGCGCTCGGCGTCCTCACCGGAGAGCTGAACGAGGACCCGGTCGTGGAGCATCATGATCGGGAGCTTGCCTGCGGAAGTCGGTTGTGCCACGAGGGACCAACCTACGCGACCGAGCGCAGGAGACCGGCTGCGTGCGCGCCGGCGGCCGCGGCCGCGAGGAAGGGCGCAGGGTCGGCGTCGAGGTCGCGGCCCATGGTCGACAGCGGCACCGGGCTGGCCCGGAGCGCCGCGTCGAGCCCGTCGACGGCGGCCGGCACGAGCGTGTGCCGCTCGCCGAGCCCCTGGGACTGCGCCCGGACGAGGTCGCCGAGGTCACCCTGGATCTCGGGGACGACGACGTCGGCACGCGCGAGCGCGACTCGGCCGTAGGCGGTGAGGCTGTGGTGCGAGACGCCGCGGTGCCGCTCACGCGGGTCGGTGCCGGACACCCGCAGGCTCGCCACCGGCCGGCCGTCCAGCGCGGCGATCGCGTTGACCGCGTCGCCCGCGGCGACCCCGGAGAAGCCCCACCGGGTCCCCGTCCCGAGGTTCCCCGGTCCCTGGGTGACGACCGCGACGTCGGCGCCGAGCACGAGCCGGGCGGCCAGCAGGCCGCTGTGCAACGAGACCGCCTCGAGGTCGCCACCGAACGCCTGTCCCACGGTGACCGAGGCCGTCAGCCATCCGGCGTCGCGAAGCCCCGCGACGGTGCGGGAGAAC
>JBMDXU010000144.1:0-4613 GCA_048594485.1 Pseudactinotalea sp. | reverse complement strand
CACGCGCTCGCGGTGCAGCAGCAGATCGGTGGTGCTCCGCAGCGTGGGGTCCGCTGGAAGCGGTGCGCTGGTGATCATGACGGTGGCTCCGGGCTGAGGGTCTCGAGGTGGCGTCGCATGGTCTGGGCGACCTGCTGGAGGTAGTGCTGGATCGCGGCGCGATCGGCCTCGGGCACGTCATCGAGGAGGGCGTCGACCTCGCGGATCATCGGCATCAGCGCGTCCCGCGCCTTGGTCGCCGACTCGGGTGTGGGGCGGACCGTCACCCGGCGGCGGTCGGCGTCGTCGCGCTCGCGTGTCACGTGCCCGACCCGTTCGAGCCGATCGATCGCCATCGACGTCGCGGGCGCGCCGAGCCCGAGGGCGGCCGCGAGCTCGGAGGGGGCCATCGGCCCCCGCCCGAGCAGGACCGACATCGCGCGCAGGTCCGTGGCGTTGACGGTGAGGTGGTCGCTCATCGCCCGGTCGAGCTGACGACCCAGGTTGCCGATCTCGCGGATGAGGAACGTCGCGGGATGGGTACCCGCGGTGCGCCGTCGGGCCGGGTCGCCCCAGGCTCGCTGCTCTCCGTCGTCCATCTCGTCCCTCGATGTTTCACCGCGTTGAATCATTCGACGTGTTGAACTAATCTTGCCAGATGCTGTCTTTTCCTGCTGCCGCCTTCGGGTGGGGGGTCGTGGCCGCCGCCGTCGGGCTCGCCGTCCTGCTCGCCGTGACGTTCGCGGTCGGGCGAGCCCAGCGTCGTCACGTCGTCATCGACGCCGCGTGGGGACTCGGCTTCGTCGTCGTCGCCGCGGTCACGTTCGTCACGTCGTCCGGCGACGGCGACGACGGACGCCGCCTGCTCCTCCTCGTCCTCACGGCGCTGTGGGGGCTGCGCCTCGCCGGCTTCCTCGCGTGGCGGATGCGCGACGGCCACGAGGACCCGCGCTACGAGAAGCTGCTCTCGGGTGCCGAGAACCGCGACGCCTACGCGATCCGACGCGTCTACCTGCCGCAGGGGGTCGTTCTCCTCGTCGTCTCGATGGTGCAGCAGGTGGGCATGGTCGCCACCGGCCCGCTGACGGCCCTCGCGTGGGTCGGCGTCGCGGTGTGGGCGATCGGCATGTTCTTCGAGGTGGTCGGGGACGCCCAGCTCACTGCCTACCGCGCGGCCAAGAAGCGCGGTGAGGCGCCGCCGATCCTCGACACCGGCGTCTGGGCCTGGACCCGTCACCCGAACTACTTCGGCGACAGCGCGGTGTGGTGGGGCCTGTTCCTCGTCACCGCGAGCTCGTGGCCCGGTGTGCTGACGATCATCTCGCCGATCCTCATGACCTGGGCGCTCGTCGCCCGCACCGGCAAGGCACTGACCGAGAAGGCGATGGCCGGCCGACCCGGCTACGCCGAGTACGTCGAGCGGACCAGCGGCTTCTTCCCGATACCGCCGCGGAAGGGACGATCATGAGCAAGACACCGACAGGGAACGACCGGGCACGGCAGGTCGCCGTCACCGTGAGCGAGGTCGTCTGCGTGCTCGGCACGCTCGTGGGGATCGGCGTGCTCGGCACACGCGTCGAGGAGAGCTCGGGCGGCGCCCTCGCCGCCGACGCCACGCTGCTCGCCCCTGCCGGTCCGGCGTTCTCGATCTGGTCGGTCGTCTACCTCGGTCTCGCCGCGTACACCGTGTGGCAGTGGTACCCCGCGAACGCGGTCACGGCCCGCACACGGGCCTCGGGGTGGCTGGTGTGCGTGTCGATGCTGCTCAACGCCGCCTGGTTGCTCGTGACGCAGCAGGGCTGGATCTGGGCGAGCGTCGCGGTCATCGCGGCGCTGATGCTCACCCTCGGCATGATCCTCGTCGCGCTCACGGCGAACCCGGCGAGGACGACGGCGGAGCGTCTCGTCGTCGACGGTACCTTCGGCCTCTACGCGGGCTGGGTCGCCGTCGCCACCTGCGCGAACGTGACGGCGGCGCTGGTGGACTCCGGCGTCGACGTCCCCGCGACGGCGGGGGAGTGGATCGGTGTGGTCGTGCTCGCGGTCGCGGTGTGTGTCGCCGCGCTGCTGGCGTGGCGGGTCGGGGCGAGGATCGCCGTGGCGCTGGCGATGGCCTGGGGCCTCTCGTGGATCGCGGTCGGGCGGCTCACCGACGAGCCCGCCTCCACGGTGGTGGGCGCGGCTGCCGCGGTGGCCGCGGTTGCCGTGATCGTGCTGACCCTCGCCCGGCGGTCAACCGCGGTGGCGGCTCGCTAGCCCCACGAGGTTGTCGTCGGGGTCGCGAACGAACGCCATCCACTCGGTCGCGGGCTCGCCGAACGTGCCGTCGACGTCGTCGAAGATCACGTGGGGCTCGGTCGCGATCGGGACACCGTCGGCGCGCAGCTCCTCGACGGTGCTGCGGACGTCGTCGACCCTGAGGTAGATCAGCGCGGACGGCGCGCCACGGTCCAGGAGCAGCCTTGAGCCGCCGTCGAGCGCGAAGAAGACCAGGCCCGGCGGGTCGAACGACGCGACCGGCCTGCTCCCCAGCAGGCGCTCGTAGAAGGCCGTCGACGCGGGCAGGTCGGTCGATCGCTGGGCGACCTGGTGGAGCAGCACGGCACCGAACGCTACTCCGGGGCCGTCGGCCGCGGATCGAGAACGGCGAGTGTGTCGGAGCACGACGGGCGCCCTCGCACGTGGTTCAGTGGGACACGTCAGGTGTGCCCGCAGACATGCCTGGGTAGGAGGCCACGACACACGATGGCGACCCGTACGTCTTCCCCCGCACGGAGCGCCGCACCCGGACGCAAGATCTCGACGACCAAGAGCCAGAGCGCCACGGCCACCCGTGCCAGCTCCGGCCGCAAGACGTCGTCCCCGCGTCCGAGTTCGCGCACCACGACCTCGCGCCGTCCGCCGGCGCGCTCGGACAAGCCCGCCCTGCCGGTGCGCATGCTCAAGGGCATTTGGATGGGAGCCGCTCACGTGGCAGGTGGCACGGCCCGCAGCGTCGGCAGCGGCGCGAAGAACCTCGACCCCGCGCACCGCCGCGACGGGATCGCCTTCCTCCTGCTCGGACTCGCGGTCGTCGTGGCCGTGCGCGAGTGGTTCGGCCTCTCCGGAGCCGCCGGCGAGATCATCCACGCCGCGATCGCCGGCGGCGTCGGTGTGCTCGGCATCGTCGTGCCGGTGCTCCTGCTGTTCTTCGCCGTCCGGCTGATGCGTCACCCCGACCGGCCCGAGGTCAACGGCCGCATGACGATCGGCATCGGCGCGATCACCACGGCGATCTGCGGTCTGTTCGCCGTGGCCGGTGGCCTGCCCGACCCGCCGGACTGGACGGGAGTCTTCGACTCCGGCGGCCTGCTCGGCTGGGTCGCGGCCAACCCGCTCTCCACCGCGCTCACGGTCTACGTGACCGTGCCGGTCATGGTGCTGCTCGGTGTCTTCGGGCTGCTGGTCGTCACCGCGACACCGGTGGCCGCGATCCCGCGCCGCATCCGTGGCGCTCTCGACTGGATCTCGGGCCGCGACATCGAGGACGAGAGCGGCGACGACACCGCTCGCGACGCCGTCGACCGCCCTGACGACGCCGAGGAGCGACCCGCCCGCAAGCCGCGCAAGCGCAAGGCCGACCAGGCTCCCGACGTGGAGCGCGGCGACTACGTCGGCGACGAGGCGTTCGTGCGACCGGACGAGCGTGAGGCGCCGGTCGACGTCAGCGGTCTGACGGAGGTCATCGAGGAGAAGCCGGCCAAGGAGGAGCTGGCGCCCCAGCCGACGACGCCGCTCCCGCAGCGCGCCGAGCAGCTGACGCTCGCTCCCGACCTGATCTACACGCTGCCCAGCGACGAGGCGCTCGCGCAGGGCACCCCGCACAAGACCCGCTCGGCGGCGAACGACCGGGTGGTCGAGGCGCTGACGGCGGTGCTCACCGACTTCGACGTCGACGCCCAGGTCACCGGGTTCACCCGGGGACCGACGGTCACGCGGTACGAGGTCGAGCTGGGTGCGGGTGTCAAGGTCGAGCGGGTCACGGCGCTGAGCAAGAACATCGCCTACGCCGTGGCGAGCGCCGACGTGCGGATCCTCTCGCCGATCCCGGGCAAGAAGGCGATCGGCATCGAGATCCCCAACTCCGACCGCGAGACCGTCGCGCTCGGTGACGTGCTGCGCAGCGGCGCGGCGCGGCGCACCGAGCACCCGATGGTCATCGGCGTCGGCAAGGACGTCGAGGGCGGTTACGTCGTCGCGAACCTCGCGAAGATGCCGCACATCCTCGTCGCCGGTGCGACCGGCGCCGGCAAGTCGGTGTTCGTGAACTCGATGATCACCTCGATCATGATGCGCGCCACGCCCGAGGAGGTGCGGATGGTGCTGGTCGACCCCAAGCGGGTCGAGCTGACCATCTACGAGGGCATCCCGCACCTGATCACGCCGATCATCACGAACCCGAAGAAGGCGGCCGAGGCCCTGGAGTGGGTGGTGCGCGAGATGGACGCGCGCTACGACGACCTGGCGCAGTTCGGCTACAAGCACATCGACGACTTCAACGCGGCGATCCGCGCGGGCAAGGTCAAGCCGCTGCCGGGGTCGGAGCGGGTGCTCACGCCCTACCCGTACCTGCTGGTCATCATCGACGAGCTCGC
>JBMDXU010000143.1:0-4872 GCA_048594485.1 Pseudactinotalea sp. | reverse complement strand
GGTCTCGCCGACGGCTACTTCGTGCTCCCCAACACCATCCGCGACTACCTCGCGGCCGGGCCGTTCGAGAAGGTGGCGCAGGACGACCCCGCCGTCGTCGAGGCGCGCGGCGATGTCGAGGACCGCGTCTCGCGGCTGCTCGCCATCAACGGCACCCGGTCCGTCGACAGCTTCCACCGCGAGCTCGGCCACATCATGTGGGAGTACTGCGGCATGGAGCGCACCGCCGAGGGTCTGCGGAAGGCGATCGAGCAGATCCGGTCGCTGCGCGAGGAGTTCTGGCGCGACGTGCGGGTGCTGGGTACCGCCGAGTCGCTCAACCAGTCGCTCGAGCGCGCCGGCCGCGTGGCCGACTTCCTCGAGCTGGGCGAGCTCATGTGCGTCGACGCCCTGCACCGGCGCGAGAGCTGCGGCGGGCACTTCCGTGCCGAGTCGCAGACGGAGGACGGCGAGGCGTTGCGCGACGACGAGAACTTCGCCTACGTCGCGGCGTGGCAGTTCGGCGGCGACGCGGACGAGCCGCCGATCCTGCACAAGGAAGACCTCGTCTACGAGAACATCGAGATGAAGCAGCGGAGCTACAAGTGAACCTCACCCTGAAGATCTGGCGTCAGCCCGACGGCGCGGCCGAGGGGCAGATGGTGACGTACCCGATCGAGGGTGTGTCGGAGGACATGTCGTTCCTCGAGATGCTCGACGTCCTCAACGAACGGCTCACCGCCGCCGGCGAGGAGCCGGTCGCCTTCGACAGCGACTGTCGTGAGGGCATCTGCGGCATGTGCGGGCTGATGATCAACGGCGTCGCCCACGGCCCCGAGGTCACCACGACGTGCCAGCTGCACATGCGGTCGTTCTCCGACGGCGACGTCGTCACGATCGAGCCGTGGCGCTCGAACGCGTTCCCGGTGCTGCGCGACCTCGTCGTCGACCGCGGTGCGTTCGACCGCATCATCGAGGCCGGCGGCTACATCAGCGTCAACACCGGCGCCGCGCCCGACGCCTCCGACACCCTGGTCCCCAAGCCTGACGCCGACCGCGCGTTCGACGCCGCCACGTGCATCGGCTGCGGCGCGTGCGTCGCGGCCTGCCCGAACGGCTCGGCCTCGCTCTTCCTCGGCGCGAAGATCACGCACCTCGGCGAGCTCCCGCAGGGTCAGCCCGAGCGCGACCGCCGCGTGCTCGACATGGTCCACCAGCACGACCTCGAGGGCTTCGGCGGCTGCACGAACATCGGCGAGTGCACCGCTGTCTGCCCGAAGGAGATCCCGCAGGACGTGATCTCCCAGCTCAACCACGACATGCGCAAGGCTCTCTGGCACCGCGTCTGACAACCGTCGGTCGCCGCCGATGCCGTTCCCCGGGGCGGCGTGGCGGGGCCACGGCATGAACACGGGTCCGACGGCGTTGGGTCGTCGTGGGTGAGCTCGAGTCGGTCGTCATCGGCGCAGGTCAGGCGGGGTTGTCGACGTCGTTCCACCTGCGGCGGCTCGGGATCGAGCATCTCGTGCTCGACGGCGAGGCACGCGCGGGCGGGGCCTGGCAGCACCGCTGGGACTCACTGACGATGGACGACGTGCACGGGGTCGCCGATCTCCCCGACGCCCCCGCCCCGGGCCGCTCGACGGACCGGGCCAACGCCGTCATCCCCGCCTGGTTCGACGCCTACGAGCAGGACTACGCGCTCCCGGTGCTCCGGCCGGTGAGGGTCGAGAGCGTGCGCGAGGACGCCGTCGATCCTGCGCTCCTGCTCGTGACCGCCGCCCACGGCCGCAGCTGGCGCGCACGGACGATCGTCAACGCCACCGGCACGTGGACACGTCCGTTCATCCCCTACTACCCCGGCATCGGCACGTTCACCGGCGAGCAGCTCCACACAGCGACCTACCCGGGGCGCGAGCACCTGCGTGGCCGGCGGGTCCTCGTCGTGGGCGGCGGGGCCAGCGCGGTGCAGTTCCTGGGCGAGCTGGCGCCTGTCACGGACACGCTGTGGGTCACGCGGCGTGAGCCCGTCTGGTCCGAGGGCGGCGAGTTCGACGGTCGTTCGGCGATCCAGCTCGTCGAGGAGCGGGTGCGGCGGGGCCTGCCGCCCGCGTCGGTCGTCAGCGTGACCGGCCTGCGGCTGCGCCCGCAGGAGGCGGAGGCGGAGCGGCTCGGCGCGTACACCCGCTCGCCGATGTTCGACTCGATCGTGCCCGACGGCGTCCGGTGGGTCGATCCCGCCCGTCACGAACGTGTGGACGCCATCCTCTGGGCGACCGGGTTCCGGCCCGCGATTGAGCACCTGGCGCCGCTGCACCTGCGCAGCCGGCACGGCGGCATCGCCCTCGTGCCGGGCGGGCGCGACGTCCAGGCCAGCGTGAGCACCGCCGTCGACCCCCGGGTGCAGATGGTCGGCTACGGGCCCTCGGCGAGCACGATCGGCGGCAACCGCGCCGGGCGCGCGGCGGCACGCGCCGTGCGCGCGTACCTCGACACCCACTGATCCCGGCGGCCGCGATCTGCGCTGATCAGCGTCAGCCATCCGCCGGCTGCCGGCTCAGGCGTCGCGGAAGCCTCGGTACTTGCGGCGGACCCAGCCGATGAGGCCGCCCCAGTAGTCCTGCTCCGGCGGCGGCGCCTCGGGCTGCACGCGACCGGTCACCGGGTCGTGGTCCCAGTCCAGCGTCTCGGGCTCGGACTCGGTCACGAAGTTCGGCGTCTCCTTCTCGTGCGTCACCTGGTCCGGGTCGATCTCGGGGACCGGCGGCGGGTTCGCCGTCCAGGCGCACACCATGAGCAGGATGCGCACGATGAGGTTGACCCAGAGCAGCAGCACGATGATCGCGGCGAACGGCGCCAGCACCTTGTTCGCGCTCACCGACCCGCTCACGATCGAGGTGCCGAGGAACCGGATGACGCCGGCGGCGATCGCGACCACCAGTGCACCCGTGAGGAGATCCTTGCGAGGCGGACGCGCACCGCCGAGACCACGGATGACGAACAGCACCACGAGGAGGTCGACCCCGAGGGCGACGACGAACCCCAGCGCTCGCAGGAAGAACTGCGCGACCGGGTTGTCGTCGAGCCCGACGAGCTCGGCGATCGTGGACCCGGCGGCGCCCACGACGATCCCGAGGGCCGCAGCGAGCACGACAGACAGGGCCAGAACGACGAACCCGGCGATGTCACGCAGCTTGCCGATGACGGCGTTCTCCGTCGGGGCGACGATCCCGAACATCGCCCGGACACCGGTGCGCAGCGACGACATCACCGACGAGGCCGTGTTGAGCAGCACGAGGAAGCCGATGACGGCGACGAGGACCGATCCGCTGGTGCTGAACTCGAGGTCGGACGGCTCGAGGATGCCGCCGCTGTCCGGACCGGTCTTGACGATCCCCGGCAGCGCGGAGTCGAGGCCGTCCAGGACGGCGTCGCGGAGCTCGGTGTTGCTGCCGACCAGTGCGGTGAAGATCGAGAAGGCGACCGTGAGCGCGGCGAAGATCGAGAACAACGCGGAGTAGGCGATCCCGCCGGTGAGCAGCGCGCCGTTGGCGGCTCCGTACCGAGCGAGTCCACGCGCGAGGCGGGTCGCCTTCCACCAGGCCAACAGCTTCTGGAGCCCCGTGGCGGCGCGCTCGGTGGCGGGCTCGTCGGTCGTGCTCTGCGTCGTGGTGGTCGTCTTGCTGTCCGTCATGGGTCCCCCTGGTCAGTCGGACGCGACGAGGCCGAAGGTCTCCTGCTCGCGCCACACACCGTCGTCTCCGTACTGGTACAGCGCGAACTGGGCCACCGGGAACCGCGCGTGGAAGGCGGCGCTGGCGCTGGCCGCGGCGTCCAGACGACGGTCGTCGAGATCATGGGCGATGGTCACGTGCGGGTGGAACGGGAACCGCAGCGGCTGCTCGAGCGGCCCGCTGTTGACAGCACGGTGGAGGGCCGCGCACCCCTCGCCGCCGTGCGTCACGGCCACGAACACCACCGGCGAGATCGGCCGGAAGGTGTCGGTGCCGGCGAGCTCGACGACGAACGGCTCGCTGGCGACGGCGACGTCGCGCAGGTGCGCCCGGACGGCGTCGACGTCGTCGGGCTCCAGGCTCGTCGGCGGCAGCAGCGTGATGTGCGGCGGGATGGCGAGCGCCTCCGGGTCGCCCGCCTCGACGCGGGCACGAGTCAGCGACTCCGAGTAGGGCGGCGGGATCGCGATCGCGACACCGATGCTGACCTGCGAGCCGATCCGCGGCGGAACCCTCATCGGCCGACCTCGCGGCGACGTGGCTCGGCGACGGGCATGTCTCTAGTCTGCCCCTTCGCGGGTGCTCGCGCGCACCGTCGGCTCGTCCGACCCGTTGTGGACCTCCGGGCACGCGTGGCTCGGTGCGACCGCGAGGACCGGCAGAATGTCTGCCGATCCCCGCATCGCCGCCTCGAAGGAGCAGCACGTGTCCGACGCCGCCGAGCCCACCCGCATCGACGCGTGGTCCGATGCCGACGGCGCCGCGCGTGCCACCGCGACGTTCCGCGAGGTGTTCAACGAGTCGCCCGACGGGGTCTGGTTCGCCCCGGGTCGCGTCAACCTCATCGGCGAGCACACCGACTACAACGGCGGCCTGGCGCTGCCGATCGCCCTCCCGCACCGCACCTTCGCCGCCGTCCGCCGCCGCGACGACGACGTCGTCCGGCTGGTCGCCGGACGTGAGACCACCCCCGGGCAGGGCCGGCTGGCCGCGGTCGCGCCGGGCGCGGTGACGGGCTGGCCGAGCTATGTCGTGGGCGTCGCGTGGGCGCTCGCCCAGGACGGCGCGCAGATCGGCGGCTTCGACGCCGCGATCGAGTCGTGCGTCCCGTACGGCGCGGGTCTGAGCTCCTCGGCGGCGTTGGAGGGCGCGGTCGCTG
>JBMDXU010000142.1:0-7748 GCA_048594485.1 Pseudactinotalea sp. | reverse complement strand
GGGGGGGCCGGGCCCGCCCCGGGCGGGGGGGGGGGGGGGCGGGCCGGGCGGGGTCCACACCCCGCCCGGGCGGCCCCGACCGGTGAGACGCTGCCCGGGCCCGGGGGCCAACCACGTAGTCGACCCGGGCAGCGCCGGTCGTGGAGGGTCGTCGCGAGTGCGGGCGACGACCCGGCCCGCTTACTGCAGCTGGTCCGAGGACCCGCTGGAGCTGGCACCGGAGGTCGACGGCTGGTCGTCGTCCTCGGGGAGGTGGACGTCGGAGACGCTCACGTTGACGGCGACGACCTCGAGGCCGGTGCCGTACTCGACCGCCTGGATGACGTTCTCGCGGATCTGGTCGCTCACCGTGACGATAGACGCGCCGTACTCGACGACGATCGCGATGTCGATCACGGTCTGACGCTCGCCCTTCTCCACGGACACGCCACCGGCGACGTCCGTCTGCCCGCCCGGGATGCGCTGGGCGATGCTGTTGAAGGCGCGGCGCGCGGCGTTGCCCATGGCGAACACGCCCGGGACCTCGCGGGTGGCCATGCCGGCGATCTTGGCGACGACGCCCTCGGCGATCGAGGTGTCTCCGTGCTGGGTGTGCAGCGCGTCGTACTCGCGCGGCGCCTCCTGCTCGGCGGCGGCCTTCGCGGCCTGCTGCTCGGCCCGGGCCTGCTGCTGCTTCTTCTCCTCGCCGGTCGCGGGGATCGCGGACTGCGACATCGTGGTGTCTCCTTCTGTGCGTACGTGTCGGACACAGGTAAGGACGCCGGCAATCACCCGACCGTCACGCGCCGTCGTCGTGACGTGGCTCACAGTCCGTGAGCGCCTGGGCTGGTCGAGGCGGGACACCGGTCGCGGCGGGCGAGCACGCTCTCGCAGGGTTGGCTGCGGACGGCCGAAACCTTGGTCGTCCGCACCTCGACGGGCGGAGGGTAAGGGATTCGAACCCTTGGTGGTTTCCCACAACGGTTTTCAAGACCGTCACATTCGGCCGCTCTGTCAACCCTCCTCGCCCGCGAACGGGCGGTACCCATTCTGACGTAGAGACGCCTTGCCGCCGTCCCGCGGAAGGCGCTGTCCGACGTCGGCCCGACTCACTACGCTCGGCGGCATGCACGCCATGACGGCCGCCCCCGACGGCGGGCTGGCCCTCACACGCCTCCCCACCCCAGAGCCAGGCCCCGGCCAGATCCTCGTCGAGGTGGCGGCCGCCGGCGTCAACCGTGCCGATCTGCTGCAGCTGCAGGGCATGCACCCGCCGCCCGACGGCGCACCCGACCACCCGGGCCTGGAGGTCTCCGGCACCGTGGCCGCCGTCGGCGAGGGTGTCACCCGCTGGCGGGTCGGCGAGCAGGTCTGCGCCCTGCTCGACGGAGGTGGCTACGCGACCCACGCGATCGCGGCCGCGGACTGCGTCCTCCGGGTGCCCGACGGCGTCGACCTCGTCGATGCCGCCGCGCTGCCCGAGGCGATGGCGACGGTGTGGTCGAACCTCGTGCACGTCGGCGGCCTCTCGGCCACCGACAACGCCGGACGCACCGTGCTCGTGCACGGCGGCTCGGGTGGCATCGGCACGACGGCGATCCAGCTCCTGCGCGCCACCGGCGCCGTGGTCTTCACGACCGCGGGCGGACCGGAGCGGGTGCAGCGCTGCCACGCGCTCGGGGCCTACGCGATCGACCACCGCACCGAGGACTTCGTCGGGCGCGTGCGGGAGGCGACCGGCGAGCGCGGTGTCGACGTGGTCCTCGACGTCGTCGGCGCCCGGTACCTCGACCGGAACCTGGCGGCCCTGGCGCCCCACGGTCGGCTCGTCATCATCGGGATGCAGAAGGGCACCACCGGCGAGATCGACCTCGCGCCGGTGCTCGCGCGCTGGCTCACCATCGCGGGGACCGGGCTGCGCCGACGCCCGCACGAGGAGAAGGCCGCGATCGTCGCCGACCTGTGCGAGCGCGCCTGGCGCTACCTCGACCGCGGAGAGGTCCGCCCGGTCGTCCACGCCCGCCTGCCGCTCTCCGAGGCCGGCGAGGCCCACCGCGCGATGGCCGACGGTGAGGTGTTCGGCAAGGTCCTGCTGATCCCCTGACCCCTCCTGCCGTCAGCCCTGCTCGTCCCACTCGCGGGCGATCGCCAGCACCGCGTCGGCCTCCGCCCGCAGCTCGGCGTCCGGGTGCGACGTCGCGATCGACTCGACCGCGGCACGCCCGCGGGGGTCCTCGTGCCCGGCGAGCGCGAACAGGTAGGCGCGGTCGTAGCGCGGGCCCGGCACGGCGAGCCGCTGCAGGGTCTCGACGTCCGCGACGACGACCAGCCCGAGGATCGCCCGGCTCTGCAGGTACTCATCGGCGTCGAAGTCCAGCAGTGGCAGCAGCCGGTCCGCGAGCGCCGGCCCGCCCGCGCGGAGCGACCCGAACCAGGCCTCGTCGCGCTCGTCGACGTAGGCGTCGCCGTCGGTGAACCACTCCCACAGCGGGTCGGACGCGGGGAACGCACCCCGACGGTTCGCCGTCAGCGCCAACCGGGCCGCACACCGGCCCTCGGCCTCGGCTGCCAGCCCGGCGAGCCACTCACCGTCGATGCTCGCCTCCGTGGGTTCGGTCATCGGGTAGCTCCGGCGCGGCAGAGCGCCGTCGGCCACGAGCGCGGCGAGATAGACCCAGTCGAGCTGGGCGTACAGCGACAGCCCCCGTTCGGGCAGCGCCAGCAGCGCGCCGAGGTCCGCCACCACCCAGGGATCACGTGGCCCCTCCAGCGGCGAGGTCCGCAGCAAGAGGCGCACGCGTTCGACGCGCTCGGGCGTGACCGCGGTCAGGTCGCCGACCGCACGGAACGCGCACGTCGCCCACCCCAGCGCCCAGGAACCGAGCCGGGCGAGCTGTCCCCCGTCCTCGATCAGCGGGAGGAGCACGTCCCAGCAGCGCGACCTCAGCTCCTCCGACAGACCCGCGACCGCCCAGGGTTGCAGCTCGTCATCGACGCGTTCGCTCTCGGACGTGCACCGCTGCAGCTCGAAGCACAGCTCGGTGAGCTCGAGGAGCGCCCGCGCGCGGGTGAGCGTCGATTCTCCCGAGGCGACGACGTCGAGCCGCGTCCGCACCTGCTCCTCGGCGTCCACCACCTCGACGCCCAGCGGTTGCATCCCCGACATGACGGCGGTGCCCCACGCCCGCGCCGCGTCGCCGGTCAGCGTCGCGTCGTGCGCGAGCAGCCGATCGCCCCACGCCGAGCGCAGCACCGCGCCGACCGCGGTGTGCAGGGCCGCCGTCGAGCCACCGGCCGCGATGCCCAGGCGGTCGAGGAACCCGTCGACGACGGCGGGCGCGACCGTCAGCTCCGAGGCGCCCGCCAGCGCCAGCAGGCCGGGGACGAGGACCGCCTCGACCTCGTCGCGCACCCCCTCCTCGCCGGCCGCGGCCAGCCAGACGCCGAGCGCCTCGTCGACCGGGACGTCGGGCTCGATCCCGAACCACAGAGACTCGAGCTGCTGGCCGTCCAGCCGCTCGACGGCGTGGCGCACGCTCTCCAGCTGCCCGGGCGACAGGCCCGGAGGGTCGGACGCGCGCGCGGCGCGTGCCAGGTCGGTCAGCTCCTCGAGCACACCACCCTGCTCACACCAGCGGTGCACCATGCCGCTCCCGGCGAAGTAGTCGGCGAACGACTGGTGCGGGAACTGCAGCTGGTCCTGCGCGATCCCCCGACGGCTGGGGCCGGGACCGGCATAGACGAGCAGCTCGAGCCGGCGCAGCAGCGCGACCACGTCCGGTGCCGACCGACGCGGGGCGACGCTCGGGTACTCGCGCAGGTCGACGTTCTCGTCGAACTCCCGCAGCAGCGCGACCGCCTCGGACTCGGAGATCACCAGACGGCCCCGGCGCTGCATCCTCAGGGCGAGGTGCTCCAACCGCGGCACGAGCTCCTCGACCGTCGTGGCCGGCTCGACCGCGCGCTGAGCCGCGACCTGGTACCCCACCACCCAGCGCAACAGCTCTCCGCGACGCGACGGCAGCGCACGCGCACCGCCGTCGCGCTCCTCGTCCTGCGCCTGGGCGAGCAGGGTGAGCATCTGCACCGTGTCGGCGAGCGCACCCGGTCCGTCGTCGTCGGTCGAGAGCAGCGGCGCGTAGGCGCTGTCGGCGTCGTCGGGTGCCAAACCCCTCATCGCACCCCAGGCCCGTAGGAAGGTGGCACGCTGCCGTGGTCCGAGCGGGGCGATCTCGAAGGCGGGCGTCCGCGCGGCCGCTGCGCCGTCGGCCGCCTCCGTCAGCCGCGCGGCCAGCGCGGCGACCGCCGCGCCCGCACCCGCCTCGCGTGTGGTGACCACCAGCCTGACGTGCGGATGAGCGAGGACGAGATCACCGAGGGCCTCGGCCAGGCGGAGGCGATCGGCGCCGTTCGCGATCTCGTCCAGGCCGTCGATCGCGAGCACCGCGTGCCCCTCGACGACGGCGCGCGTCAGCACCGCTCCGGTGGCCTCGATCTCCGCCTCGCTCGCGGCCCCCCAGACGCGCAGTGCGTGCTCCACCAGGCGCGGCACGTCCCACTGGTCGGCCGAGCCGCGCAGCGAGCGACAGGTGATGAGCAGCGGCGGCAACGGTTCGCCGTCGTCGCCGGCGACCGTCAGGGCGAGCCACCGCAGCAGCGTCGACTTGCCGGAACCACCGCCGCCCGTGACGAGCACCGCCGGCCCCCGCAGCACCTCCGCAGCCGGCAGCACCTCGGCGCCCTGCTGCTGTGCGCCGCCCCGGCGCACGACCGGGATGTCCCCGACGTCCAGATCGGCGAGGGCGAGCCGCAGTCGCCCGCCGTCCGGGGCCTCGACCGCGGTCGCGATGCTCTCGTTCGCGGCGATGGTCCACGCCCGGTACCGCTCCAGCACCGCGCGCACCTGCTTCGGGGTCGTCCCCCGCCCGCGCGCGTGCAGCTCGCTCAGCAGCTCCGCCATCCCGGTGACGGCGGCGAGCGTGCGCTCGGTGAGGTCGCCGGCGACGGCGGTCGCCGACTCGATCCGCGTCGTCGTCTCCTCGATCCGGGCCGTGCGGTCGTCGACGACAGCGGCCACAGACTCGACCCGCGCGACCGCGTCCTCGAGGCGGGCCAGCGACGTCGTCTGCGCGGCGAGCGCGACGGCGACGTCGGCGACACCGCGAGAGAGGTCGTCCACCTTTGCACCGAGCACGTCGAGCGCCGGCCCCACCTGACTGCGGATGGCGCCGAGCACCGCGTCCGGGGCCAGGCTCGCGCGGCCCGCCGTGGCGAGCAGCTCGTCGTGACGCGCAATGAGCACGGCACGACTGCTCATCTCGACCTTGCTGGCGAGCACGGCGTCGTGCGCCACCAGCGCCTGGAAGAAGAGGCAGTACGCGTTGTAGAGGTTGACGACCTTCGTGTCCGGTCCCTCGGCGACCTGCCAGCCCGCGAGCACCGCGGTGCGCACCTCGGCGGGGACGGGTCCGCCGAGCCCGGCGCCCTCGAGCCGCTCGAGCACCAGCTCGTGGAAGCCGCGCATCGCCGGCCCGTCGACCTGGCCGGCGGCGATGCTCTCCAGCTGGGCCGGCTCGAGCGTGCCCAGGGTCCAGCTGTCGAGCCAGCCGTCGTCCTGCGCGGCGCGCTCGAGGGCACGGCACCAGTCGAGAGCGGCGGACCGTGCCCCGCCACGCCCGTACGCCGAGGCCACCGGGCGCGCCGTCGTGGTGACCCACCAGAGTCGCGCTCGCCCGGCACGGCGACCGACGATGACCGGGAGCACGCCGGACACCAGGTACCTGATCGCCTGCTGCAGCGACCGGCGGTGGGCTCGCTCGAGGTCGTGGTTCTGCGGGAGCGCGATGCGGCCGCGCGCCAATCGGGCACGGACGGCGCTGACGGCCGTGTCGGTGGCCTGTCCCGCCACGTGATCCACGGCGCTGCCGACGAGCAGACCGGCGACCTGCCCGAGCAGCAGAAGGAGGAACATGCACCAGCTCCCGGAGGCCGAGGTTGCTCGGGAGTCTAGGGGTCGGACCACGTCGGCAACAGTGCTGGCGGAGCACAGGCCCGCGGGTGGATCATGACCGTGGGCAGGCGCCGGACGGCAGCCACCCGGCCCCCATCGGAAGGACGACGCATGGCCGTGATCAACAGGGGCTTCGGTGCCCGACGACGCGACCACGACCCGCGGCTGCCCCCCGGTCAGACGCTCGTGCACGACTGGCCGGTGCTGAGCGCCGGCCCCACGCCAACGATCGGCACCGACGAGTGGGCGTTCACGATCACCACGGAGTCCGGTGCCGAGCACCGCTGGGACTGGCAGCAGCTGCACGAGCTCGGCGTCGAGGACGTCGTCACCGACATCCACTGCGTCACGCACTGGTCGAAGCTCGCCATGGCCTGGCGCGGGGTCCCGGTCGACCGGCTCTTCGCCTCCGTCGACACCCACGAGCGCTACGTGATGGTCCACAGCTACGGCGGCTACACCACCAACGTGCCGCTCGCCGATCTGCTCGGCCGCGCCTGGATCGCCACCGAGGCCGACGGCGCACCGCTGACCCCCGAGCACGGAGGTCCGGCACGGCTCCTGGTGCCGCACCTGTACTTCTGGAAGAGCGCCAAGTGGGTGCGGGGCATGCGGATGATGCCCACGGACCAGCCCGGGTTCTGGGAGCAGAACGGCTACCACCTGCGTGGCGACCCGTGGCTGGAGGAGCGGTACTGGTGAGCGCACCGGCGCGGGTCGACTGGCACGTCGCTCGCGTGGTGCGCCGCACACCCGAGACCGGCTCCGCCGTCCGGCTCGTGCTCGACGTGCCCACCTGGCCGGGCAACGACCCGGGCGCCCACCTCGACATCCGGCTCACCGCGCCCGACGGATACCAGGCCAGCCGCTCGTACTCGATCGCCTCCTCCGGCCCGGGCCCCGAGGTCGTGCTGGCGGTCGACGAGGTGCCCGACGGCGAGGTCTCGCCCTACCTCGTCCACGACCTGGTCGAGGGCGACGAGCTCGAGGTGCACGGGCCGCTCGGCCGGTTCTTCGTCTGGCACCCCGACGAGAGCGACCGCTCCCCCGTGCAGCTCATCGCCGGCGGCTCCGGGATCGTGCCGCTCTACGCGATGGCCGCCGCTCGGGAGTCGGTTCCCGACGGCGCACCGTTCCGCCTCCTCTGCTCGGTCCGGACGCCGTCGGACCTGTTCTTCGCCGACGAGCTCGGAGCGCTGACCGCCACCCGCGTGGACGTCGTCCACACCCGTGCGGTCGCGCCGGGGTCGACCGAGATGCCCGGTCGCCTGCGCATCGACTCGCTCGCCGAGCTGACCGCCGCGCCGTCGGCCGCTCCGCGGATCTACGTCTGCGGACCCACACCCTTCGTCGAGGCGGTCACCGGATGGCTCCTGGAGCTCGGTCACCCACCCGCGAAGATCCGCACCGAGCGCTTCGGAGGCAGCTGATGACCGATCTGGACGGCAACGCCGCCGCCGGGCCGCTCGCCGACGCCCTCGGCGTCGACCTCACCGCGGCCGTCGGTCGCTGCGGTGGCTGCGGGCGCACCGGCGAGATCGCACGCGCCCGCGCCTTCGTGACCGCGATGGGGACCGTGGTGCGGTGCCCGGGTTGCGAGCGCGAGCTCGCGGTGATCGTGCGGACGAGCGAGGAGATCGTCGTCAGCCTCGACGGCCTGGCCCACGTCCGGCTGCCACGCTGAGCCCCCTTTTCCGGTTTCAACTTGTTTGCGGGCACCCCAGCGGGGCGACGGGGGGGCGGGAAACACGTGTAACCC
>JBMDXU010000141.1:0-11186 GCA_048594485.1 Pseudactinotalea sp. | reverse complement strand
GTCAGGGGCAGCCCTCCGCTGAGCACCACCAGGTCGTCACCGACGTCCACCGCGACCACCGCGCCGGGTAGCGAGACGGGCGAGGCGTCGGTCCCCGGTCGCACGATCGTGGCGCTCGTCGTGCCGGGACTCTGCACGCAGGTCACGGCGTCGTGGGCGGAGCAGTGCGCTGCACCGAGATCCGCCGTCCAGAGCACGGACCCGTCCCCCGTGTCGAAAGCGGTGACGTCGCCCCAGAGCGCGATCACGGCATCGCTCATGAGGATCAGGCGGGGGAGCGGCTCGAGCGAGTCCGTGGCGTCACCCGGCAGGTCGGTGGCCCAGACCGCCTCGGGCGGCGAAGCGAGGTCGACGTCGAGCATCCCGACCTGACCGGCGGGGAGACCGCCGAGCCCGATGCCGTCGTCGGGCGCGGCGAGGCCGCCGATGACGACCAACGCGGCAGCCGCTGCTGCCCAGGGCGCGGCGGCCGACCACCGGCCGCGCCGCCGTCGGGTGGCGGTCGCGTCATTCGTGGGCTCGTCGACGGCGATGTCGAACTCGTTGTCCCCCATCCCGGCATTCTCACCCGGCGGGGCCGACGGCGCAGCGGGACGTGGGTCGTGCCCGCTGATTCGAGGGTGTCGGCTGCGTGGGGTTGGATGGGGTCGATGGCCGCCCCCGCGTTGCGATGGACCTCGGCGCCCCCGCAGGCCCGGGCCGCCGTGCTCGTGCTGCACGGCGGGCGTGTCCGCAGCCGCGAGGCGGTGCGCTGGGGTCAGCTCGCCGTGCTGCGGATGCAGCCCTTCGCGGGCGCGGTGGCGCGGGAGGGCAAGGGCGCGATCGCCGTCGCTCGGTTGCGGCTGGCCGTGCGCGGATGGAACGACGGCGCCCCGCTCGTGGACGCCCGATGGGCGCTGGCGCAGCTGCGCGATCGATACCCCGGCGCGCCGATCGGGCTGCTCGGGCACTCGATGGGCGGACGCACGGCACTGCAGCTGGCGGCCGATCCCGATGTCGCCGCCCTCGTCACGCTCGCCACCTGGATCGATGTCGGCGACCGGGTGCGCGCCGCGCCGGGGCTCCGCGCGCTCGTCGTCCACGGCGACCGCGACCGGGTCACGGACCCGCGTGGGTCGGACGTCGCTGCTGCCCGGCTGAGGGCGGCGGGGGCCGCCGTCGAGCAGCGGGTGCTCACCGGCGAGGGGCACGCCATGATGCGCGCACCCGGGCAGTGGCACCGGTTGGCCGCCGACTTCCTGGTCGGAGCGCTGCTGGAGCGGTGAGCCGGCGCCCGACGGTCACAGGTGCGGCGCGACGAGCGCGGTGTACCGCTGCGCCATCGTGGCGACGATCTCGGCGGCGGGGCGCGACCAGATCTCGGCGTTGAAGATCTCGACCTCGACGACGCCCGTGTAGCCGGCCTGCGCGACCCAGCGGGTGAGGGCGGGGAAGTCGATGTAGCCGTCGCCCATGTAGCCACGCGAGAGCAGCGGGTCGGCGGCGAGCGGGAGGAGCCAGTCGCACACCTGGTAGAGCGCGAGGCGCCCCTCCTCGCCGGCACGCGCGATCTGCCGCTCGACCTCGGGGTCCCACCACACGTGATAGGTGTCGACGAGCACGCCGACGGCCGCGCTGGGGAACGGCGCCGCCACGTCGAGGCACTGACCGAGGGTCGAGAGCACGGCGCGGTCGGCCGCGAACATCGGGTGCAACGGTTCCAGCACCAGACGCACGCCGTGCTCGACGGCGAACGGCACCAGCTCACCGATCCGGTCGACGACCCGCTGACGGGCGGCGACGATGTCCTTGTCGCCGCCGGGCGTGGCGGCCTCACCGGGGGCGGGGTTGGCCGGCAGCCCGCCCACGACGAGCACGAGCTCGCTGGTGCCGAGCGTCGCGGCCTCGACGATCGCGGCGCGGTTGTCCGCGAGCGCGGCCTCCTGACCCGGGGCGTCGGCCGCCGTCAGGAATCCTCCGCGGCACAGGCTGGACACCTCCAGGCCCGCGGCCCGGATGAGCGTCGCGGCGGCCTCGGTGCCCACCTCCGCCACACGGTCGCGCCACGGGCCGACGGCGGCCAGGCCGGCGTCGGCTGCCGCACGCACCGCCTCGGCGAGGGTCGCGTGCTTGGTCGTCGCGGTGTTCAGCGAGAGACGGGCGAGATCCGTCGTCACAGGACGATCGGCTCGAGCTCGACGCGGCGTCCCTCGGCGGAGGACTGCAGACCCGCCTCGGCGAGCTGGACGCCGCGCGCTGCGGAGAGCAGGTCGTACCGGTGCTGGCGCCCGGCCACGACGTCGCGGATGAACTCCTCCCACTGCAGCTTGAAGCCGTTGTCGAGGTCGCCGTTCGCGGGGACGTCCATCCACTGGTCGCGGAACGGCTCGGTCACGGGCAGATCCGGGTTCCAGACCGGCTTGGGCGTGTGCGCGCGCTGCTGGGCGACGCACTGGCGCAGACCCGCGACGGCGGAGCCGTGCGTGCCGTCGACCTGGAACTCGACCAGCTCGTCCCGGTGCACGCGCACCGCCCAGGAGGAGTTGATCTGCGCGACGATCTCCTCACCGTTCGGGCCGGTGACCTCGAATATGCCGTACGCGGCGTCGTCGGCCGTGGCCGCGTACTCACGGCCCTGCTCGTCCCACCGGGTGGGGATGTGCGTGATGGTCTTCGCCATGACGCTCGTGACGTCGCCGAGGATGCCCTCGAGCACGTAGTTCCAGTGGCAGAACATGTCGGTGGTCATGCCACCGCCGTCCTCCTTGCGGTAGTTCCAGCTCGGTCGCTGCGCGGCCTGGATGTCGCCCTCGAAGACCCAGTAGCCGAACTCGCCCCGCAGGCTGAGGATGCGGCCGAAGAAGCCCTCGTCGACGAGGCGGCGCAGCTTGACGAGGCCCGGCAGGTAGAGCTTGTCGTGGACGACGCCGGCCGTCACGCCCGTCTGGACGCGCAGCCGGGCGAGGTCGATCGCCTCGGCGAGCGTCTCCGCCGTCGGCTTCTCGGTGAAGATGTGCTTGCCCGCCTTCATCGCGGCGGTGAGGGTGCCGGCGCGCAACGACGTCATCGAGGCGTCGAAGAGGATGTCGACGCTGTCGTCGTCGATGACGCCGTCGAGATCGGTGGTCCACTGCTCGACGTCGTGGTTGCGGGCGATCTCCTCCAGCGCGTCGGGGCGCCGACCGATGAGGATCGGCTCCACCTGGACCTTGGTGCCGTCTTCGAGCGTCACTCCGCCCTGCTCCCGGATCGGCAGGATCGAGCGGACGAGGTGCTGGCGGTACCCCATCCGTCCGGTGATGCCGTTCATGCCGATGCGAAGCGTGCGGGTGGCCATTGATCTCCTCGTGGATGGTCGCGGAATGCGCTTTCCGCAGCGTAGGCCGGGGGCGTCGGCATGTCAACGTCCACGCGCTTCGACGGACGCGCGACGGATGCGTGCGGCGGTGGAGGTCAGCGAGGCGGGGTGGACTCCCGGATCACGACCTCGCCGTCGACGGCGACGACTTGCGGGGCGTCGGTGCGGTCGCGATCGGCGAGGGCGAGCTCGGTGGCGCGTTCGCCAAGCTCGACCAGCGGGAGCCGGACGGTCGTCAGGCCCGGGCTGATGTCGCGGAGGGTGGTGATGTCGTCGAACCCGGCGACGGCGAGGTCGGTGCCGATCGTCCGGCCCGCCTCGCGCGCGGCGGCGATCGCCCCGACCGCCATCACGTCGTTGACGGCGAACACCAGCTCGACGTCGGGGTCGCGGGCGAGCAGCTCGCTCATGCCGGCATGGCCGCCGTCGCGTGTGAAGGCGGAGGCGACGACGGCGTCCGGGGCGATCGGGCTGCCGAGCTCGGCGAGGCGGGTGGCGAAACCTTCGCGGCGGTCGCGCGCGGTCAGGTGGGCGTCCGGGCCCGCGATGATGCCGAACCGGCGGTAGCCGATCCCGTGCAGGGCGGTGGCGAGGTCGCGCGCGCCGGAGGTGTTGCCGACCTCGACCGTGTCGACCCCGAGCAGCGGCTGCCCGATGAGCGCGGCGACCCCGCCCGAGCGTGTGTAGCCCTCGAGGGCCGATCGCAGCGAGGCGAGCAGCGGCGGGTCGTCGTAGCGCCCCCCGGCCATGACGATCGCGCGTGCTCGTTGACTCTGCAGGACCTCGACGAACTGCTCCTCGCGCCCCGGCTGGTGCTGCGTGGCCGCCAGCGTGACGACGAGACCGTGGCGCTCGGCCGCCGCGGTCACCCCCGCGGCGATCGAGGAGAAGTAGGGGTCGGCGATGTCGTGCACGATCAGCCCGAGCGAGGTCGTGCGTCCGCGGGCCATCGCCTGGGCGTTCGCGTCGGGGGAGTAGTGCAGCCGGGCGGCGGCGGCCAGCACCCGCTCGCGCAGCTCGGCCCGCACCGTCCGGTTCGCGGACCCGTTGATCGCGCGGGACGCCGTCGCGAGCGACACCTCCGCCTCACGGGCGACGTCGCTGAGGGTGACGGATCCAGCCATGGCTCACAGGGTAAGCGCGTTCCCGCCCCGCGGCCCGGTGACGCCCCGAGCGACCGGCGAGAACGTCCCGGTTGACCATGGCCGTCGACAGGGATATGTTGTGTTCAGCAACAAAACGACGAGCAACGGAGCCCTCATGGTGCGCACGCCTACCCCCGACGACAAGTTCTCCTTCGGCCTCTGGACCGTGGGATGGCTGGCGAACGACCAGTTCGGCAGCCCGACGCGCGCCGCACTCGACCCCCGCGAGTACGCGTTGAAGCTGGCCGAGCTCGGCGCCTGGGGCGTCACCTTCCACGACGACGACGTCGTGCCGTTCGGCACCGACGACGCCACTCGCGAGCAGATCTTCACCGACTTCAAGAAGGCGACCGACGACGCCGGTCTCGTGATCGAGATGGTCACGACGAACCTCTTCAGCCACCCGGTCTTCAAGGACGGCGGCTTCACCTCGAACGACCGTGGCGTCCGCCGCTTCGCGCTGCGCAAGGTGCTCCGCAACATCGACCTCGCCGCCGAGCTGGGCGCCGAGACGTTCGTCATGTGGGGTGGCCGGGAAGGCAGCGAGTACGACGGCGTCAAGGACACCAATGCCGCCCTCGACCGCTACGCCGAGGGTGTCGACACCGCCGCCGCCTACATCAAGGACAAGGGCTACGGCATGCGCATCGCGCTCGAGCCCAAGCCGAACGAGCCCCGCGGCGACATCCTGCTCCCCACCATCGGGCACGCGCTGGGCTTCATCGCGAAGCTCGAGAACGGCGACATCGTCGGCCTCAACCCCGAGGTCGGGCACGAGCAGATGGCGGGACTGAACTTCACGACCGGCATCGGGCAGGCGCTGTGGAGCGACAAGCTCTTCCACATCGACCTCAACGGCCAGCGGTCGATCAAGTTCGACCAGGACCTCGCGTTCGGGCACGGCGACCTGCTGTCGGCGTTCTTCACCGTCGACCTGGTCGAGAACGGTTTCCCCGGCGGTGGCCCGACCTACGACGGCGCCCGCCACTTCGACTACAAGCCCTCGCGTACCGAAGGCATCGAGGGCGTATGGGAGTCGGCCGCGGCCAACATGGACACCTACCTGCTGCTCAAGGAGAAGGCCGCGGCGTACCGCGCCGACCCGCGGGTGCAGGAGGCATTCGTGGCCTCCGGCGTGCTCGAGCTGTCGCAGCCCACCCTCGCCGAGGGTGAGTCGCTCGCGGACCTGCTCGCCGACCGCAGCGCGTTCGAGGACTTCGACGCCGACGCGGCGGGGGAGCGCGAGTACCACTTCGTGCGTCTCAACCAGCTCGCCGTCGAGCACCTCATCGGTTAAGAAGAGGACATGCCTTCAGCGCGGTTGGTCGCCGGCGTCGACACGTCGACGCAGTCCTGCAAGGTCGTCGTCCGCGACGCCGACACCGGTGAGCTCGTGCGGTCGGGGAGCGCGAAGCACCCCGACGGCACCGAGGTCGCACCCGACGCGTGGTGGGCGGCGTACACCGAGGCGGCCGCGGCCGCCGGCGGTCTCGACGACGTCGCCGCGCTGTCGGGGGGTGGGCAGCAGCACGGCATGGTGGCGCTCGACGGCGATGGTGCGGTCGTCCGCGACGCGTTGCTGTGGAACGACACCCGGTCGGCCAAGGCCGCGCGCGACCTGATCTCCGAGCTGGGCGACGGCACCCCCGGATCGGGTGAGCGCGCCTGGGCCGACGCCGTCGGCATCGTGCCGGTCGCGTCGTTCACCATCACCAAGCTCCGCTGGCTCGCCGAGCACGAGCCGGAGAACGCCTCACGGGTGGACGCGGTCGCGCTCCCGCACGACTGGCTGACGTGGCGGATCGCCGGTGACGGGCCCGGGACCGACGGCCTGCAGCGGCTCGCGACCGACCGGTCCGACGCCTCCGGCACGGGCTACTTCGACGGCGTCAGCGACGCGTATCGCTTCGATCTGCTCGAGCGAGGGTTCGGACGTCGCGTCGGGCTGCCCGCGGTGATCGGCCCGGGCGAGCAGGCGCGCGCGGGCGCGAACGACCTGGTGATCGGGCCGGGGGCGGGTGACAACGCGGGCGCCGCGCTGGGCCTGGGCGCGCAACCGGGCGACGTCATGGTCTCGATCGGCACCTCCGGCGTCGTCACCGCCGTCTCGGACACCCCGACCCGTGACGCCAGCGGGTTGGTCGCCGGCTTCTCCGACGCCACCGGTCGCTACCTGCCGCTGCTGGCGACGCTCAACGGGTCGCGCACGTTCGACGCCGTCGGCAAGGTTCTCGGGGTCTCGTACGGCGAGTTCGCCGACCTCGCCCTGTCGGCCTCGCCCGGCGCGGACGGGCTCGTGCTAGTCCCCTACCTCGACGGCGAGCGCACCCCCAACCTGCCCGACGCCACCGGGTCGTTGCACGGTCTGCGCCGCGACAACATGACGCCTGCGAACTTCGCGAGGGCCGCCGTCGAGGGGGTGCTGTGCTCGCTCGCGTTCGCCATGGACGCGCTCGTGGCGCAAGGGGTCGCGGTCGAGCGCATCATCCTCATCGGCGGCGCCGCCCAGTCCGAGGCGGTGCGACGGATCGCGCCGAGCGTGTTCGGCATGCCGGTCGTGGTGCCCGCCCCCGGCGAGTACGTCGCCGACGGCGCCGCTCGCCAGGCCGCCTGGGTGCTCTCGGGCGAGCCGGAGCCGCCGGTGTGGCAGCTCGGCGACGTGCAGACGTACGAGCCTGACGCTTCCGCCGATGCGACCGACGTCCGCGCCCGCTACGGCGAGGCCTCCGACCTCCACCTCTCCCGCATTCGTTGACGAATCGGCGTCGGCGGGAGGACTGTGCCCGTGAATTCGTTGACGAATTGGCGTCGGGCCGCACGGTGGTGACGACGCCGATTCGTCAACGACATCGATGCGTGCAACTGCCTGCTCGGCCGGGAGTTTCCTGCGGTGGCGGGCTAGCGTCGGCGGCGTGAGCACCGACGATCACCACAGCGACCTCGGCTCGATCAACGGGTTGCTGGACCTGCTGCGGACGTCGGCACCCGTGTTCGAGCACGGCGCGCCCGGGCCCGAGGTCAGCGTACGGCTGCGCGCCGCGCTCAACCCGCCGCCCTGGGCGTCCGTCGACGTCACCGAGGGCGAGCGCTGGACGGCGGAGGGTGACGACGGCGGCGAGCTCACCTGGGACGTGGGGTTCGGGGCGCCGACGCAGGCGTGGTTGCTGCGCCCGGAGGGCGAGCGCGGGGCGCTGCCCGGCGCCGTGGCGCTGCACTGCCACGGTGGCCAGAAGTTCGTCGGCAAGGAGAAGATCGCCGACGGGTCACGTCCGCCGTCGGCGCAGGTCGTCGCGGCGCGGGCGAACCTCTACGGCGGGCGGGCCTACGCGAGCGATCTCGCCCGACATGGCCACGCCGTGCTCGTGCACGACGTGTTCGGGTGGGGCAGCCGGCGCGCGCCCGTGGCCGACATGCCGGCGCGCAGCGAGTCGGTCGCACGGCTGCTGCTCGAGGCGGCCGCGCGCGAGGGGCGCGAGCTCGGGGAGGACGAGATCTACGACCTCCACGCGGCACCGCACGAGGACGCCATGGCGAAGACCCTCGGCGTGCTGGGCACGTCGTGGGGCGGCGTGGTCGCGCGGGAGGACCTCATCGCCGTCGACGTGCTCAACCGGCGGGACGACGTCCGGGCGGGTGGGGTGGCGCTCATCGGGATGTCGGGAGGCGGTGCGCGTGCGGCGACCGCGTCGGCGCTCGCCTCACCCGGCCAGGTCCGCGCGACGGTCATCGCCTCGATGATGTCGACGATGGAGCACGTGCTCGACGGCTACCTGCACAGCCACACCTGGATGATGATGAACCCGGGGCTGGGCCGTGTGGCCGACTGGCCGGACGTCGCCGCGGCGGCGCGGCCGCGACCGCTGTTCGTCGGGTACGCGCTGGGCGACGCACTGTTCCCCGTCTCGGGCATGCGGGCAGCGGACGCTCGGCTGCGTCGGCTCTACGACGACGCCTGTGCTCCCGAGGCCTACCAGGGTGTGCTCGTCGATGCGCCGCACAGCCTCGCGGGCGAGATGCGGGACGCGGCGTTCGCGTTCCTGGCTGCGCACTGACGCTGGCAGCATGCTCGTGTGAGCCAGCAGCGGGTGGTGGTCGACGGCGGTCTCGTTCGCCGGCCCGCCTACCCGTGGACGGCGACCGTGCACGCATTGCTGCGGCACCTGCACGGTGCCGGGCTCGACGTGCCGCAGCCGGTGTCGCTGGAGCTTGGCGGAGACCTGGCGGACGGCGCGGCGATCGGTACCGAGGTGCTCACCCTGGTCCCCGGGCTGGCCGGGCCGGACGTGTGGCCGCTGCAGGCGACCGACGAGGGCCTGCGATCGGCGGCCGAGCTTCTACGGCGTGTGCACGACGCCGCACGGACGTTCACACCGCCGGACGACGCCGTCTGGGTGTTCCCGCCCCTACCCGGCGACGAGGCGACGATCCTGCACGGCGATCCGGGGCCGTGGAACATGGCCTGGCGGGACGGCGTCGCCGTCGGACTGTTCGACTGGGATCTCGCCCGACCCGGACCGGCGATCGACGACGTGGCCTACGCCGTGGACTACCTCGCCCCGCTGCGAGACGACGCGGACGTCGTCCGCTGGCACGGCTTCAGCGTCCCGCCCGATCGGGCGGCTCGAGTACGGACCTTTCTCGATGCCTATGGTCTCGAGGTCACCACGTCCGACGCCGTCGAGCAGGTGCTCGAGCGGAAGCGCCGGACGGTCGTCGAGGTCGCGGACCTCGCGGCCCGTGGCGTCGAACCGCAGCGGACCTGGGTCGCCGACGGGTTCCTCACGACGGCGCGGACCCACCTCGACTGGGCCGAGAAGCACGCCACCGCACTGCTGAGCGGACCCGACTGATCCCTCTCGACGGATCAGCCGAGCAGCAGGCCGGCCACGACGAGGACCGGGACGCAGAGGGCGGTCGTGATCAGCTGGGTGTTGCGTGCGACGACCTGACCCGTGCGGTAGCGCATCGAGTAGACGAACACGTTCTGCGCGGTCGGCAGGGCGGCCATGCCGACGACGCCGTACAGCGCGATGCCGTCGAGCCCGACGGCCGACCCGAGCGCCCACGCGGCCAGCGGGTGCACGACGCTGCGGAGCAGGACGGCGATCGTGACGTCGGGCCATCGCGACTGCCGTGGGCCCGCCTGGTCCTCGGCGTCGTGACCACGCGCCAGCGACATCCCGAGCACGATCAGCCCGAGCGGCGCCGCCGTCGCGCCGATCATCGTCAGCGGGTTGCTGAGCACCGGTGGGATGTCGAACGGCAGGGCCCCGACGGCGACGCCGACCACCGCGCCGATGACGATCGGGTTGCGCACCGACCGTCCGACACCTCGCAGGATGCCCGCGCGATCGCGGGTCCCGCCGGCGGACTCGAGGATCGCGAACGACGTCGGCGCCAGCACGAGCAGCTGGAACAGCAGGGTCGGCACCACCACGAGCGGGTTGTCGAACAGGAAGATCGCCAGCGGCAGCCCGATGTTGCCGGCGTTGAGGTACGACGCCGCGAGCGCGCCGACCACCGTCTCCGAACCGGATCGGCGCAGCACGAGCCGCAGCAGCAGCCCCGCGACCAGCGTCATCGTCGCGGTGGTGACCACCGTGACGAGCGCCGTCCGGCTGAGCATGAGGTGCAGATCCGCCGTCGACAGAGTCGCGACGAGCACGGCGGGCGTCGCGACGTTGAAGACGACCTTCGCCAGCACGAGGCTCGCGTCGCCGTCGAGCACACGGAAGCGCGCGAGGAACCACCCGAGTGCGACGACGAGGCCGAGCCCGCCGATGACGGTGAGGATCGCCGTCATCGCAGGCTCGACGTCGCAGGCACGTCCCGACGGTAGCGAGACCGTTCCGTGGGGGCCCAGCGGTGGTCGCGGGTTGTCGGCGACGGCGAACATGGACAGGGCCGAGGCCGTCCGCGCGCGACGACTACGCTCGGACGAGGTCAGCGTCGAGCACTCCGAGAGCAGCGAGGTCATGGAACGTCGACTCCCGAGTCTTGCGGTCCTGCGCGAGCAGATGAACTTCAAGAAGCCGAGCCTGGACTTCACCGGCAGTCGCCTCGCCCGCGCGCAGACGATCTGGGACCTGCGCGACATCGCGAAGCGACGCACCCCGAAGGTCGCCTTCGACTACACCGACGGCGCCGCGGAGAACGAGGTCGGCCTCGCCCGTGCGCGCACCGCCTTCGAGGACGTCGAGTTCCACCCGTCGATCCTGCGGGACGTCACCCACGTCTCGACCGGGTGGGACGTGCTCGGTGCACCCGTCGCCTTCCCGGTCGGGATCGCGCCGACCGGTTTCACACGGCTGATGCACGCCGAGGGCGAGCGTGCAGGAGCGGCCACGGCGCAGCAGTACGGCGTCCCGTTCGCGTTGTCGACGCTCGGCACCACCTCGATCGAGGAGGTCCGCAAGGCGGCGCCGACCGGTCGGCTGTGGTTCCAGCTCTACAGGATGACGGAGAGGCAGCGCTCGCTCGACCTCGTCGAGCGCGCCAAGGCGGCCGGCTACGACACGCTGCTGAACACGGTCGACACCCCCGTCGCGGGCGCCCGTCATCGTGAGAAGCGCAACGGCATGCAGTTCCCGCCGCAGCTCACCCTCGGCACCGTGCTCAACACCCTGCCCAAGCCCGAGTGGTGGATCAACTACCTCACCACCGAGCCGCTCGAGTTCGCGTCGGCCAGCAAGTTCGACGGCACC
>JBMDXU010000140.1:0-5144 GCA_048594485.1 Pseudactinotalea sp. | reverse complement strand
ACTCCTCAGGGTTGGTCGCCGGGTTCGACCGCCCGCGGGCCGGGGGGGGGGCTGCCAGTACCGTGTCACCCGTGTCGACGGACGGACAGGAGCCTCGCGTGCTCGAGGAGGACGGCGCCGACGTCGGCGCCGAGCTGGATCGGCTCAACGCGGCGGTGGCGGCGGCGCCACCGGAGGACACGGGGCCGCAGATCGCGCTCTGGCAGCGGGTGGCGACGCTGCCGACGTGGTTCTTCATCGCCCGTGGCACCGTGGATCGCCCGAGCCCGTACGCCGTCGCGGCGCCGCAGGGGCCGATGGTGTGCCTCTACAGCAGCGCCGAGAGAGCAGACGCGGCCGGCCGCGAGCTCGGCGCGACAACCGAGGACGGGAGCGTCCGGCTCCTCAGCGTCCCGATGCCGCAGGCCATCGACTACGTCGCCTCGCTCGGAGCGGCCGGAGTGTTCGGCGTGACCCTCGACCACCCGCGCATCGGCCATTTCATCCCGCTCGCGAACCTGTCCTTCGTCAAGCAGTGGAGCCAGGCGTAACACGCCTCACACGGCCACGCGCCAATGCGCCGGAATCACCTGCTCACCCGGCCCGTTCCCATCAGCATGCGCGCGACCGTCTACGACTGCTACGCCACCGACAACTCCACCCTCCGGGTGACCGAGCTCCCTGACCCGAAGGTCGGGCCCGGCGCCGCCCTCGTCGAGGTCCGCGCCGCCGGCGTGAACCCCGTCGACTGGAAGGTGATGGCGGGTTACCTCGATGGCATGCTCGACGCGGTCTTCCCCGTGATCCCGGGCTGGGACGTGGCCGGCGTGGTCGTCGCCGTCGGACCCGACACCCCCGAGTTCACCCTCGGCGACGAGGTATTCGCCTACGCACGCAAGGACGTCGTCCGCGGCGGCACCTTCGCCGAGAAGGTCGCCGTCCCGGCCGTCGCCCTCGCCCGCAAGCCCGCCGCTCTCACCTGGGAGCAGGCGGCCGGGCTGCCGCTCGCCGGTCTCACCGCGCTCCGCACCCTCGAGCGGGTCGGCATCGGCGAGGACGCGCACGACCGGAGCGTGGTCGTCCTCGGCGGTGCCGGCGGCGTCGGGAGCCTTGCCATCCAGATCGCCGTCGCCTCCGGTGCCCGCGTGATCGCGACGGCGTCGCCCGCCAACCACGACTACCTGCGCACCCTCGGGGCCGAGCCGGTCGCGTACGGCGACGGCGTGACCGACCGGATCCGCACGCTCCTTCCCGACGGCGCGGACGCCGTCGTCGACTTCGTGGGCGGCCAGCTCGAGGTCACTCTCGCCGTCCTCGCCGACGGCGGCGCCCACGCGTCGGTCGCCGATCCCGACGTCCTGACGAGCGGCGGTTCGCTCGTCTGGGTGCGACCCGACGGCGAGCAGCTCGCTCGGCTGGCCGCACTCGCCGACGCGGGCTCGCTCACCGTGACCGTCGAGCAGACCTACTCGCTCGACGAGGTCGGCGCTGCCTTCGACGCCAGCCGCACCGGACGCACCCGCGGCAAGCTCGTCATCGTGCCCTGACGGTCGCGCCGGGCGCTCCCGCGGGAGTGCCGGGCCCCGTCGAGCGCCGTCAGACCGCGGGGATCAGCACGTCCTCGGTCCGGCCGGACGCCGCCGACCTCGCGGCCGCCTCCATCAGCGCGAGGCTCCCGAGGTTGCCCGCGCCTGCCGTCTCCGGCTCCACGCCGGTCTCGACCGCCTGCGCGAACAGCGCCAGCCCGGCCGCCCGTCCGTACAGCGGCATCTGCTCGAGCTCGACGTCGAGCGTCGCCATCCCGGGTCGGCGCACGCTCACCCGGTCGCCGTCGGGCGTGCTGCCGAGACGGCTGGTGAACTCGATCTGGCCGGTCTCGCCGTCGATCGCCCACTCGCCCGCCCACGCCGTCGGCGCGCCGCGGCTCACCCAGCTGCCTCGGTAGCTGACCAGCAACCCGGACTGCAGCTCGATGGTCATGACCGCGGAGGCCTCCTCGTCGTAGCGGCTGAACGACGGGTCGCCCACCTTGGCGAACACGTTCACGGCCTCCTGACCGGTGATCTTGCGCAGCAGGTCCATGTGATGGATCGCCATGTCGTTGATCATCGGGTGCGGGAAGCGGTAGTGCCGGTGGGTCGCCTTCGGGGCATCGTTGTCCCACTGGCGGAAGTCGATGTTGATCGCCGAGAGCTCGCCGATGGTGTCGTCGGCGAGCAGCTGCTGCACGGCGCGCGGAGCCGGGAAGAACCGGTAGTTCTGGCTCACCTGGACCACCAGGCCCAGCTCGGCGGCCCGGCGCACCGCGACGGCGGCCTCCTCGGCCGTGTTCGCGAACGGCTTCTCGACGAGCACGTGCTTGCCGGCGTCCAGTGCCGTGAGGGCGAGCGGGATGTGCGTCACCGCGGGTGCGGTGACGACGACGGCGTCCGCTGCGACGCCGACGAGCGCCTCCTCGAGCGTCCCGAACGCGGGCAGGTCCGGGCGGGCGATCGCGGTGAGGACCTGCTCGCGGTGCGTCGGCTCGGGGTCGACGACGGCGACGACCTCGATGTCCGGCACGATCGGGAGCGCGTTCCGCGCCCAGTCACCTCCCCAACCGCCGAGGCCGACATGGACGATCTTCAGTGGCACGAGAGCTGCTCCGTGTGAGTTGCGCGTCAGGTCTCGACCGGGGGAGCCGAGCCTCCCGGTGCCTCGACACCGAGGCCATCAACGCTAGTGGCACACGTCCGGCCCCTCGCGCCATCCACCGCGACGGCCAGCGTCTCCACATCGACCGGTCTCGACGTGTCCACGCGCAGGACAGGGCAGAGATCCAGAGGGCGCGCCTGCGCCTCCCAAGTGTCCCAGTCGGTCCGGAGCCGGGCGTCGTCGTCATGGACGGCGTGGCGACGCCTCGCCTCGTACCGCTGGCGCGCGAGGCCGGGGCCGGCATCGCACCAGAGCTCGACCGCCATCTCCGGCTGCACCCTCGCCAACCCCGCGCGGACGAACTCACGGTCGCGTGGCGCGAAGAACCACGACTCGACGATCGCCGTCTCCCCGACAGCGGCCGCCAGCGACCACGCCATCTCCATAGCCGCGCCGCCGATCACGGCGCTCGCAGACCCACGAAGGTCGACGGCGTCGGCCACCGACTCCTTGATCGCATCCTTCGAGATCACGAAGGCGTCGATCACCTCGCCGAGCCGCTGGGCGAGCGTCGTCTTGCCCGATCCTGGCAACCCGTTGACGAGAACCAGCGTCCGTGGCATGGCGCCAACCGTAGGGGGTGGCGATCCATCAAGTCCTTGCACCCCTCGTGCGATCGTGCCTAGGTTGGAGATAAGTCACGAGACGAACCGACCATCGGATTCATACGAGAAACGGGGACACGTCATGACGGATCACGAGGAGCTGGAGCTGTCGAGCACGCCCAGCCGCCGGCTCGTTCTCGGCAGCGGCGTCGCACTCGCGGCGCTCGCGGTGGGGGCCGTGGGGACGGCGTCCGAGGCGGAGGCCGCCTCGTACGTGCGGCCGGTGAGAGACCACAACCGGCATCCGATCACAGCGCAGTGGCGCCAGCCGGGGAACTGGGCCGCGGGCTATCACACGGGTGTCGACATCGGGTGCCCGGTGGGCACCCCGGTGTACGCGACCATCGGCGGCGACGTCCGCGCCAACCGCAACTGGGGCTCCGCCTACGGCACCCTGCTGCTCATCAACGACAACGTCGACGGGTCCGACTGGGGCTACTGCCACATGTCGAGGGTCGTGGTGCGGGACGGTCAGCGCGTCGCGACCAACCAGCTCATCGGGTACTCCGGCGCCACCGGCAGGGTCACCGGCCCCCACCTGCACCTGGAGCGGCGCCCGCGCCAGGGAGGGTACGGAACCGACCGCAACCCGAACCTCTGGCCCTGATCACGCGGATCGTGTGCGTTCCGCACGGAGGTCGGTGCGAAACGCACACGGTGACGTGGGAGAGGACCGACGTCAGGACGCGGGTGCAGCCCTGAGCTCCACGCCGTCGCCGTCGATGACGATCTCGACGTCCGAGCAGATGGGGCCGGCGAGGGTGACGCGGCGCGCCGGTGGCCGGCTCGACCGTGACGTCGGCGGGTGTGCAGCCGTTCGTCCGTCGCTGTCGAAGAGAGCCTCGAGATCGTAGAACGCCGTCGAGATCGTAAGTCTCGATCTACGATCTCGACGCAGATCTACGATCTCGGCAGCCGAGCCGAGCCGAGCCGAGCCGAGCCGGGCCGGGCCGGGCCGGGCCGGCGGAGGCGGTCGCCAGGGCCACCGCACGCCGCCAGTGCGACCATCGCCGCGCTCATGGGCAGCCCACCTGCGACTCGCGTCCCGCCCGCACCCATGACCGCAGGCTAGGTCGACGCGGCGTGATCGGGCGCCTTCACCGTATCCGCACCACTACTGGCGCGAGCCCCCCACGGCGGTCGTCGATCTCGCGCCAGCGGCGCTCTCCCGTTCACCGACGTGCGTAGGCCTCCAGGGCGGGCCCGGGGCGGAGCGCCTCGTGGACGAGGGCGGTGATGGCGAAGGCGGTGGTCTCGCCGAGGTCGAACGCGTCGGGGTCGAGGAGCCACTGCAGCTGCAGCCCGTCCATCACGGCCAGGATCGAGGCGCACGCGCCGTCGACGCGCGAGCGGTCGGTGACGCCCTCCTGCTCGCACAGGACCTCGAACGCCTCACGGACGTCCTGTCGCAACACCCGGTAACGCTCGGTGAAGTACTCGCGCGCGGCGTGCCCCTCGGTGACGGACTCCGACGACAGCACCGTGAACACCTGCACGATGCCGGGGCGGCGGGCGTTCGCGTACGCCGTGCGCACGAGGTGCAGGAACAGCTCGGGTCCACCGGGGATGTGCTGGTCGACGAGCTCCTCGACGTCGGTCTTGTCGCGGTAGGTCAGCACCTCGAGCAGCAGCTTCTGCTTCGACCCGAAGTGGTGGAGCACACCGGCGTGCGTCATGCCGACCTGCTCGGCGATATCGGCCAGGGTGCCGTTGGTCGAACCCTTCGCCCCGAAGGTCTCGATGGCGGCCTTGAGGATCTCGTCGCGCTTGCGCGCCGTCGCCGGACGGGGCCTCGTCGCAGTCGTTCCGGACATCGCCAGCCTCTCGGGTTGCGGATCCACTTACTCGCCAGTAACCTTCGTAACC
>JBMDXU010000014.1:0-2284 GCA_048594485.1 Pseudactinotalea sp. | reverse complement strand
GGAAGGTCGAGGTCGTCACTATCAGCTCGTCCACACCGGTCCGCGCCACGAGCTCCTCGACGCCGGCCCGCACGGTCCCCGGCGATCCGATGACCTGGTCGGCGTGGCGCTGCTCGACGAACGCCCGGGCCGCGTCGGTCCGGTCGAAGGCCGCGACCTCCTCGGGGCCGGGCAGCGGGCGCGGGTCGCCGAGGCGCAGGTGCAGGAACCGCAGCGCCGAGGGCAGCGCCAGCTCGTGGGCGCGCTCGTCGGTGTCGGCGCAGGTCACGGCGGCGGCGATCATCGAGTACGGCTGCGCCAGCACCGGCGGCGAGGAGCTGGCGATCCCGGGCATGCCGTGGTGCTCGGCGACCCAGTAGCGGGTGAAGCCCAGCTCCTCGGCCGTCGCACCAGGCGGGTGCCGTGCGCCGGTGCGTCGGTGGCCGACGAGCCGTCGGCCACGGGGACCAGGTCGAGCACGGAGAGAGGGACCACGACGGCGGCAACACCCGCACCCGCCGGGTGTCCTCCCGGCGGTCGAAACCCGTTCGCGGCGCCCGACTAGCATCGGTGGTCCATCCGTTCGCACCACCTCTGGAGGCACCTCCGTGTCCGCACCGTCCGCCCCGCCCGCGTCCGCCCCGATCCGGGTGCCGGCCGGGACGACCGCCGGCGCGCGCGTCCGGGAGGGCGGGCTGCCGACCAGCGGTCCCGAGGCGATCGTCGTCGTGCGCGACGCCGAGGGTGCCCTGCGCGACCTGGCCTGGGTCCCCGAGGCCGACGCGGAGGTCGTGCCGGTCCCGGCGAACACCGACGAGGGGCGCAGCGTCATCCGGCACTCGGCGGCGCACGTGCTCGCCCAGGCCGTCCAGCAGCTGTTCCCGAAGGCCAAGCTGGGCATCGGCCCGCCGGTCACCGACGGCTTCTACTACGACTTCGACGTCGACACCCCCTTCACCCCCGAGGATCTGAAGAAGATCGAGTCGGCGATGAAGAAGATCGTGAAGGCGGGGCAGCGCTTCGAGCGCCGTCGTTACGCCTCGCAGGACGAGGCCCGCGCCGAGCTGGCCGACCAGCCGTACAAGCTGGAGCTGATCGACCTGAAGGGCAGCGCGGACGACGGCGAGGTCATGGAGGTCGACTCCTCCGGCGAGCTCACCGTCTACGACAACGTGCACGCCCACACCGGCGCCGTCGTCTGGTCGGACCTGTGCCGTGGCCCGCACCTGCCGACCACCAAGTTCATCCCGGCGTTCTCGCTGACCCGCTCGGCCGCCGCGTACTGGCGGGGCGACCAGCGCAACGCCCAGCTCCAGCGGATCTACGGCACCGCGTGGGAGTCGCAGGAGGCGCACGACGCCTACCTGGAGCGCGTCGCCGAGGCCGAGCGGCGCGACCACCGCCGCCTGGGCAGCGAGCTGGACCTGTTCAGCTTCCCCGACGAGATCGGGTCGGGCCTGCCCGTCTTCCACCCCAAGGGCGGCGTCGTCCGCAAGGAGCTGGAGGACCTGTCCCGCGAGCGGCACGCCGCGGCCGGGTACGAGTTCGTCTACACCCCGCACGCCACCAAGGGCGCGCTGTTCGAGAAGTCCGGCCACCTGGAGTGGTACGCCGAGGGCATGTACCCGCCCATGCAGCTCGACGCCGAGTACACCGGCGACGGCGAGCTGAAGCGGCCCGCGGTGGACTACTACCTCAAGCCGATGAACTGCCCGATGCACAACCTGATCTTCGCCTCGCGCGGACGGTCCTACCGCGAGCTGCCGCTGCGGCTGTTCGAGTTCGGCACCGTCTACCGCTACGAGAAGTCCGGTGTGGTGCACGGCCTCACCCGGGCCCGCGGCTTCACCCAGGACGACGCGCACATCTACTGCACCCGCGAGCAGATGCAGGGCGAGATCCGCAGCCTGCTGCAGTTCGTGCTGGACCTGCTGCGCGACTACGGCCTCGACGACTTCTACCTGGAGCTGTCCACCCGCAACCCGGAGAAGTCGATCGGGTCCGACGAGTCGTGGAGCGAGGCCACCCAGGCGCTGCGCGACGCCGCGGGGAGCTTCGGGCTGGAGCTGCGCGACGACCCCGGCGGCGCCGCGTTCTACGCCCCGAAGATCTCGGTACAGGCCCGCGACGCGATCGGCCGCTACTGGCAGATGTCGACCATCCAGGTCGACCTGATGCTGCCGGACCGCTTCGAGCTGGAGTACACCTCCTCCGACGGTTCCCGGCAGCGTCCGGTCATGATCCACCGCGCGCTGTTCGGCTCGATCGAGCGCTTCTTCGGCGTGCTCACCGAGCACTACGCCGG
>JBMDXU010000139.1:0-37368 GCA_048594485.1 Pseudactinotalea sp. | reverse complement strand
GATCTCGAGCATGTGCGCGCCGAGGATCTTCTCCTTCCCCGGCGTCAGCTCGTAGGTGTAGTCCTCCATGAGCGAGGCGCCGCCGGGCAGGCCGTGGCCCATCACCTTCGCGGCACGCACCAGCAGGGCGGTCTTCCAGTCACCCTCGGCGCCGAAGCCGTAGCCCTCGGCCATGAGGCGCTGCACCGCGAGCCCCGGCAGCTGCCGGAGGCCGCCGAGGTCCTCGAACGTCGTCGTGAACGCCGTGGCGCCGAGCTCCTCGAGAAACGAGCGCAGCCCGATCTCCTGAGCCGCGGCGTAGCGCAGCGACTCATGCCGCTCACCCCCGGCACGCAGGTCGTCGACGACGTCGTAGAGCCGCTCGTACTCGGTGACGAGGGCGTCGACGGCGGCCGCGTCGACGGCATCGACGCGCTCCACCAGCTCGTTGACGCCCCAGGTGTTGACGGCGACGCCGAAACGCACCTCGGCCTCGGTCTTGTCGCCCTCGGTGACGGCCACGAAACGCATGTTGTCGCCGAAACGGGCGAGCGTGGCGCCGCGCAGGGCGGCCCAGCCCGTCGCGGCGCGCGACCACCGGCCGATCTGCTCCTGCACCAGCGGGTTGCCGGCGTGGCCGACGACGATCTTGCGCGGCACCGACATCCGCGCCGCGATGTAGCCGAACTCCCGGTCGCCGTGGGCTGCCTGGTTGAGGTTCATGAAGTCCATGTCGATGTCCGCCCACGGCAGCTCGACGTTGGCCTGGGTGTGCAGGTGCAGCATCGGGGTCTGCAGGGCGTCCAGGCCGGTGATCCACATCTTCGCGGGGCTGAACGTGTGCATCCAGACGATCACGCCGATACAGGCGGGGTCGGCGTTGGCCTCGAGCGCGGTCCGACGGATCGCGGCGGCATCCTTCAGCACCGGCTTCCACACGACCTCGACCGGGACGGCGTCGCTCGCCTGCAGGTGCGCGGCGACCTCCTGCGACTGCGTGGCCACCTGGGCGAGGGTCTCCTCGCCGTAGAGGTCCTGGCTCCCGGTGAGGAACCAGACCTGCTTGCCCTCGAACGGATCCTTCACTTCGCTGCCTCCTCGGGCCGCTGGCCGTAGACGTTCTGGTAGCGCTCGAAGAGCGCGTCGATGTGGTGCTGCTCGATCGGGACGAGGTCGCCGAGCTGGCGTGCGACGTGCACGGTGCGGGCGACCTCCTCGCACATGACGGCGGCCTTCACGGCATCCCTGGCGTTCGAGCCGATCGTGAAGGGTCCGTGGTTGGCCATCAGCACGGCTCGGCTGCGCGAGCCCTGCAGCGTGTCGACGATGCCGCGGCCGATGGAGTCGTCGCCGATGACGGCGAACGGCCCCACGGGGATGTCGCCGCCGAACTCGTCGGCCATCAACGTCAGCACGCACGGGATCGGCTCGTGGCGCGCCGCCCAGGCCGTCGCGTACGTCGAGTGGGTGTGCACCACGCCGCCGACGTGAGCCATGTGGCGGTAGACGTAGGCGTGGGCGGCGGTGTCCGAGCTCGGCGTCAGCCGGTCGGGGGTGCCGTCGACGATCTTGTCGCCGTCGAGCGTGCAGACCACCATCGCCTCCGGCGTCAGCTCGTCGTACGCGACACCCGACGGCTTGATGACGAACAGCCCACCGACGCCGTCGGACCCGGCCACACGCTCGCTGACGTTGCCCGCCGTCCAGACCACGAGCTCGTAGCGCGGCAGCTCGGCGTGCAGCACCGCTACCCGTTCGCGGCACGCCTGCACCTCCGACTGCAGGTCAGCCGGCAGGTCGGCCAGGACGAGCGTGGACACTAGGCGATCTCCTCGGTGGTCTCGAGCGCCGGCACGACGGCGTCCGGCGCCGTCGCGAGCGCCTCGCGCCGGATCTTCTTGAGCCGGTGCATGACGTCGTTGCCCCCACGCCCGAAGTAGTCGTAGAGGGTCGCATACTCGGCGAAGAGCGCGTCGTAGGCCGCGGACGCCTCGGGGTCGGGGGTGTAGGCCGCCTCGACCCTGCCGCCCATCACCGGTGCGGCCGCTCGGACGTCGTCGTAGTATCCCGCGGCGACGGCGGCGTGGATCGCCGAGCCGAGCGCCGGTCCCTGGGTCGACACGATCGTCGACAGCGGGAGCCGGGTGACGTCGGCGTACATCTGCATGAGGAACCGGTTCTTGAGCAACCCGCCCGCCACGACGAGCTCACGGACCGGCACACCGGCGGCGACGAACGCCTCGACGATGACCCGTGTGCCGAACGCGGTCGACTCCAGCAGGGCGCGGTAGATGTCCTCGGGGCGCGTGGCGAGCGTCTGGCCCAGCACGAGGCCGGAGAGCTCGGCGTCCACCAGGGTCGAGCGGTTGCCGTTCGCCCAGTCCAGGGCGACGAGCCCGTGCGCCCCCACGGCCTGCTGCTCCGCCAGACCGGTGAGGTACTCGTGCAGGTTCTGGCCCGCCGCGTCAGCGGCGGCGGCGTAGGCGGCCGGGACGCCCGTGGAGACGAACCAGGCGAAGATGTCGCCCACACCCGACTGACCGGCCTCGTAACCGTAGGAACCGGCGACGATGCCGCCGTCGACGACGCCGCACATGCCCGGGACCTCGACGAGCGTGTCGCTGTTCATGACGTGGCAGGTGGAGGTGCCCATGATCAGTGTCATCTGACCGGCCTCGACCGCGTTCGCAGCCGGGGCGCTGACGTGGGCGTCCACGTTGCCGACGGCGACCGCGATGCCCTCGGGGAGCCCGGTCCAGGCTGCCGCCTGCGCGGTGAGGCGCCCGGCGACGGCACCCAGCTCGCCGATAGGGCCGCCGTCGAGCTTGTCGACGAAGCCGGCGAAGTCGGGGTTGAGAGCACCGAGGAATTCGGCGCTCGGGTAGCCGCCGTCCTGGTAGATGCCCTTGTAGCCGAGGGTGCAGGCGTTGCGGACGTAGCTGCCGCCGAGCTGCCACACGATCCAGTCCGCCGCCTCGACCCAGTGCGCCGTCGCGTCGTAGATCTCGCGGTCCTCCTCGAGCAGCTGCAGTCCCTTGGCGAACTGCCACTCGCTGGAGATGAGACCGCCGTAGCGGGGCAGCCAGGCCTCGTCGCGCTCGCGCGCGAGGGCGTTGATGCGGTCGGCCTGTCCCTGGGCGGCGTGGTGCTTCCACAGCTTCACGTAGGCGTGCGGGCGGTCCGCGAACTGCTCCAGCTCGCAGAGCGGGGTGCCGTCGTCGGTGGTCGGGATCATCGTGCAGGCCGTGAAGTCGGTGCCGATGCCGACGACGTCGGCCGGGTCGACCCCGGCGTCGGCGAGCGCGGCCGGCACCGCGACCTTGAGCACCTCGACGTAGTCGGCCGGCACCTGCAGCGCCCACTCCGGCGGCAGCGGCGCGTCGCCGTGGGCGGTCAGGGTGCGGTCCATCACGGCGTGGCGGTACTCGTGCACCGCGCTACCGAGCTCGGCACCGTCCGCGACGCGCACCACGACGGCCCTCCCGGAGAGGGTGCCGTAGTCCACACCGATCACGAGGGCACGGTCGACATCGACAGTCATGCAGGCGATGTTAGCGTTCACATCGGGTGAGCGCGAGCCCACCCGCCTCGGATCGGTTCACGGCGAGAGCACGGCCACCTCGCCCGTCCACCTCTCGCGGAGCCACCGGTCGTGCGAGGCGAGGACGACGGCGCCCGGCCAGTCGGACAACGCGCCCACCAGCTCCTCGGCGAGGGCGAGCGAGAGGTGGTTGGTCGGCTCGTCGAGCAGCAGCACGTCCGGACGCTGGGTGATGAGCATGGCGAGGACCACCCGCCGGCGGGTGCCGACCGACAGGTCCGCGAGCGGGCGGTCCAGGTCGCGCGGGAGGACGAGGCCGTGCGTCTGCGCGGGCTCGCCGGCGGCGGATCCGGCCGCCGCGGCCAGCACCGCGCGCGGCGTGCGGTGCTCGCCGTCGAGCGCGAGATCCTGCTCCAGCAGCCCGATGCGCACGCCGCGCACCGACCCGACCTCGCCGGCGGACGGCGTGAGGTCGCCCGCGAGAAGGTGCAGCAGCGTGGACTTGCCGGCGCCGTTGACACCCGTGAGCAGCACGCGGGAGGCACCGCCGATCTCCAGCGCGGGCAGCCCGGCGGCGTCCATGTCGAGCCGCCCCGGCACGACGACGTGACGCGCCCAGGCGCTCAGACCGCCGCTGGGGACCGAACCGGCGGGCGGGGCGAAGGTCAGCGGCGGCCGCGGCTTGCGCACCTGGTCGCGCTCGAGCACCTCGAGTCGCAGGCTCGCGTTCCGGACCCGCCGCGAGACACCCTGCTCCACACGCCCGGCCTTGAAGTCGTAGAGGAACTTGTCGTTGTCCCGCGGCCCGCGACCGGGTGCGACCTGACGGGCCGTGACGGCGACGGCGTGCCGCAGCTCCTTGAGCTCGGTCTGCTCGCGCTCGTACCGCTGCTCCCACCTCTCCCGTGCGACCCGCCGCTGCTGGAGGTAATCGGAGTACCGACCGCCGTACAGCACCGGGACGGGCTCGGGGCTCGAGTCCGGGTCGAGGTCGAGGATCTCGGTGGCGACCTGCTCGATGAAGGTGCGGTCGTGGCTGGCGAGCAGCACCGCGCCGGGGATCTCGACGAGCTCGGCGGCCAGGAAGTCGGCGGCGTCGTCGTCGAGATGGTTGGTCGGCTCGTCCAGCAGCAGTGCCGACGGGCGTCGCAGCAGCAGCGCGGCAAGACCCAGCCGTGTCCGCTCGCCGCCGGACATCGAGCCGACCAGGCGCGTGTCGTCGTCGAGCACGTGCTCCAGACCCAGCCCCGCCAGGGTGCGGGCCGCCCGCTGGTCGGCGTCCCAGACCTCGGCGTGCTCGGCGGCCGCGAGCGCGTCGTCGAAGCGACGTGAGGCGTTCTCGCCGCCGTCGGCGAGCGCGCGGGCGGCTCGTTCGAGCTCGACCTCCAGCGCCCGCAGGTGCGCCAGCGCGTCCTCGACCACCGCGGCGGCCGGGGTTGACGCCGGGTGGGGGAACTCCTGGTCGAGCACACCGAGATCGGGCGGCCGCCGGACTTCGCCGACGTCGGGGTCGAGCCGACCTGCGAGCACCCGGAGCAGGGTGGACTTGCCGACGCCGTTCTCACCGACGAGCGCGGCACGGTGACCTGGGTCGACGGCGAGACTGACGTCGGAGAGGACGGGGCGTCCGTCGAAGGCGATCGAGACGCCGTCGGCGCGGAGCACCGGCGAGAGGGAGGGAGAGATGCGCATGGGGACCTGCCGGGTCGAGGGAGAGGTGACGGGGCAGGTCAGATCCACATGATCGTCGAGCCTAACGAGGTGCGCCTGCGGAGGGCCAGGGAATATCTCCTCAGCGGACCATCGGCATGCCGGTCCAGCCGACAGCGTCCCGCCGCACGGCCTCGATCTGGACCACACCCGACCTCCCCGCCGACGAGGACGAGGACGGCGGCGGGCCGCTCATCGAAGCCGACATCGCGACATCCCCCCGGCGCGCGAGCGGGGTGGGGGTCGGGATGGTCTCGCCGACGCGGCGGCTCCGTCAGCGGCGCAGGCTCTTAGTGGTGGCGCAGCATCTCGATGAGTTCGTCCTTGCGCTTGCCCGAGTACCCCGTGATCCCGAGCTCCTTCGCGCGGTGGCGCAGCTCGTCGACGGTGCGGTCGGTGTAGTCCTCCGCCTTGCCGCCGCGACGGCCGACCGTGCTGCTGCCCTCGGCAGCTGCCGCGTTGGAGATACGTGCCGCCTTCTCCTTCGAGCTCCCCTGGTCGCGGAGCGCCTCGTACATGTCGGGGTTCTTGATCGACGACGGCGTGTCCTTGCGTGGCATGGTCTGTTCCTGCCTCTCGTGGACGTTGGGTTGGGTCAGAGCCCTCTCGACGGTACGCCGCCGACGACTCCCCCACCAGGACCCGGCGCCGATCAGCCGTCTCACGGCCGCGTCCCATGGTGGGGAGCGGGAGTCGGTCGCGCGCGGGCCCGACAGCGGGCACACTCGGGGCGATGGACGTCGACGAGAACCTGGACAGCCAGTTCGCCGCCGCGGCGCGCGAGATGGACGACGCCGGAGGCAGCGAGGACGTGCTGCGTGTCGCCGTCGGCTGGGCGCTCGAGCTGGTGAGCGGCTGCGAGATGGCCGGTGTCACCCTGCGGCGCCGCCGGGGTCGGCTGGAGTCGCTGGCACCGACCGAGGATGCGGTGGTGGCGTGCGACGAGCTGCAGTACGAGCTCGGCGAAGGACCCTGTCTGGACGCGATCACCGACGAGCCGGTGATCAGCTCGACGTGCGTCGGGACCGACGACCGCTGGCCACGGTGGGGGCCGCGGGTCGCCTCGGATCACGGCGTCGAGGGCATGCTCAGCGTGCGCCTGTTCTCCGGGGACCGCACCCATGGCGCACTGAACCTCTACTCGCGCACCCCGGGCCCGTTCGACCGCGAGGCGATCGAGATGGCGCGGCTGCTGTCGACGCACGTGTCGGTCGCGCTGCGATCGGCCATGGCCGACGAGCACCTGAGATCGGCGATCGACAGCCGCAACCTCATCGGGCAGGCGCAGGGCATCCTCATGGAACGCCTCTCGCTCGACGCCTCGCGCGCCTTCGCCGTCCTGTCGCGGATCTCGCAGGAGCGCAACGTGCGACTGATCGACGTCGCCGCGCACCTCGTGCAGCAACGCCAGCTGCCCCTGGCGCCGCAGCCGGCGCACCCGGACTCCCGAGAGGGCGACCCGGCGACGTCGTGAGCCCACGACCGCCGGGGTGCGTTCACGGGGTGAACACGGTCTTCACCATGCCGTCGCCCTTGGCGCGGAACGTCGCGTACGCGTCGGGCGCCTCCTCCAGCGGGAGGTGGTGCGTGGCGAAGCCCTCGACGCCGAGGACGTCCTCGTCCTGCTGCAGCAGGGCCAGGATGTCGTCGCTCCAGCGACGGACGTTCGCCTGCCCCATGCGCAGCTGGATCTGCTTGTCGAACATCTGCAGCATCGGCATCGGGTCGGCTGCACCGCCGTACACGCCGGAGACGGACACCGTGCCACCGCGGCGGACGCACGCGATCGCCTGGTGCAGGGCCTCCAGACGGTCCACACCGGCGCGTGTCATCACGGCAGCCTGAGCGGCCTTCGGCAGCAACCCGAGAGCCTTCTGCATCGACTCCGCGACCGGCGATCCGTGCGCCTCCATGCCGACGGCGTCGATGACGGCGTCGGCGCCTCGGCCGTCGGTGAGCTCACGGACACGCTCCGGCAGCTCGTCCGCCGTCTCCTCCAGATCGATCGTCGTGGCGCCCCGCGCGGCCACCCGTCGCAACCGTTCCGGGACGCGGTCGACGACGGTGACCTCGTGGCCGCGGTGCAGCGCGATGCGGGCTGCCATGTCGCCGATGGGGCCGGCACCGAGGACGAGCAGCCGATCGCCGTCCGTCAGGTCCGCGTACGCCACCGCCTGCCACGCCGTCGGCAGCACGTCGGACAGGTACAGGAAGCGGTCGTCGGGCGGCCCCTCCGGGACCACGATCGGCAACGTGTCCGCGAAGGGCACGCGGAGCGCCTCAGCCTGACCACCGGGCACCTGTCCGTAGAGCTTGCTGTAGCCGAACAGGCTGGCGCCGGTGCCGTGCTCGCGATTCTGCGTGGTCTCGCACTGGCTGTGCAGGCCTCGCGAGCACATCCAGCACGTGCCGCAGCTGACGTTGAAGGGCACCACGACACGATCGCCGCGTCGGAGCGTGTGCACCTGTGCGCCGACCTCCTCGACCACTCCCATCGGCTCGTGGCCCACGACGTCGCCCGGCGTCATGAAGGGGGTCAAGGGGTCGTAGAGGTGCAGGTCCGATCCGCAGAGCCCGGTCGAGGTGATGCGCACGACCGCGTCGGTCGGCTCCTCGATGCGTGCATCCGGGACGTCGACGACCCGCATGTCCATACGTCCCTGCCAGGTCACAGCTCTCATCCATCTCTCCTTCGTGTCGCGTCGAGGATCCCACCGGTACCCCGTCGCACGCCGCCTCATACGCGGTCACGCGGGTTCGGCGGACGCACCCCACCTCCGGGGTTAGGGTGGAGAGGTTCCTTGCTGAAGACCACGGCGGGCCGAACCGACGAAACGTGTCTCTCATGGCTCCTCGTGCGCCCGTGGTCGCCGTCCGCAGCCGCCCGCTGTCAGCGGAGGAACGAGCCGTCCGATCCGATGAGATCGCCTGGTCGCTCCATGTGACGGCAGATCCGGCCTCGCGACGTCGCGCGCGTGCGGAGCTGGTCGAGATCGACGTGAGGGTGGCTCACGCCGTGGCCCGCCGGTATCGCGGACGCGGCGTCGCCGTCGACGATCTCGAGAAGGCGGCCATCGGTGACCGGCTCGGCGTCGGCCAGATGCAGGTCGGTCGATGCCTCGCGCGGATCCTCGACGACCTGCGCGACGGCCTCAGCGAGAGGTCCGCACCCGCTCACCCCTAGCCGTTGCCCACGATTCTGCTCCGTCCGACCAACGCACCACACCAAGGAGACACCCATGGGACATCTCGACAACCGCACGGTCGCCTTCCTCCTCACCGACGGGTTCGAGGACTCCGAGCTCACCAGCCCGTGGCAGGCCGTGGCCGACGCCGGGGGTACACCCGTCCTCGTGAGCCCGCAGGACGAGACGGTGGAGGGGAAGAACGGCCACCAGCAGTCCGTCGACCTCGGCGCCGAGGGCGCCAGCGCCGACGGTTTCGATGCCCTCGTCCTGCCCGGCGGTGTGGTGAACGCGGACCATCTGCGCATGGACGCCGCCTCGGTGGCCTTCACCGCCGCCTTCGTCGACCAGCACAAGCCGATCGCCGTCATCTGCCACGGCGCCTGGATCCTCACCGAGGCCGACGGCGTCCGCGGACGCCGCATGACCAGCTACCCCAGCCTGCGCACCGACCTGACCAACGCCGGGGCCGAGTGGGTGGACGAGGAGGTCGTGGTCGACGAGGGCCTCGTCTCCAGTCGAACCCCGGACGACCTCCCGGCGTTCAACGCCGCGCTCCTCGAGGAGCTCGCCGGAGCACGGGAGCCCGGTCACGATCGCTGAGCGTCCGTCCCAGCGGGTCGGGTCGGCCCGTCCGAGGTCCGGGTCACGCGGCCGGACGCACCTCGCCCGGGCCATGGACCGAGCCCGATGACAGAACACGTGGAGGACCGATGAGAGTCGCCGTGGTCGGCGCCAGTGGCAACGCAGGGACGGCGGTGCTGCGCGCGCTGGCCGAGGACGACGAGGTGACGGGAGTCGTCGGGGTTGCGCGGCGGCCGCCTCCGCAGGACCGCGCGCCCTATGCGGGCGTGGAGTGGCACGCCGTCGACCTCTCGCTCTCCGACGGCGATGCCGTCGAGCGGCTCCTCGTCGAGGCGTTCTCGGGTGTCGACGCCGTGGTGCACCTGGCGTGGGCCATCCAGCCGAACACGAGTCGCGAGTACCTGCGTCGGGTGAACGTCGACGGCACCCGACGGGTGGCGGAGGCGACCGCGCGGGCGGGCGTCCCTCACCTGGTGGTGGCGTCGTCCTGGGCCGCGTACTCGCCGGTCTCCGACGACTCCCCGCGAGACGAGTCGGCGCCCCACGACGGCATCCGCTCCTCGCACTACAGCGTCGACAAGGCGGCGCAGGAACGGGTGCTCGACAGCGTCGAGGAGCGGTACCCGCAGCTCGCCGTGGCCCGGGTGCGGCCGGCGTTGATCTTCCAGGCCGACGCCGGCGCGCAGATCCAGCGCTACTTCCTCGGGCCGCTCGTGCCGACCGGCTTCCTGCGCAGGGGCGCGCTCCCCGCGCTCCCGCTACCCACGGGAGTCCGACTGCAGATCGTGCACGCGGACGACGTCGCCCAGGCCTACCTGACGGTGCTGAAGAGGCGTGGGACCGGCGCGTTCAACGTCGCCGCCGCGGACACGTTGTGGCCCGCCGACCTCGCTCGCCTCCTCGACCACGGCAGGACGATCGACATCCCGCCGGCAGCGATCCGGCCGATCCTCCACGGTGCCTGGCGTGCCGGGCTCGTCGCCGCCGACCCGGGCTGGCTCGACATGGCCGTCGGGGTGCCCGTGATGGACACCACGCGCATCCGCGCGCTCGGCTGGACGGAGCGGACGAGCGCCGAGGACGCCCTGCTCGAGCTGCTGACGGGGATGAGGGAGCGGCGCGGCACCAGCAGCCCCTCCTTGAGGGCCGGCCGGACGCCGTTCGGCGGCCCGCTGGAGACGGGGCTGCCCCCGGGAGGTCGCGAGTCGGCGACCCCGCACACCCGCGGTCGGACGGCGCTCCCGCTCGAGCTCCGTGGTGCCCGCATCTCGGAGCAGCTCGACGGCCCGCTGCTCGGGCTGTACCTGGCCGACCATCTGAGCGGGGCGACAGCGGGGTCGGAGCGCGTCCTGCGGATGGCGGACGCCTATGCCGGCACGACGCTCGGACCGGAGCTGACGGCGCTCGCCGACGAGATCGTCACCGAGCGTGAGCTGCTCCGTGAGCTGATGGTGGTGCTCGGCGTGCATCGCCGACCGGCTCGCCGAGCCGTGGCGTGGCTCGGCGAACGCGTCGGACGCCTCAAGCTCAACCGACGGGTCGTCTCCACCTCGCCGCTCACGCCGCTGATCGAGCTCGAGCTCCTCCGCAGCGGGATCAACGGCAAGCTCGGGCTCTGGCAGTCGCTCGCGACGATCGCGCCCGACCTCGGGGTCGACTCCGCCCCGTTCGTCGACCTGGCCGACCTCGCGCGGGATCAGTCAGCACGCGTGGATCGCCTGCACGAGCGCGTACGACGTGCCAGCTTCAGGGACGAGCCTCGCAGGGTGGGTGGCTGACGCGCCGACGCCGGCCCGATCTGCGGCCGTAGGGGTGCGTCACACCCGGGTCGCCCCGCGTGGGCGGCTGGCGGATCGTGTCCGCACGACGACGACCGCCGTCAGCGCCACGACGCAAAGGAGCGCCCAGCCGGTGCCGACGAGCACGGCCGCGGTCACAGCCGCCGCCAGCGCCGCCGCCATCCGCACCGGTCCGCGGAGCAGCGTGACCGCTGCCGCCGTCGAGGCGACGTAGACCGCGAGGAACATCGCCGTCGGAAGGTTGACGACCGCCTCGATCGGCAGGCCGGCAGCGAGGACGCCGATCGTGAGAGCCCCGGCCGCGCCGATGGCGAGCGTGAGGTGTCCGGGCTTCGCGGCGGGCGCCCGGCTGGCGATCATCTGCCCGGCGCCGCTGATGTAGGCGTTGGTGGCCGCGAGCGTGACGGCCACGGCCACCACCGCGGCGAGCACCTCGCCCGCGCTCCCGACGCCGACGGCGAGCAGCTGCGCGAGCGGCGCCAGTCCGACGGCGCCGCCCAGCACCGCGACGGCCGCCACGGCGAGCGCGAGGTAGAGCGACGCCGTCACGGACCAGGCCGTGGCGACCACCCGGGGAAGCTGCCGGGCAGGGTCGGCGAGCCGGCCGACGAGGGGCGCGATCGCCTCCCATCCGACGAAGCAGAGCATGAGCGGCGCCGCGGCGGCGACGACGTCGCCCCAGCCGTGCGGGGCGAACGGCTGCCAGAGCGTGGCGTCGGCGTGCGGCGCAGCCCCGACGACGGCGAGCAGGACGAGGAGCACCAGCGCGCCGACGAGGACGATCTGGACGCGCCCGCCGACCGCACGGCCGCGGCTCGTCAGCAGCATGACGAGCCCGAGCAGCGCGGCAGCCAGCAGCAGCGTGGTGCGCTGGCTGCCGTCCAGCAGCCGGGCGAGGTATCCGGCGCCGATCACGCAGACCAGCGGTGCGCCGAGCACCACGCCCGCGACGAACCACCAGTGGACGAGGGTCGCCAGACGCGGTCCAAAGGCCGCGCGGACGTAGTCGGCCGCACCGCCGCCGCCGGGCATCCGCGCACCGAGCGCGGCGAACACCCAGGCGAGCAGCGCCGACAGCAGCAGCAGCGCGGCCCAGACGAGCACCGAGGCCGGTCCGGCCATGCGAGCGACGACGCCGGGCAGCAGGAGCAGGCTCGGGCCGAGCAGGGCGCCGATGTACAGCGTGACCGCGGCGGGGGCGGTGAGGAGTGGCGCCGGAGCCAGGCGTGTCGTGGTCATGACGGCAGTCTGCGCCGGTACGGGCGGCACAGGATTCGAGATCGTGCGCACCAGCGGCCGCCTGCGCAACAATGATGCGTGAAGCGGACTGAAGGAGAGCAATCATGCCGGAGCAGAGGTTCGACGCCGTCGATCGGGCGATCATCGCCGAGCTGCAGGAGCACGGCCGGCTGCCCAACGTCGAGCTGGCGGAACGGGTGCGGCTGTCGCCGTCGGCCTGCCTGCGTCGCACCAAGGCGCTGGAGACCGCGGGGGTGATCACCGGCTACCGGGCCGAGCTCGACCCCGACGCGCTCGGCCTCGGGCTGACCGTGTTCATCTCGCTCCGTGTCGACCAGCACTCGCGCGCGACCTCCCGCATGATCGAGGAGTCGCTGCTCGCGATCCCGGAGATCGTCGCCTGCTACGTCGTCTCCGGCGAGGCGGACTTCCTCGTGCAGGCGATGGTCAAGGACCTGCGCGGCTACGAGGCGCTGCTGCTCGACCAGGTGCTCGCCATCGGACCGGTGACCGACGCACGCTCGATGTTCGCGATCCGCACCGTCGTCGACCGCGGCCCGCTGCCGGTCCGCCAGTGGCCGCGGTCGGCGTGACGCCGAAGGTCAGTCCGTCGTGTCCAGCGCACCGCTGAGCACCCGGTAGCCCTCGTCCAGGTGCATGCGCATCGCCGCGGCCGCAGCGTCCGCGTCGCGCGCCTCCAACGCGCGAGCGATCGCGTCGTGCTGCGCGTAGGTCGAGCTGATCTGGCCCGGCGCGCCGAGCGTCGCCCGTCGGACGTCCAGCAGGATGTGCCCCAGCGAGTCCAGCAGCACGGCGAACAGCTGGTTGCCGGTGGCCTCGGCGATCGCACGGTGGAACGCGACGTCCGCCTCCGACGCTGCCTGGACGTCGTCGGCAACCTCGAGCAGCCGGTCGCAGGTGGCGCGCATCGAGGCCAGCTGCTCGTCGGTGGACCGGCTGGCGGCGAGCGCGGCGGTCTGCACCTCCAGGCCGAGCCGCACCTCCTGCAGCTGCGCCGGATCGATCGCGCCCGTCCGCGAGAGCACCAGCTGCAGCGACTCCGCCACCGCCTCGTGCCCGAGGTCGGCGACCACGACGCCCGATCCCGTCTGCGCCCGCAGCACCCCCTTGGCCGCGAGGTGACGGACCGCCTCCCGGATGACGGTGCGGGAGACGCCGAACTGCTCGCCGAGGTCGCGTTCGGAGGGGATGCGGGTCCCGGGCTCGAGGCCGGCCTCGCGGATGGCCGTCACCAGCTGGTCGCTGACCACCTCGTAGAGGTTCGGGTTGCGACCGACCGCACTCAGGCGCAGCGACGACTCCTTCATCCCGACATCATGCCCGACGGCGTACATGCCGATGGCATACCGGGGACGACGACGATCTTGTGGACACCCGCGCGGCGCTCGGCCGGCGCGGCGAGAAGGGTGGCGGCCTCCTCGAGGCCGACGACGTGACTGACCGTCGTCGCCAGCGCGTCACGGTGCCGAGCGACGAGATCGGCGGCGGCGGCGAGATCGCCGCTGCTGTTGCGCGAGCCGAGGATCGTGAGCTCCTTGCGCGTGAGTGCGGCGAGGGTGAGCGCACGTGGCGTCGTGGCGACGCCGATCGTCACCAGCCGCGCACCGGGGTCGACGAGGCGGCACGCGAGGTCGAGCGTGTCCGGCACGCCGACCGCGTCGACGGCGTGCAGGATCCCGTGGAGCGCGAGCGCGGTCAGCGCGTCCTCGTCGTCGACGCGGGCCGTGGCCACGGCACCCAACGAGGCCGCTAGCGCCAGCCGTGCGTCGTCGCGGTCCAGGACGAGCGCAGGTCGCCCTTCCGTCGCGGCCACGAGCGTGACGGCCCGTCCGATCGACCCGGCGCCGATCACCAGCACAGGAGCGCCCGCCGGGGCCGCGAGGCGTCGCAGGGCCCGCATCGCGACAGCGACCGGTTCCGTCATCACGGCCACCGTGGCCGGCACCGCGGGGTCGATCGGCACGACACACCCACTCGGCACCGACACCCGTTCGGCCAGACCGCCGTCCCGGTGCACGCCGACGACCTCCAGCCCAGGGCAGGCGTTGGCGAGCCCGCGCGCGCAGGTTCGGCACCGCCCGCACCCGATCACCGGGTCGACGACGACGGCCGTGCCAGCGGCGACCGAGCCGTCACCGTCCAGCACGCGGCCGGCGATCTCGTGACCCTGCACGAGCGGGTATCGACCGTACGGATGGGTGCCCCTCACGAGACCGACGTCGGAGCCGCAGATGCCGACCGCGTCCACGCCGATCAGCACCTCGCCCGGCATCGGCTCGGGGACGACGTCGACCACGACGTCGCCGACTCCCCGCGTCACCACCGCCCGCATCGGCGCTCCTCCAGGGTCCGCGTCTTCCCGCGCCGCGCACTCGCCCCCACGCTACCCGGGCCGTCCCGTCAGCGCGCCGTCAGCCCGCCGTCGACGGCGTAGAACGCGCCGGTCGCGTACGACGCGTCCGCGGACAGCAACCAGGCGACCAGCGGAGCGACGTCGTCGGGCTCGCCCAGCCTGCCGATCGGCGTGCCTGCCACGAGAGCGTCCCGGCGCTCGCGGTCGGCGAGCAGGGGTTCGATCAACGGAGTCCGAGTCGTCCCGGGCACGACGACGTTCGCGCGCAGCCCCGCGTGCGCATAGTCGGCCGCGAGCACGCGGGCGAGCGCCATCATCGCCGCCTTCGAGGCCGCGTAGGCCGTGTTGCCGGCACCCGACATGGTCAGACCGGTGGGCGACCCGATCAGCACCACCGAGCCGGCGCCGTGCCTCAGCAGCAGCGGCAACGCCCCGCGGATCGAGAGGAACGCGCCGGTCCCATTGACCTCCATCGTGCGCCGCCAGGTGCTCAGCGACACGTCTCCGAGCCGTCCGTCACGACCGTGGGGCTGCACGCCCGCGGCGACGACGAGCCCCTGCAGCCCGGATGGCTCGCGCTCGGCGATCTCCGCCATGGCGGCCGCGACTGAGGTCTCGTCGGCAAGGTCGCACGCGAGTCCGCGCACCACCCCGCTGGAGGGTTGCGGCGTCACGTCCAGGCTGTAGACGGCGCGCCCCTCCTGCGCCAGACGGCGCACCACCGCACCGCCGATGCCACCCGCGCCTCCCGTGACGGCGACGGCGCCGGGAGCGGTCGTCATCGTGGACGTCATGACACCGCCAACCTCTCCGATTTTGGTATGGCAGAATGATGGCATACCATCGGACCAGACTGCCATCCGAACACAGAATGAGGACGCCCATGGTCGAGATCGCGGTCATCGGAGCCGGCGGCAACATGGGCCGCCGCATCACGGGCGCCCTCCGCCAGCACGAGGCGTACCGGCTCCGGCTGGTCGAGAGCTCTCCCGCCGGTCGCGACCGTGTCGCCGACCTGGGACTGACGACCATGCCGCTCCAGGACGCGCTCCGCGGCAGCGATGTCGTGCTCTTCGCCGTGCCGGACCGCGTCATGCGGCAGGTCACGGCCGAGGTCGTGCCGATGGTCGACGCCGGATCGAGCCTGCTCTTCCTCGATCCCGCCGCGGTGGCCGCCGACCGCGTCCCGCGGCGCCAGGACGTGCGGTGCTACGTGACTCATCCGACCCACCCGCCGCTGTACGACCTGCTCGCCGAGCAGGACCCGGACGCGCGACGCGACTACTGGGGTGGCGGTCGCGCGCAGCAGGCGGCGGTGCTCGCCGTCGGATGGGGCGACGCCCACGACATCGACGACATCGAGCGGCTGGTGGCGGACATGTTCGCGCCGGTGTCGCGGACGCACCGGATCACGGTGGAGCAGATGGCGCTGCTGGAGCCGGCTCTCAGCGAGACGCTGACCAACGGCTGCATCGCTGTCATCCGGGAGGGTCTGGAGCGCGTGGTGGAGCTGGGTGTGCCCGCCGAGGCCGCCGAGGACTTCCTCATGGGGCATCTGCAGATCGGGATCGCGCTGATCTTCGAGCGCTTCGACTGGAGGCTGTCCGACGGGGCGCAGCTGGCGCTGACGCGGTCGCGCCAGCAGCTGTTCCGGGACGACTGGCACCGCGTGTTCGAGCCGGACGAGGTGATGGACAGCCTGCGCCGGATCACCGGCGGCGACTGACCGTGCGACTGGGGCTGTCCACGTACACGTATCCGTGGGCGATCGGGGTCCCCGGCGCCGCCGCTCCCCCGCGACCGCTGAGCCGGATCGAGCTGCTGGATCGGGCCGTCGCGCTCGGCGTCGGTGTCGTGCAGCTGGCCGACAACCTCCCCGTGCACGACCTCGACGACGACAGCCTCGGGCATTTCCACGCCGCGGCGAGAGACCGTGGGCTCGACCTCGAGGTGGGAGTCCGCGGCCTGGGGCCGCATCTGATCCGCGGCGCCGAGGTCGCACACCGGCTCGGCGCCGACTTCGTCCGCGTGGTCGTCGACGCCCCCGGCGACCATCCCACGCCCCGCGAGGTGCTGGCGCGCCTGGCCGAGGTCCGCGATGCGTTCACCCGGCGCGGTCTCGTGCTCGCGATCGAGAATCACGACCGGTTCCGTGCTCACGAGCTCGCCGACCTCGTCCGAACGGCAGGCGACTGGACGGGGATCTGCCTGGACACCGTGAACTCGCTGGGGGCGCTGGAAGGGCCGGATCACGTGGTGGAGGTGCTGGCGCCGCTGTGCGTCAACGTGCATCTCAAGGACGTCGTGGCACGCCGCCATCCGTCCCACCTCGGCTTCGAGATCGTCGGCACCCCTGCCGGCGAGGGCATGCTGCGGATCGATGCGCTGCTCGCCGCCGTCACGGCGTCCGGGCGGGCGCGCACCGCCGTGCTGGAGCTGTGGACCCCGCCCGCGGCGGACCTGGCCGCGACGATCGAGCGGGAGAAGGACTGGGCCGAGCGCTCGGTGCGCTGGCTCCGCACGCACACCTCGCTCGCCTGAGGCCGACCTGTCAGCGGACGTGAAGTCGTCGCCACGCGTACGGGGCGAGGTGCAGCGGTCGCAGCGACCACGCCGTCCGCACGCGCTGCGGGTGCGGTTGCGTGCTCGCGACCAGCACCTGACGACCACCGTCCGGATGCGCCACGGCCGCCGCGACGACGCCCTCGGGCGCACGCACGGCGTGGATCGGGGCACCGCCCAGCGGAGCCAGCCCGCCGAGGACGTCGACCGCCCCGGCGGCCGTGCCCCGCACCGGTGGCGCGAGGCTGACCACGTCGACACGTGCGAGACCGGCGAGCAGGCGGATCGCCCAGGCCGCGGACGCGTCCGCGCCCGTCTCCGCGGCCAGGCGCGACGGGAGCCGCAGAGGGCTCAGGTGGAGCCCGCGACCGGCGGCGATGCCGACCGCATGGGCGACCATGTCGGGGAGGGCCCGGGCGCCGTCGAGCACGAGAGCCGTGTCGACGTGGTGCACGTGCGGATCGATGCCGAGCTGCACGGCCCCGCTCGAGCACGCGGGCAGGGCGGCGCGGTTCAGCTCGGCGAGGTGGGCGTCGGTGCCGATCACGAGGCGCCCGACATCGTCGTCGCGGCGTCGCCAGGCGTCCAGCAGCGCCTGCTCCGTCACCCGCGAGTCAGGGTCCACCAGGGCGATCGAGATCGGTGGCGCCGCCCACCTCTCGATCGCGCGCTGCGCCGCGCTCACGTCCTCGTCGCGCAACGCGAGAGTCAGACGGACCGGGGCGCCGGGGTGGTGCAGACCGTGGATCTCGCCGGCGACCGCTCGGTGGGCCCACGGCTGCCGCCCGACGCCGTCGAACGCGCCGATGGAGGGCACCGCGCCGATCGGGTCGTCGATCTCGAGACGATCGACGGCGATCTGCTGCCCGACGCCGGTGGGTCGGTCTCGTACGCGCATGCTCACCGACTGCCGGATCCGGTCGCCCGCCGCGAGTCGACGTGGTGACGGCCGGTCCAGCGGCGTGCAGTACGTCTTCCAGCCGGCGTCCATCCAGTTGCGGTGGTCCTCGGTCTCGAACACCTCGCCGTCCATGACGAGCTCCAGGTGACCGCCCTCCGGCAGAGCGACGCTCATCGCGACCACGTCGGTGAACAGTGGATCGGGATCGACGGCGGCGGCGAACGCCGCGCTGCGGATGCGGCCGTCCGCGATCCTCGTCACGACCGCGGCGCCCCGGTGCGCCAGCGGGTGCAGCAGCGCCAGACCGGCTCGACGGACCCGCTGCTCGCGCAGGGCCTCGCCGTCGACCTCGAGGGTGACACCGTCGGCGTCGCCCACCACCCGCATCGACCAGCGGACGTCGACCTCGTCGCCGCGGTGACGGGTGGTCGCCACAGCCTCGAACCCGTCCGCCATGGCACGCACGCGCCAGCTCTCGACCGCCACGGGTGCGGTCCCCCAGCCGGTGTCCCTGACGGCGCAGTAGACGGCGTCGAGCAGCGGACGGGAGTCGATCGCGAGGTCGCGGAGCCCGAGCTCGGGGGTGAACGTCAGTGTCATGCCCGCCGCGCGGAGCAGCTCGCCCGTCGTCACGTCTCGCTCCCGACGGCGAACCGGTGCTCGCTCGCGCCGGTCGCCTCGACGGGCGCCGCTCCCGGCAGCTCCACAGCGGCTGTCGTGCCGGGCGGGAGCCGCAGCCGCAGCACGCCACGCCCGCGCTCGACCTCCCATGCCAGCGCGACATCGCCCCGCACCGTCGCGATCTCGGCCTCGGCATGATCGAGCCGGCACAGGTGCTCGGGCCTGACACGGACGCGCCGGTACCCGGGCGCCCCCAGTCGCAGCCCCGCGACGTCGGCGAACAGCCAGTCGTCGATCGTGCCCAGGAAGTAGTGGTTGCGCGAGCGGCGGTCGTCCCAGAACTCCCACATGGTGCTGGCGCCCGCGGCACGCCATGCCAGCCATCCCGGCGCCGTCGGGGTGGTGGCGGCGGCGAACGCGGTCGCGCCGTGCCCGTACCGGTCCAGCAGCGGCAGCACCCGCCGGACCCCCAGAGCACCGACGCACAGGTGGTCTCCCCGGTCGCGGACGTCCTCCGCCACCGCCTCGGCCGCGCGCGCGGCCTCCTCGGTCTCGAGCAGACCGGCCGAGATCGCGAGCACCTGGTGCGTCTGACGGAACCCCGCGACCGGGTCGTGCACCAGGCGCGTCACGGGGTCGAGCAGCTGGGTCCGGAAGGACGATCGGATGAGCTCGGCGCGCGCCCGCATCTCGCGCGCGTCGTCGGCGCGCCCGAGGAGCGCGGCGATCCGGGCGGCCAGCCGGGTGCCCTCGTACACCGCGGCCGTGCCGCAGACCCGACGGTCCTCGTCGGGGTTGCCCGCCGTGCCGGGGGCGAGGTAGTCGCCGAGCCCGGAGTCCGACAGTCCGTCGACGGCGCTGGCGTGCTCCAGCCGCAGATAGCGCAGGATCCCGTCGATGTGACGTCGCAGCACCCGGTCATCGCCCGTCGCCTGGTAGATCCGCCACGGCAGCGCCCAGAGCACGGCGTGCCACGGCGGCGAGCTGGCGTGCCTCTCCCAGACCCAGTCCGGGTCGGGCGCGATCAGCGCCGGCCGGCCGGACGGGTCGCACGAGTCGGCCACGCTCTCGAGCCAGTCCTCCAGCAGCGGCACGGTGTCCAGGTCGCGCAGCAGCATCTGAGCGCCGAGGGCGACGTCGCCGGTCCAGCCGTTCTTCTCGTACACGGGGGTGTCCGTCGGGATGTGGTGGAGGTTGTTCGTCATCGTCGCGACGACGGCCTCGTGCACCCAGTCGAGCCCGTCGTGCGCGCAGGCGAACCGGGCCGTGCGCTCCACGTCCGCGTGCGCGACGCGCGCCTGCAGCCGCGGCGGGCCGAGCCCGTCCGGCCAGCCCTCGACCTCGACGTAGCGGAAGCCCTTGTAGCCCAGCTGCGGCTCCCAGGTCAGCGGCTCGCCGTCGAGCACGAGGGTGTCGAGCTGCAGCTCCCCGTCGCTGAGCGGGCTGGACAGCGCCGGGCGCCCGTCGAGCAACCGCTCGGTCGACCGCAACGTCAGACGAGCGCCCACGGGCGCCCCGGCCGGGACCTGCAGCCGGACCCACCCTGCGACGTGCCGGCCGACGTCGATCACCCATCGGCCCGGCGCCGATGCCCGGGCGGAGAGAGGATCCAGCGTCTCCTGCACGCGGATGCCCGGGAACGGGCGCGTCACCGGCCGCCCGGCAGGCCCGGGCACGGGACGCGCGGGCAGCCATCCTCGGGCGTCGAACCCCTCGCGCCGCCATCCGCGAGGCTCCCGGCCGGCGTCGTAGACCTCACCCTCCAGGAGCGAGTCGGCCCGGATCCCACCGCGCGCGGAGAGCAGGTCGGCGTCGGTTCGCCAGACCTGCCTGCCTGCGGTGGTCTCGACCACGAGCACGGCACGCACGCAGGGGTCGGCGTGCCAGGGCGCGCGGTGCCACCCCCAGACGTTCTCCGTCGTCATCGCGTAGAACCCGCGACCCAGGGCGACGGCGACGACGTTGGTCCCGGGACGGATCGTGGCGGTGACGTCGTGGATCGCCACCGCGACCCGGTGGCGGTAATCGGTCAGCCCGGGTCCGAGCACCTCGTCGCCGGGCACGACGCCGTTGACGGTGACCGCCGCGATCCCGCCCGCGGCGAGCGCGAGGCGCGCGCGCAGCACGGGCGCGCGCACCTCGAGAGCGCCTCGCAGCAGCGGCGCGGCCGCGGCCTCGGCCTCCTGCACCTGAGCCCCCGTCACCCACTGCGCACCGTGCCAGGACTGCTCGTCGAGCAGGCCCGTCTCGAAGCACGAGGACGCCCGGAGGGTGCCGGCGACCCCGTCGATCTCGACATCGGCCGCCACCTGCCACCGGTAGCGCGTCAGCGGACGCCAGTCCTCGACCCCGACGACGGTCGCGCCCAGCTCGTCGCCCTCGATGGTCGCGCTCCACAGCGTGTCGGGATGGCCGTCGCGACGCAGCGCCAGACGGGAACGCAGGAGCCGGAGCGCGCGCCCGGCGTCCTCCAGCCGCCACCGCAGCCGTGGCTGCGCCACGTCGACGCCGAGCGGCTCCGGACGCCCCTCGACGAGCAGCCCGGTCACACGGGTGCGGCTCATCCTTTGACCGCACCCGCCAACGAGTTCGGCACGATGTAGCGCGACAGGAACGCGAAGATCACCAGCACCGGCACCTGCAGCAGCAGTGCGCCGGCCATCATCTCGCCCCAGGGACTGGCGAACGACGGACCCGTGATCGAGCCGAGCGCGAGCGAGAAGGTGTAGTTCTCCGGCGAGCGCAGCACCACAAGGGGCCAGAAGTAGTCGTTGAACGAGGCCAGGAAGATGACGATCAGCTGCGTGACGATCATGGGGGTGAGCAACGGCAGCGCGACCATCCGGTACACCGTCGGGCTGCGGGCGCCGTCGATCGCGGCGGCCTCGAAGAGCTCCACCGGGATCCCTTCGATCACCTGCCGGAACAGGAACACCCCGAACGCACCGGCGAGGCTGGGCAGGATGACGGCCACGATGTTGTCGGCCAGCCCGATCCTGCCCATCAGCAGGAACAGCGGCACGAACCCGACCATCGCGGGGATCGCCATCGTCGCCACGATGCCGTAGAACAGCACCTCCTTGCCCCAGAACCGCATGCGCGCGAACGCGAAACCCGCCAGCGTCGCCAGGAACACGTTGCACACCGCGCCGACGACACCGACCAGCAGGCTGTTGCCGATGTTGCGCCACATCGTCGGGATGGTCCCCTGCAGCTCGACGAAGTTCGCCACCGTGGGGTCGGTGGGCAGCAGCGGCGGCGGCGACCCGAAGATGCGGTCAACCGGGAGGAAGGCGGCCACGGCGTTCCAGTAGAGCGGGAACAGCGAGAGCAGCACCCAGAGCCCGAGCACGAGATACGCGGCGACGGCGCCGAGCATCGTCCCGTCGCGGGATCGGCGACGGCGAGCGCGGGGAGTGGAGGTCGTCGCGGTGGTCATGCGTTGCTCCTTCGGCCGAGCCAGAGCGCGAGCAGCGAGCAGATCGCGGTCACGATGCCGAGCAGGATCGACAGCGTGGACCCGTAGCTGAAGTCGAGCTGCTGCATCGACTGCCCGTAGATGTAGTTCGACGGCGTGAGCACCGAGTTCGCCGGTCCGCCGGCGCCGGACTGGGAGGCGAACAGCAGCCGCGGCTCCACGAAGATCTGCCAGCCCGAGATGACGCCGAGCACCAGCAGGTAGACGATGATCGGACGCAGCTGCGGGATGCTCACGTGCCGGGCCTGCTGCCAGGGGTTGGCGCCGTCGATCCTCGCCGCCTCGTAGTACGTGGTGTCGATGTTCTTCAGGCCCGCCAGCAGGAAGACGATGTACCAGCCGACGCCCTTCCAGAAGATCAGCACCATCGTGGTGATCGGGGCCCAGGTCGGGTCGGTCAGCCACCCGACGCGCTCCACGCCGAACAGCCCGACCAGGTAGTTGACCATGCCGTTGTACTGGAACAGCACCTGGAAGATCAGGGTGACGACGATGAGGTTGGCGACGACGGGGAGGTAGTAGATGCCCGACAGCACCGCGGTGCGTGCGCGGAGCCTGGTGTGCATGACCGACGCCAGGAACAGCCCGAACGCGAGCTGCGAGGGCAGCACCACTCCCATCAGCAGCAGGACGTTGCGCAGGCTCAGCCAGAACACGCCGTCGCCGAGCGCGCGTCGGTAGTTGGCGCCACCGACCCAGGGGTCGGGGGTCATCGGGTTCGGCGTGTACTGCTGCAGGCTGAGCACCGTGGAGTAGACGATCGGGAACACCGTGAACACCAGGAACGGGATGAGGAACGGCAGCAGGTAGAGATACGCGGCCGGGGTGCGACGTGTGGCGCTGCCGGTCGAGCGCAGGGCGAGCGCCGTCGGCGGGGTGAGGGTGGTCACGAGGGCTCCTTGCGGGACGACGGCGTCCGGAACGGATGGGTGATCGAGGTCAGCGCGTCGGGGGCGCGGTGCTCTCGCCGACGACAAGCGTGGTCGACAGCTCCAGGCGGGTGCTCCCGGGCTCCTGGCCGGCTGCGCGGGCGAGCAGGATCTGCAGCGCGGTCCGGGCCATGTCCTCGACCGGCTGACGCATCGTCGTGAGTGTCGGCAGCAGCCAGCCGACCTCCGGGAGCCCGTCGAAGCCGATCACGCTCACGTCGCCGGGGATCGCCACCTCGAGATCGCGGGCCGCCGCGTAGATCCCGCTCGCCATCCGGTCCGAGCAGGCGAAGATCGCCGTCGGCGGCGACGCGAGCGAGAGGAGCTCCCGGCCCACCTCGTGCGCGCGCGTGCGCGACCACTCGGCGAAGCGCTCCAGCTCGGGGTCGAGGGAGAGGCCGCGCGAGGCCAGCGCCGACCGGAACCCGTCCAGACGTGCCCGGCTGGCCAGCGTGTCGGGATCGCCGCCGATCACGGCGAGCCGCTCGTGGCCGAGGTTGAGCAGGTGCTCCGCGGCGGCGTAGCCGCCCTGCCAGTTCGCGGCGCCGACCGAGGGCACGTCGGGCGGCGGCTCGGCGCCGGGGTCGATGACGACGAACGGGATGCGCGCCTCGGCGAGCCGGTCGCGCTCGGTCTCGGACAGGAACCAACGCTCGGCGATCAACCCGCGCGAGCCGCGCCGGACGACCCGGTCCAGCCAGTCCGGGTCGCTGCCGGGGATCGACACCACGACGTCGTACCCCGCGGCGGCCGCCGTCGACTGCACCCCGCCGACGACCTCGATCGCCCAGGACTTGCCGACCGGGTTGAGGACGACGTCGAGGTAGCCGCCCGAGCGGTGCCGGTCGCCGGCACGGCGAGCGCCGCGGCGCTCGTAACCCGCTTCCTCGAGCAGCTCCAGGATGCGCACCCGGGTCTGCGGCGAGACGTCGCTGCGACCGTTGAGGACCTTGGACACGGTCGGGACCGTCACGCCCGTCTGCTGGGCGATGTCGGCAAGGGTGGATCGGGCCATGCGGCACAGCATGCACGGCCCCGCAACATTGCGCAAGACAGTGCGCCTTCCCACGCCATCCCGTGACCGCTCGATCGCGGACCCACAGGGCAGCTCGATCGGGGTTGACGGAAAGTCAGGCGCACTGCCATGATCCTCCCCCGCAATCTTGGGGGTACCTGTTGCGCAACTAGCGCGACAGACATCGTCCACGGTGCGCGACGACGCGCCCATCCCGAAGGAGCTCCCATGCGCAGCACGCGCACCCCGCGAGACGCCGCCCGGCGACGTCTCGCCGTCGGCGCGGTCGTGACCGCCGCTGCCCTGATCGCCACCGCCTGCTCGTCGCCCGGTCCCGAGCCGGACCCTTCGGCGGCGGCCGAGTACAACAAGTACACCTCGATCCTGTCCGATGCCTACGCGGGCACCACGCTCGACTTCTGGGGGTGGGACGAGCAGGAGTTCAACCAGCCGATCGAGGACTACGTCGAGGCCGTGGCCGGCATCGGTGTCGAAGGTCGTCAGGTCCCGAGCGCCGACATGCTCACGCAGCTCCAGCTGGCCGCGACCCAGGGGTCGGGGCTGCCGGACGTCTTCAAGAGCGGGACCGCCAACATCCCGAGCCTGGTCGACATCGGTGCCGCGATGGACATCACCGACATGGTCGAGCCCTATCGCGAGTACCTGCCGGACTTCGGGTGGGAGCAGGTCACCTTCGACGGCCGCATCTACGGCATCCCGGTCAACAGCCCGGCCGGCGGCATGTTCTACCGCGCCGACGTCCTTGCCGAGTACGGCATCGACCCGGCCGACCTCACCACCTGGGACGCCTACATCGACGCGGCGAAGACACTGAGCACGGAGTCGGGTGGCGAGTACCACCTGTTCGGCTACCAACAAGCGATCTCGATCGGTGTCGCGATGATCGCGATCCAGGAGAACCACGCCTCGTTCTTCGACGCCGACGGCAACCTCGCCATCAGCGCCGACTCGCCCGAGTGGAACGCCGCGATGGACCTCATCCGGCAGATGCTCGAGCCCGGCGTCGGTGTCGAGGTTCCCGAGTGGAGCCCGGAGTGGTTCCAGGCGATCAAGGACGGCACGGTGGCGAGCTTCCCCTCGGGCACCTGGTTCGTCCAGACGATCCTGCAGCAGGCACCCGACACCGAGGGCATGTGGACCTTCACCCCGTTCCCGGCGGCCGAGCTGACCGGTGACCGCTACGTCGACTTCGGCTCGGCCACCATCCACATCTCGACCCAGACCGAGAACCCCGAGGCGGCGCTGCAGCTGGCGCTCGCGTGGAGCATCGATCCCGAGGGCGCCGTCGGCATCGGGCTGGAGGAGCTCGGGATCTCCGTGGTCTCCACCGCCGCGCTCGAGAGCCAGTTCGCCCAGTCGCCGCACCCGCTGTTCGCGAACGACCAGGCGTACTGGGTCGACGCCACCCAGGCCTACGCGGACATCACGTGGTCCCCGCCGAACAACACCGCCAACCAGCAGGCGCTCGGCATCTTCCACACCGCGCTCGCCGACTTCTACGGCAGCTCGATGTCGAACGAGGAGTTCCTCACCGGCGTGATCGACCAGCTCAACTCGCAGATCGCCGAGCTGCAGTAGAGCGGATCGGACCGGACCACCAGGAGCATCCATGAGCATCCTCGACCACGACGGCATGCTGCCGATGAAGCAGCGCCATCCGGACTGGGTCTGGAACCGCAGCGACACCCATGTGACCCTCGGCGTCCCCGAGGCGCCGGAGGCCTTCACCACGGTCGTCGAGCCGGGCAACGCCTTCTCGCCGGGGTTCCGCAGCTATGCGGTCACCACCTGGATCAGCACCGGCGAGCAGGTGTGGGCACCGGAGCTGCTGCCACTGGCGCAGCTGAGGTGGCGGTGGTCGGAGGGCTTCCTGCCGGTGCTCGAGTGCACCTGGAGCGCCGGCGACCTGGTGGTCCGGTCCAGCCTGTACACCGACGGCGACCCGGCGCGCCGGGACATCCGTACCCACGCCGAGGTCACCGTGACCAACGAGGGTGCGGACCCGGTCGAGGGAACGCTGCACGTCCTCATCCGCTCGTTCGGGCCGGCGGGAGCGCAGCTGCGGCGCCTCGCCCTCACCGGCTCGGACCTGCTGATCGACGGCGCCGTCGTGGCGTCCTTCCTCACGCCGCCGGACCACGTGGGCGCGATCGGCTACGAGGAGTCGGGCACCGACGTCGGCGAGCTGATCCGCGCCGGGCAGACGGCGCCTGGCACCGCGGTCGACGATCCCGCCGGATGGGCGAGCGGGTCCGCCGGCTTCGCGCTCGCACTCGGCCCCGGCGAGTCACGCACCGTCGGCTCGGTCCACTACGTGCACGCCGGCCATCCGCACCTCGACTGGCTGCGTCGCGCTCCCGCCGAGGCGGCCGAGCGTCCCGATCGCGCGAGGTTCGAGGAGCGTTGGCGAGCGCTGCTGCCCATGCAGCTGGACCTGCCGGACCCGGCGTTCGCCGAGGCTTTGCAGGCGCAGGCCGTCTACCTGGCGATGTCGAGCGTCGGGGTGGAGCCGCGGATCTCGCCGATCAGCTACCCGCTGTGGTGGCTGCGCGACGGCTCCTACGCGCTGACCGCCATGGGCAAGGCGGGGCTGAGCGACTGGGTGGACCGGGCGGTCCGCTCGGTCGCCGCTCGCGCGCCGTTCGGTGGCTTCGGGTCGGAGGGCGACGGCGCCGGGCAGCTGATCTGGGTGATGACCGAGCACGCCCGGATCCGTGGCGACGACACCCTGCTGGCGGAGCTGTACCCCGACATCCGACGCAACGCCGACCTGGTGGTGGCGCTCCGGCACACCCCCGGACCGGTGTTCGGCCGGACCGAGATCCGGACCCCCCAGATGATGGTCGAGCCTTCCGCGGACCTGATGGCGAGGCCACCACGGGACGGCCTGATCAACGGGCGCATGGATGGTCACTTCCCCCGCTTCTGGGTCAACGGCTGGGCGGCGTTCGGGTTGCGTCGAGCGATCGAGGCGGCGCGTGCGCTCGGTGAGGACACGAGGGTGTGGCAGGACGAGCTGGATGCCCAGCTCGCCGCGATCGCGGCGGTGATGCCGGAGCACTTCGGCGAGAACGACCGGGACTACACGGGCTCGATCTGGCCGACCGGGTACGCCGACCCCACCGACCCCCACGTGCGCGAGGTGTTCGCCCGCCACTGGGACCAGGTCCGCCATCCTGGCGGCGTGCACGTCCCCGAGCCCGAGTGGACCTACTTCGAGGCCGGACAGGCGCACAACCACCTGCTGCTGGGCGAGCGGGATCGTGCCTGGGTCACCATCCGGCACTTCCTGGAGCACTCCACCGCGCCCGGTCTGTACACCCAGCACGAGGGTATCGGCGACGAGAACTCCTCGCTCCAGTGGCAGCGCTCGCGGGGCTGGGACGACATCCCGCACGTCACTCCGCACGGCTGGACGGCCGCCGAGCTGCTGCTGCTGCTGCGCGACTGCCTGCTGCGCGAGACGTCGGACGGCGCGCTCGTGATCGGTTCCGGCGTCCCGGCGTCGTGGCTCGCGCACGACTTCTCGGTCTCGGGTGCACCCAGCTGGTACGGCGCGGTCTCGTTGCGGTGGGACGCGGGCGCGCGCCGGCTGCGGGTCACCACCGAGCGACCCGTGCCCACCGGGGTCCGGCACGAGCTGCCCGCCTCCGACGTCGACCTGGTGGTGGCCGATCCGGTCGCCGCCGCACCGTGAGAACAGGACGGACCTCCACGCCATGCCAGACCTGACCTCGCTCGCACTGCTCCGGGACGCGCGCTCGCGCGCGATCACCGCGGAGAACCGCGATGGCTCGCCGGGCGGCGGTGCGCGCGCCGTCGACGGACCGAGCGCCTCCGCCGCCCGGGACCTCGGACGCGGCTGGAAGGTGAGCCCGGCGCTGCCACTGGCGCGCGGGGAGCGGCTGACGATCGCCGCGATCGAGGGTCCGGGGGTGATCCGGCACATCTGGATGACCTGCGCCCCGACGACGTGGCGGCACGTCGTGCTCCGGATCTGGTGGGACGAGGAGGAGACGCCGAGCGTGGAGTCGCCGCTCGGCGACTTCTTCGCCTCCGGCTGGTGCGAGCGCACCATCGTCTCCTCCGAGCCGATCGCGGTGATGTCCGGTGGCGGCATGAACAGCTACTGGCCGATGCCGTTCCGCCGCGCCGCGCGGGTGGAGGTCGAGAACCTGGGACCCGACATCGCCCAGTTCTTCTTCCAGGTCGACTACACGCTGGAGGACGTCCCCGAGGAAGCGGCCTACCTGCACACCCAGTGGCGGCGCAGCAACCCCGTCCGCGACGGCGTCCACACGATCCTCGACGGCGTCACCGGGCGCGGTCACTACGTCGGCACGTACCTCGCGTGGCAGACCAACAACAACGGGTGGTGGGGGGAGGGCGAGGTCAAGTTCTACCTCGACGACGACGGCGAGTTCCCCACCATCTGCGGCACCGGCACCGAGGACTACGTCGGCGGTGCCTGGGCGTTCGAGCAGCACGAGGGCGAGGGGTACCTGCCGTTCACGAGCTCCTACCTCGGGTTCCACCAGGTCACCCCGCTCGACGACTTCGGCCGGTCCAACCGCCGCTTCGGGATGTACCGCTGGCACATCCCCGACCCGATCCACTTCACGACCGCGTTGCGGGTGGAGGTGCAGGCACTGGGGTGGCGCTCCGGCGGCCGCTACCTGCCGCTGCAGGACGACGTCGCCAGCCTCGCGCTCTGGTACCAGACCGAGCCGCACGCGCCCTTCCCCGCGCTCGGGGGCCGCGACGACCTCGAGGTGATCTGAGCGTGGACGTGCTCGTCATCGGTGGCAGCGGGCAAATCAGCGGTGCCGTCGCGGAGCAGCTCGTGGCGCGCGGCGACGAGGTCACCGTGCTCACCCGCGGCACCCTCCCGGTGCCGGAGGGAGTGCGCCCGGTGGTGGGTGACCGGTCGGACCCCGACCGCGTGCGCGCCGCCCTCGATCGGGACTACGACGCCGTCGTCGACGTCATCTGCTACCACCCCGACGACGCGCGCACGGTGCTCGACCTCGCCCGCGACCGGACGGCCCAGTACGTGTACTCCAGCACGGTCGACGTCTACCCCAAGCCGGTCGCCCGCTACCCCGTGCGCGAGGACCATCCGCGCGGCGCCTCGCCGGTGTTCCAGTACGCCCACCGCAAGATGCTGTGCGAGGAGCTGGTGGAGCAGGCGGGCGCCGACGGCTGGTTCGACACCACGATCATCCGGCCCGCAGCGACCTACTCGGACACCCAGGGCCTGATCGCCCCGCCGATGCCCGGGGAGATGTTCGGGCTGTACGTCGATCGGGTGAAGGCGGGCCTGCCCATCGTGCTGCCGGGCGACGGCACGTCGCTGTGGGTGAGCGCCCACCGCGACGACGTCGGCGCCGCGTTCGTCGCCAGCGTCGGCAATCCGCGAGCGCGTCAGAAGGCCTACAACGCCACCGGCGTGGAGGCGATGACGTGGAACGAGTACTGGGCGACCGTGGCGCGCGACCTGGGTCGTGAGCTGCACGCGGTGCACGTGCCGAGCACGACGCTCGGCGCCCTCGTCCCGCGATGGGCGGCATGGTGCGTGATGAACTTCCAGCACCCGTCCTTCTACGACAACAGCGCCGCCGCCACCGATCTCGGGTGGGTCCCGACGATCGGGTGGGAGGAGGGGGTGCGTCGCATGCGGCTGAGCGATCGCCCGCCGGTGGATCTGCCCGAGCGGGCCTCCGAGCTGCAACGACTCGTCGACGTCTGGAGCGACGGCGTCGCCGCGATGGCGACCACGACCGCGCGCGTCATCCCGTCGGCGAGGATCGTCCCGGCATGACGGCGATCTCTCTCACGCCCGATGGCGCGGCGCTGATGCGCGACGGCCGCACGCACGTGCCGCTGCTGGACACCGTGTGGAACGCGTTCGCCGAGCCGACCGACGCCGAGTGGTCCGAGTATCTGGCGAGGCGACGGTCGCAGGGGTTCACGGGCCTCCTGATCAGCCTGCTGCCGACGTTGCACGACCGCAGCGACAACCCCGGGTCGCGGATGCCGTTCCGCCGCACGGCGGCAGGCGTCGCCGGGATCGAGGAGGACTACCTCCGGACCGCGCGCGCGATGGGCCAGCGAGCGGTCGACGACGGCTTCACGCTGTTCCTGGTTGTGCTGTGGTCGAGCTACGTGCCCGGCACGCCGGCCTCCCGGATGCCGCCGGCGGTGACCCTCCCGGCCGACGTCGTCGCGACCCTGCCGGCACTGGTGCACGAGTACTTCGCCGACCTGGAGCCGGTGCTGCTGATCAGCGGGGACGACCCCTTCACCGATCCCGTCGCGATCGGCGGCTACCGGTCGTTGCTGCACGCCTGCCGGGCTCTGATGCCGGGGCTGCTGACCGGCATGCACATGTGGCCGGACGCGGTCCTGCCCGACCATCTGCTCGCCGACCCGGCGCTGGACCTGACGATCCTGCAGTCCGGGCACACCGACGACGGCGGCGCCAAGGCGATCGAGATCGCGAGCAGGGCCATGACGGAACCGGTGCGCCCGGTCATCAACGCCGAGCCCTGCTACGAGGCGCACGGGCACGTGCGCGGGCACGGCCGGTTCGACGCCGCGCAGGTCCGACGGGTCGCGTGGACCTCGCTGCTCGCCGGGGCGTCGGCCGGGTTGGGCTATGGCGCGCACGGGGTCTGGCAGTGGCACCGCAGCGGATCGGTGTTCGTCAACGCCGAGTTCTCGGGGCAGCCGCTGCCCTGGACGACGGCGCTGGCGCTGCCCGGGGCGCGGGACGTCGCGTTCGCGCGCGAGGTCTGGGAGTCGCATCGGTTCGCGGGCGCCCGGCCCGTTCAGGCGCTGCTCGACCGGGACGACGACGGCGCCCGGCTCGCGCGCGCGAGCGACGGCCGCATGGCGCTCTATCTCCCGGCGGCGCGTCAGGTGCGCGTCGCCGCCCGCGTGGCGGTGGCGGCGGCGTGGGACCTGCACCACCGCAGCCCCCTCGTCCCGCGGCTGCGCGAGACGGGGGACTCGACCACGCTCGAGTGCCCCGACGTGCTCGCGGACGTCGTGATCATCCTGGAGGAGAGATGAGCAGGCCCGGCATGCTGGAGCAGGGCATCCACCTGGGCTACCTCGACCCGGCCGCGGGTGCGGTGCCGAATCCCGGGATGGGGATGCAGGGGTACGTGTTCAGCGATCACATGCACCACGCCTTCACCCAGAGCGAGTGGATGCGCACCGAACGCACCGACCCCAACCGACCGCTGACGCGTGCGGTGCTTGACCGGATGCTGGCCCTGCCCTACGTCGACAACCTCTACTTCCGCGCCGACTGGAACCGCGTGCAGTCCGAAGCGGGGCGACTGAACCTGCCCCGCGAGTGGGAGTGGATGCTGGAGGCCGTGCAGGAGCACGGCAAGCGGTGGAGCTTCCGCATCATGAACGCCAGCCGCCACTCCCCCGGCGCGGACAGCCTGCCGGCCTTCCTGCAGGACCGGCTCCCCACGCACACCTACGCCAACGAGTACGACTTCGGTCCGATGCTCAAGCGGTACCCGGCCTACGGGGCCGACTACCTGCGCTGGTGGCGCGAGCTGATGGAGCTCTTCGCGGAGCGGTACGACGACCACCCGCTCCTGGAGTTCGTCGACGTCTCGGGCTTCGGGATCTGGGGCGAGGGACACCACTACGGCAAGCACGAGGGTGCCGAGGAGATCGTCAACCGGTACCCGCCAGGCGCGGACGACGCCGTCGCCACGCTGCTCGACGACCACCGCCGGGCGTTCCGGGCCACCCCGGTCGCCATGACCCTCCACCTGCTGGACTTCGAGGCGGGGCGGGCGGCGCTCGCCGATCCCGACGTCTGGGTCCGGCGGGACAGCTTCCAGCCGTTCACGTCGACGGCGGAGTTCCGGGCGATGGCGGACCGGGTGCCGGGACGATCGACGATCTGGGAGACGATCGTCCCCGCGTTCACGACCGAGAGGCCGCCGCTGCTGGTGACCGACCGGACGCCGCAGCGGTTCCTCGACATCACCGCGCACTACGTGGCGATCGGGTTCAACCCCTGGGACGTGGTGATCGCCCACCAGCACCGGATCGAGCTCTACGACGCGCTGGTCGGCAGGATCGGCTACCGGCTGAGGCCGAGCATCGTCTGGCGTCGCGTGGTCCCGGAGGGCCAGGAGCTCGTCGTGGCGCTGGTCAACGACGGCGGCGCTGACGTGCCGGGGACGCTCACTCTCACGGCGTCCTTCCCGGACGGCACCTCGAGCTCGACGACGCTCCCGACGGGCCGGCCCGTCCCCGGCGATCGGCAGCTGGACCGGCTGCCGATCCCGGAGTCGATGCACGACCGCGGGTCCGAGGTCGACGTGGAGCTGTCGCTGCGCGTGCGGATCCGGGGCAAGGAGCACCCGGTGCGCTGGGCGGTGGCCCAGGTGGGGCGCGACCCGTTCCGGGTCGGCCTGCCGTTGCGGATGCCGCCGCCGGGCGATCCGTTCACCACGCCCACCGGGCCCTACGAGCCGACGATCTGATGCTGCTGCGGGTGTCCGTCGAGCCTCAGCAGGGAGCACGGTACGTTGACGTGCTGGCCGCTGCCGTGCGTGCGGAGCAGCTGGGTTTCGACGGCTTCTTCCGCAGCGATCACTTCCTGCGGATGGGGAACGCCGTGTCCGGCCTGCCGGGGCCGACCGACGCCTGGACGACCCTGGCGGGCCTGGCGCTGCAGACGTCGCGGATCCGGCTCGGCACGCTGGTGAGCTCTGTGACGTTCCGACCTCCGGGGATGCTGGCGGTGCAGGCGGCTCAGGTGGACGACATGTCGGGTGGACGCCTCGAGCTGGGCGTCGGCACCGGGTGGTTCGAGCCGGAGCACGACGCGCTCGGGATCCCCTTCCCCACGCGTCGGTTCGCGCTGCTGGAGGACCAGCTGGCGCTGCTGGAGCAGTGGTGGAGCACGCCGGCGTCGCAGCAGGTGAGCTTCACCGGTGGCACGGTCCGGACCGTGCGGTCGCCCGCGCTTCCCAAACCGGTGCAGCCGTCACTGCCGGTGATCGTGGGCGGGCTCGGTCCACGGCGCACGCCGCGGCTCGCCGCGCGCTACGCGGCGGAGCTGAACCTGCCGTTCCCGGCGGTCGCGGACATCCGCTCCTGCCTGGACCGGGGCGCGCAGGCCTGCGAGGAGATCGGGCGCGACCCGCAGACCCTCGTGGGCTCGGTGGCCCTGGTCGGTCTGGTCGGGCGGGACGAGGCCGAGTACGTCGCCCGCTGCCGCCGGATCGGGCGGGACCCCGCCGAGCTGCGGCGCAACGCCGTCGCGGGCACGCCGCCGGAAGTGCGCGCGAGGGCTGCGGAGGTGGCGGCGGCCGGGGCGCAGCGGCTCTACCTGCAGATCTGGGACCTGCACGACCTCGACCACCTGGACCTGCTCGCGCAGACGTTGATGGGGCCGGGCACCGGCCCCGCGGACACCGAGACGAGGAGAACCGCATGAGCGCCGTCGTCAGCTTCACCGCACATCGGGTGGCCGAGCTGGTGCACGAAGAGCCCCCCGTGGTGAACGCAGGGCAGGTGCGAGTGGTGACCGAGCTGTCCGGGATCTCCGCGGGGACCGAGCTGACCGCCTACCGAGGGGTGAACCCCTACCTGCACCGGCGTTGGGACGCCGAGCAGAGGCTGTTCCTGCCCGGCGCGAGCACGATGACGTTCCCGGTGATCGGGTGGGGGTACGAGGAGGTCGGCACGATCGTCGAGGTCGGCGACGGCGTGAGGAGCCTCGTGCCCGGGCAACGGGTCTGGGGGTCATGGGGCCATCGCGAGCAGGCCGTGCTGCCGGAGCGGGCCGCAGCGGATCGGGTGCTCGAGCCTGGCGCCGACCCGCGGATCGGCGTGTTCGCCAAGATCGGCGCGATCGCGCTCAACGCCGTGATCGATGCGGCGCTGCGGCCGACCGAGACCGTGGTCGTCGTCGGTCTCGGCGTGCCCGGACAGCTGGCGGCCTCGCTGGCCGCCCGGGCAGGGGCACGGGTGATCGGCGTGGACCTGCACGCCTCGCGCCGGGAGCTGGCGTTGCGGCGCGGCGTCGAGACGGTGCTGGACCCGAGGGAGGGCGACGTCGCCCAGCAGGTGCGCGGGCTCACCGGGGGCAGGGGCGCGGACGTCGCGATCGAGCTGGCGGGCGCGAGCGCGGCGATCCACGAGGCGATCCGGTGCGTGGCCTACAACTCGCGGGTCGTGGTGGCGGGGTTCCACCAGGGCGACGCGACCGGGCTGCGGCTGGGCGAGGAGTTCCACCACAACCGGGTGAGCATCCAGTCCTCGCAGATCTCCGGCACGGCCGTGGACCTGCAGCACCGGTGGGACGAGCTGCGGCTGGCTCAGGCTGTTGTGGGGCTGGCGGTCACGGGCGATCTCGAGGTCGTGGACCTCATCAGCCACACGTTCGCGCCGACGGAGGTGGCGGCGGCGTTCGCGCTGCTCGACACCGATCCTCAGAGCGCCCTGCAGGTCGTGCTCGACTTCGCCGGCGCACGGGACTGAGCGCTGGTGCGCGCTAGGCCCGCCGGTGCGCGGTGCTGCTCCGGGTCACGATCTCGGGCGCGAGCCGGCGGGTGCGGGTGGCGCCGCCGGCGATGATCTCGACGAGCGAGCCGAGGGCGGCGGCGCCGAGCGCGCGCAGGTCCTGACGGATCGTGGTGAGCGGCGGGTAGAAGTTGGCCGCCCCCTCGAGGTCGTCGAAGCCCATCACCGAGACGTCCTCGGGGACGCGCACGCCGGCCTCGGCGAACGCGCGCAGCACGCCGAGCGCCGTCAGGTCGTTGGCGGTGAAGACGGAGGTGGGCAGGTCGGCCAGCATCTCGCGGCCGAGCTCGTAGCCACGCTCGGAGGACCAGTCGCCGATGAGGTCAGGACGAGGAGTGACACCCGCCGCGGTGAGGGCGGCGTGCCAGCCGTCGATACGGGCGGCGGCGTCGAACCAGTCGGTCGGACCGGTCACGTGGACGACGTCGGTGTGCCGAAGACCCAGCAGGTGCTCGGCGGCGAGCACGGCGCCGGCACGCTGGTCCACGGAGATGGTGGCGACGCCGTCGGGCGCATCCCACGCCGAGACGACGAGGGTCGGGACCTGGGCGGCGAGCTCGTGGGCGACCTCGGCGACGCCGGGGGTCGGCGCGATGACGACCACACCCTCCACACCCTGCTCGACGAAGGCATCGGCGATCTCGGCGTGCAGCTCGGGCTCCGGGTCCGGCGCGATCGCCACGGTGACGAAGTAGCCGGCGGCTCGGGCGGCCTGCTCGAGTGCACCGAGCGTGCCCGCCGGGCCGGAGAGCGAGGAGCCGCTGCTGACGATCCCCAGCAGCCCGCTGCGGCGGGTGACGAGCGCGCGCGCCGTCGCGTTGCGTCGGTAGCCGAGCTGCTCGATCGCGGCGAGCACGCGCTCGCGGGTCTCCTGACGCACCGACGCGTGCCCGTTGAGCACACGGGAGACGGTCTGGTGCGAGACGCCCGCGACGCGGGCGACGTCGGTCATCCCGGGGCGTCGTCCGGTCATCGCGGCGCCAGCACGAGCATCGACACGGAGGGGAGGGGGAGCGAGAGGGGCAGGTCGATCGCGCCGCCGCCGACGTCGATCTCTCGCTCGGGCTCGAGCTCTTCCAGACCCTGACGTGCCGTGATCTGCGCCAACTGCTCCGGCGTGGGGAGCTGGGGCGCGCCGAGCGAACGCCAGACGGTGTGGCTGTTGCTGTGATCGGCGTCGATGCGGACGTGCCGGAGCCGGTAGCCGGACGCGGTCAGGCCGTGCACCCGCAGGTCGACCTCGGTGGGCTGGTCGTCGGTGCGGTACTGGTCGTCTGTGTGGCGCCAGACCAGGATGGTGACGGTGCCGTCGTCCGCGGAGGAGGCGAGCACGTCCACCTCCTCGGGCATGAACCGGCCCTGCGCCTCGTCGAGGCGGGCCACCTGCTGGGCGGCGTCGGAGGTAGCCCGCAAGCGGGTGGTGCCGACCTGGGCGAGCGCGCGGTAGGCGTTGAGCAGCGGCTTCTCGATGCCGCTGGCGGTGACGAAGGAGCGGGTGCCCTCGAAGTGGCGCTCGGCCTCGATGTAGAAGCTCCAGGAGGTCGCGTGCGCGACCTTGGCGCGGCCGAGGCTGTTGAGGTCGTGCAGCTTCTTCATGAGCCGCACCTGGAAGACGGGGTAGTACTCGGTGTTCTGGAACGCGAAGTTGGCGTTGTCGTAGAAGCCGTGATGGGCCGGGACGCCGGCGTCGCACTCGTCGACGACCGCCGGGAGGTCGGCGAACTGCTCGAACTCCTCCATCACGCGCAGCAGGCTGCGGACCTCGCCGAGCATCTTGTGCGTCGAAGGGTTCTCCTGCACCGGCGCCGGCCCGCCGGTCGGGCCGTAGACGCGCCACGGCGTGAAGGCCGAACCCTTGGTGTGGAAGGAGACGAAGTCGAGCGGGTCGTGACGGTCGGCGACGTGCGCGAGGAATCCGCGCAGGAACCGGACGCCGCCGCCGGTCACGGCAGGCCCCCCGACCTTGGCGTCGGGCAGGACGGACCGCACCGCCGCCGCGGTCACCGAGTAGAGCTCGTAGAACTGCTCGGGGGTGCCGCGCCAGTAGAAGATGTCCGGCTCGTTCCAGAGCTCCCAGAGCCAGGTGTCGACCTCGTCGGCGCCGTAGCGCTCGAGGCAGTGCTGCGCGTGCGCCGCGACCAGGCCGGCCCAGCGGTCGTAGTCACGGGGCGGGTAGGCCCAGGCGCCGTGCTCGTAGGCCGAGTAGACGGTGGGGCTGTCCGGCACGGTGAACTCGGCCGCCTCGGGCGGGAGCAGGTCGCGCGGTGTGAACGCGAGCTCCACGAGCACGTGGTTGCCGGCCCCGACGATGGCGTCGTAGACCTGGTCGACGATCGTGAAGTCGTAGTACGGCTGCCCGTGCTCGTCCTCGTGATAGACGTTGCCGCTGCCCCAGTGCGGCAGCCCGAAGCCGTTGCCGGAGCAGAAGACGTAGTGCGGACGCACATGGAACCCGCTGCTCGCGAGGCCGCCGAAGGTGCTCAGCAGCGAGCGGCCGGTGGCGGTGTAGGTCCAGTTGATCTCGTCGTACCCGATGCTCTCCCACATCCGTGTGATCGGGCCGACGGCGGTCGCCGCGTCGACCTCGACCCGCGCCCGCCGCACGTGCGGGATGCTCGGATCGCTCGGCGCTGCCGACGGGTACACCGGGACGTCGTCGACCCTCTGGCCGGCGTCGTTGCTGGGCATGGCTGAGACCTCTCACCACGGTCGGACAGGCGTCGTCAACGGTGATGTGAACGTTAACGCATCCCTCCGCGCGGCTCACGATCCACCAGGTGAGTCCAGTCGAGATCGCACTTCTCGGCACGAGATCGCAGCGGCTACGGGGCGATCTCGGCCGAGCAGTGCGATCTCGCCG
>JBMDXU010000138.1:0-20486 GCA_048594485.1 Pseudactinotalea sp. | reverse complement strand
TCGGCGAGCGCCCACCCGAGCCTGGCCACCGCGGCGGCGTGGGTCAGCGTGACGCGACCAGGCGGTGACGGTGGGGCAAGGGATGTCGACATCGCTCAAAAGTACACGATTGCCTGTATCGACGAGGCGTCGACTCCGAGGGGCGGCTCGGGAGTGGCAGACTCAGCGGACCCGCCAGCGCGGACAGGGATGCGCCACCCGAGGAGCACACGATGAGAACCAGGACCACCGTCACCGTCACCGCCGCCGGGCTGGCCCTCGTGCTCGCGGCGTGCGCGCCGGGCACGGGAACCGGTGACGGCGACGAGACCGCCGAACCGCAGGAGATCAGCACCGACGTCGCGGCCCTGGGCGATGTCACCCTCACGGTCTGGGACCAGGAGGTCCGCGGCGGTCAGGACGAGCAGATGACGCAGCTCAACGAGGCGTTCCAGGACGCGTACCCGAACGTCACGATCGAGCGTGTCTCCCAGTCCTTCGACGACCTCGAGACCACGCTGCGCGCGGCGCTGACCGGCGACGACGCCCCGGACGTGGTCCAGGCCAACAACACCCGCGGCACCATGGGCGCCTTCGTTGAGGCGGGGCTGCTGCTCGACCTCGACGACTACGCCGACGCCTACGGCTGGCGCGACCGCTACGCGGACTCCGTGCTGGCGGTCTCCTCCTACGGCGACGCGGGCGCCACGTTCGGCGAGGGCGACCTCTACGGGCTCCCGCAGACCGGCGAGATCGTCGGCGTCTTCTACTCGCGCGCCGCGCTCGACGCTGCCGGGATCGACGAGCAGGCGCTGCGCGACGGCACCTGGGAGGACTTCGAGGCGGCGCTCGCGACCGTGCAGGAGTCCGGGTCGACGGCGATCGAGCTCGGCAACCTCGACGGCTGGCCCGCGGGGCACGTGTTCGGACCGATCCAGGGCCAGTACGTCCCCGCCGATCAGATCGCGATGCTCGGCATGGGCAACGCGGGGGCGTCGTGGACGACGCCCGAGAACGTGGCCGCGGCGACCGAGCTGGCCGAGTGGGTCGAGGCCGGCTACTTCAACGAGGGCCCCAACGGGACCGACTACGACGCGGCGTGGGCGGACTTCGCCGACGGCGCAGCCACGTTCCTCATCGGCGGGTCGTGGCTGGCCGCCGACCTGGAGTCGGCGATGGGCGACGACGTCGGCTTCATGGCGCCGCCGCCGACGTCGGGTGGCGAGGTGGCGACCACCGGAGGCACCGGCCTGCCGTTCGCGATCACCGCGCAGAGCCCGAACCAGGTGGCGGCAGCCGCCTACCTCGACTTCATCACCAACGACGACGCCATGCAGGTGCTGGCCGACACCGGCAACATGCCGGTGAACCGCACCGCCGAGCTGGCGCCCACCGAGGGTGTCAACGCGGAGATCTTCGAGGCGTTCGGCACCGTGTCCGCCGACGGTCACCTGTTGCCGTACCTGGACTGGGCGACACCGACCATGGGCGACACGCTGGGGGCGGGGCTGCAGGATCTCATCGGTGGCCAGGCGACCCCCGAGGAGTTCCTCGACGGCCTGGAAGCCGACTACAGCGCGTTCACCCAGGGCGGCTGACGTGCCGGCCGAGCGGGGCCGGCGAGCCCGGGAGAGGTGACCGTGCGCCACCGCTGGTGGGTGCCGTACTGCTACCTCGCCCCCGCGCTGGTGCTGTTCGGCGGGTTCCTGCTCTACCCGCTGGCGCGCTCGGTGCAGTACTCGCTCTACTCCTGGGACGGGCTGACGAGCTCGACCTTCGTCGGTCTCGCCAACTACGCCGAGCTGCTCACCGAACCCGACCTGCGTGCCGCCTTCGGGCACGCGCTCGTGCTGATCGCCTTCTTCTCGCTGCTGCCCCTGGCGATCGGGCTGCTGCTCGCCGCGATCCTCAACCGCGGCCGGGTGCGGGGCCTGGCGCTGTTCCGCACCGTCGTGTTCCTGCCACAGGTGATCGCAATGGTCGTCGTCGCCGTCGCCTGGCGTCAGATCTACGCACCCGACGGCACCCTCAACGCCGCGCTGCGCGCCGTCGGGCTCGATGCGCTCGCCCGCAGCTGGCTCGGCGACTACACGTGGGCGCTTCCGGCCGTGGGCGTCGTCGGGACCTGGGTGCAGATGGGTCTCGTCACGGTGCTGCTGCTCGCCGGGATGGCCCGGCTGCCCCGCGAGCAGTACGAGGCCGCGCGTCTGGACGGCGCAGGCGCGGTCCGGGAGTTCTTCGCCCTCACCCTGCCCGCCATCCGAGCCGAGATCGCCGTCGCCCTGACCCTCACCATCGTCGCCGCGCTCAAGACGTTCGACCTCGTCTACGTCACGACCGGCGGTGGTCCCGGCACGTCGACGACGGTGCCCGCCTACGAGGTCTACCAGCGTGCGTTCCGCGAGGGTGCCGTCGGGTCGGCGACGGCGATCGCGGTGACCCTCGCCGCCCTGATCTTCGTGATCAACCTCGTGGTCAACCACGTCGTCGACCGGGAGCCGCGATGACGGTCTCACGCGGCGAGCGGGCCGCCAACTACGTCGTGCTGGTGCTGTTCGCGGTGTTCGCGCTGGCCCCGATCGCCGTCGTGCTCGTGAGCGCGCTGACGCCGAGCACGACCTCGCCGGGCGGGCTCGCGGTCTTCCTCCAGGCCTGGAGCGAGGGCCGGTTCAGCCGGTACATGCTGACGTCCGCCATGGTCGCCGTGGTCGTCGTGAGCGTCGCCGTCCTCTGCTCGATCCTCGCCGGGTACGCGTTCGGGACGATGCGGGTCCGGGGCGGGGGCTGGCTGTTCGCGCTGTTCCTGCTCGGGCTGATGGTGCCCGCCGAGGCGATCGTGGTGCCGCTGTTCTACGACCTGCGGGTGCTCGGGCTGACCAACACTCTCTGGGCGGTCGCGCTGCCGCAGATCGCGCAGTCGATCGCGTTCGGGACCTACTGGATGCGCGCCTACTTCCGTGCCGCGCCGCGGGCGATGATCGAGGCCGCGACCCTCGACGGCGCGGGGTCGTGGCGGACCCTGTGGTCGATCCTCGTGCCGATCGGCCGGCCGGCCGTCGTCACCCTCGTGCTGCTCGTGTTCATGTGGACCTGGAACGAGTTCCTGATCCCGCTGGTGATGAGCCCCAACGGCGACTTCCGCACCGCGCCGCTGGCGCTGGCCATCTTCAAGGGCCAGCACGTGCAGGCGACCGGGCTGCTCGCCGCCGGCGCGGTGCTCGTCGCCCTGCCGGTGGTGCTGCTGTACCTGTTCCTCCAGCGCCACTTCATCCGGGGGATGGTCGAGGGCGCCGTCCGCGAGTGAGGCGCCGAGGCGGCGGCGGCTTAGGGTCGAGGTGTGTCCTCCTCCTCGGTCCTCGTCGTCGGTGCCGGTCTGGCGGGTCTGGTCGCCGCGCGTGCGCTGGCGTCGTCCGGACGCTCGGTCGTCGTGGTCGACGGCGGCGATGTCGGCGGGTCGCTCGCCCGGAGGCACCTGGACGGGCTCGATCTCGACGTCGGCGCCGAGGGCTTCGCGACCCGCGGCGGCGCCGTGGCCGAGCTGCTGACCGAGCTCGGCCTCGACGACCGGGTGGTCGCTCCCGAGTCGACGGGCACCTGGGTCCATCGCCCCGAGGGCAGCACCCGGATCCCCGACGGCGCCGTGCTCGGCATCCCGACCGATCTCGGGGAGGGTCTGGACGCCCTCGGTGCGGGCGCGGCCGCCCGGGTCCGGGAGGACGCCGAGCTGCCGCCGTCGGTCGGCGCCGATGCCGAGACGCTCGGCTCGCTCGTGCGTGCGCGGATGGGGGAGGCGGTGGTGCGCACCTGGCTCGCGCCGCTGGTGGCGGGTGTGCACCGGCTGGACGTCGACGCGATCCCGCCCGGGCTGCTGCTCCCGGGGGTGCTCGACCGGCTCGCCGAGCGGGGGTCGCTGGCAGCGGCCCTCGGCGGTGGGCGCGGTGGCGCGCTCGCCGGCCTCGCGGGCGGCATGACCCAGCTCGCCGACGCGCTCGCGAGAGAGCTGACCACACTCGGGGCCCGGCTGCTGCCGGTCGGAGCGGTCGCCGTCGAGCCCGATGCCCGCGGGTGGCGGGTGCGGACCAGCGACGGCGGTGCGCTGAGCGTCGATCGGCTGCTGCTCGCCTCGCCGCCGTGGTCCTGGCCGAGCGGGCTGCCCGCGGCGCTCGCGGAGCAGGGCCGTGCCTGGCCCGCGCCGCGGCCCGTCGATCTCGTCACGCTGGTGGTCGCGCACGACGGCGGTGGCCGCCAGGCGGGTGTCATCGTCGCCGACGGCGGGGGCACGGTCGCGGCGCGCGCGCTCACGTACTCCAGTGCGAAGTGGGAGTGGCTGCGCGAGGCGGCCGGCGACCGGGTCGTGCTCCGGCTCACCTACGACGCGCGCGAGGAGAGCGACGAGGACCTCGCGCAGCGGGCGCTGCGTGATGCCGCCACGCTCACCGGCGCGACCTGGGCACCGGCCGACCTGCGCGCCGCGGACCGCACCCGCTGGCTCATGCCGCGCTCCGCCGTCGATCCCGGCATGTCGGAGCACCGGACGGCGATGCGCGCCGCGCTCGATCAGGTCGGCGTCGACGCCACCGGCGGCTGGCTGGCGGGCACGGGGCTGGCGTGGACGGTCGCCGACGCCCGGCAGGCGAGCGAGCGGATCGGCGGAACGATCGACGGAGTCAACGGCCGCTGAGGCACGGAATCGGGACCTTGGTCCCGACGAGACCGTCGATCGTTCCGCTCCGGCCGCGAACGATCCGGTGGTCCAGCGCACACGTGACATCTCGTCGCGAACTGTCACCTCCGGTCGCGCTTACAGTGGCGAGGTGACCGACGCGGCAGAACCGAGCAGCACCCCCGAGCCCCGGACCGAGTACACCCTCTGGGCTACCTTCGCGCGACCCGCCGCAGGGGTGGGGGGCGGTGCCGATGCCGCCGAGCTGGACGCCGCGGTCGCGGCGGCCGAGCGCGGCGGGGTCACCGTCCGCGGGCTCTACGACGTCTCCGGGCTGCGCGCCGATGCCGACCTCATGGTCTGGCTGCACGGACCGACCCTGGACGGCGTCCAGGCCGCCCTGCGCGCGCTGCGCCGCACCACGCTGCTCGGATCGCTGACGCCGGTCTGGCACGCCGCCGGTGTGCACCGTGACGCAGAGTTCAACCGGTCCCACGTGCCCGCCTTCCTCCGCGGCCTCGACCCCAAGGGCTGGCTCTGCGTCTACCCGTTCGTGCGCTCCTACGAGTGGTACCTGCTCCCGGAGTCCGAGCGGCGCGCGATGCTCGCCGACCACGGCCGCAAGGGCGCCGCGCACCACGGCGTGCTCACCAACACCGTCGCCTCGTTCGCGCTCGGCGACTACGAGTGGATCCTGCCGCTGGAGGCCGACGACCCGATCGAGCTCGTCGACCTCATGCGCGACCTGCGCTACACCGAGGCGCGTCGTCACGTGCGCGAGGAGGTCCCGTTCTACACGGGCCGACGCGTCACCGCCGCCGAGCTGGTCGAGGTGCTCTCATGACGCTCGAGACCGGCGCCCGGCCCGGCGCCGGCGCGAAGCCGCCCAAGGCCGCTGCCGTCCCCTACGCACCCGGCGCCGTCGTGCCGGCGGCGACCCCGGCCGCCCAGTCCGGCCCCGAGCACGTCACCCGGCCCCAGGACTACGACGCCGTGCTGCTCCTCGGTTTCGGCGGACCCGAGGGCATGGACGACGTCATGCCCTTCCTGCGCAACGTCACCGCCGGTCGCGGGATCCCGGACGAGCGACTGCTCGAGGTCGCCGAGCACTACCACCACTTCGGCGGCGTCAGCCCGATCAACGACCAGAACCGTGCGCTGCTCGGCGCGCTGCGCACCGAGCTCGCACGGAGCGGCCCGGCGCTGCCGGTGATCTGGGGCAACCGCAACTTCGCGCCCTACCTCGCCGACGCGCTCCACGAGGCCCACGAGGCCGGCTTCCGCCGACTGCTCGTGCTCGCCACCAGCGCCTACTCCAGCTACTCCTCCTGCCGGCAGTACCGCGAGGACCTCGCCGACACCCTCGAGGCCACCGGGCTCGGCGAGGACCTCCAGATCGACATGATCCGGCAGTTCTTCGACCACCCGGGCTTCGTGCGCCCGTTCGTCGAGGGTGTCGACGGCGCCCTGCGCGAGCTCGCCGGCCGCGATCGGCGCCGCGCGCACGTGCTGTTCACGACCCACTCGATCCCGACGGGCGACGCCGAGCGCTCGGGCCCGCCGGCCCAGGAGTTCGGCGCCGGTGGCGCGTACGAGACCCAGCACCTCGCCGTCGCCGGGCTGGTCATGGACCAGATCACGGTGCCCGACGGCGTCGCCGTCGGCTCGCAGCTCGTCTACCAGTCCCGCTCCGGCCCACCCAGCCAGCCGTGGCTCGAGCCGGACATCAACGACGCGATCGAGGCGCTCGCCCAGCTGCCCGAGGACGAGCGACCGGACGCCGTCGTCATCACCCCGATCGGCTTCGTGTCCGATCATCTCGAGGTGCTGTGGGACCTCGACAACGAGGCGATGGAGACGGCCGCCGAGCACGGTCTCGACGCCGTCCGCGTCGCCACCCCCGGCACCCACCCGGCGTTCGTGGCCGGGTTGGCGGACCTCGTCCGGGAGCGTGTCGAGGCGCGCGCGGCCTCGGATCGCGCGGCGCTCACGGATCTGGGACCCTGGTACGACATCTGCAGGCCAGAGTGCTGCGCCAACGCGCGCCGCCCGTTCTCACCCGCCCTGGGAGGCATCGCTCCGTGACGTCGCCGCTGCGACTCGGCACCCGCGCCAGCCTGCTGGCGCGGACCCAGGCGACGTCGGTCGCGGACGCGCTCCGTGCGCGGGGCGTCGAGGTCGAGATGGTCCCGATGACCAGCCAGGGCGACACCAGCCGCGCGTCCCTCGCCAGCCTCGGAGGCACCGGCGTGTTCGCCGCCGCCCTGCGCGAGGCGCTGCTCGCCGGCGAGTGCGACATCGTCGTGCACTCCTACAAGGACCTCCCGACGACCCCGCACCCCGGGCTCGCGGTCGTCGCGACGCCCGAGCGCGCCGACGCGCGGGACGTGCTCTGCGCCGCCGCGCCGCTCGGCGAGCTGCGCCGCGGGGCGCGGATCGGCACCGGGTCGCCGCGGCGCCGCGCGCAGCTGCTGGCCACACGTCCGGATCTGGAGGTCGTCGACATCCGCGGCAACGTCGACACCCGGCTCGGCATGGTCAGCGGCGGCGAGCTCGACGGCGTCGTGCTGGCCGCGGCGGGGCTGCACCGGATCGACCGGACCGAGGTCGTCGCCGAGACCTTCGAGTGGCCCACGGCACCGGCGCAGGGCGCGCTCGCCGTGGAGGCGAGAGCGGACGACGCCTCGAGCATCGCTGCCGTCGCCGCCGTCGACGACGAGCGCACGGCCCAGGCGGTCGCCGTCGAGCGCGCGTTCCTCGCCGAGCTCGAGGCCGGGTGCGCCGCCCCCGTCGCCGCCACCGCGACGGTGCGGTTCGACCGTGTGAGCCTGCGCGCCGTCGCGTACAGCACCGATGGTCAGCGGCGCCACGGCACCCGTGTCGACGACCGCATCGGCGACCCGGCCGAGATCGGTGTCCGTGCGGCGCGGACCTTGCTCGCCGCCGGTGTCCGGGAGTGGCTCGCATGAACGAGACGTCCACCGTCCTGCTCGTGCCGCGCGGCGGAGCATGGGGCGCCACGGTCGCCGCCGGTGCCGCCGAGCTCGGCCTGTCGCCGTGGGTGCTGCCGATCATCGAGACGCTGCCCGCGCCGTCGGAGGAGCTCACCGAGGCACTGAGCGGGCTCGCGGCGGGCGACTACGCCTGGCTCGCCGTGACGAGCGCGGCAGCCGTGCCCGCCTTGGCGCAGGTCGAGGTCCCGGAGGCCACGAAGGTGGCCGCCGTGGGGCAGGCCACCGCGATCGCGCTCCAGGAGGCAGGGATCGCGGTGCACCTTGTCGGCGACGGCGGTGCGCAGGCGCTCGCCGACGCCTGGCCCACCCCGGCCACCGGGTCCGTCCTCGCCGTGCAGTCCGACCTCGCGCGGCCCGTGCTCGTCGACGGGCTGGCCGACGCCGGCTGGACGGTCGACGCCGTGGTCGCCTACCGCACCGCTCCCGCGCGGCTCAGCTCGGGGGAGGAGCACGCGCTGCGCAGCGGCAAGGCTGACGTCGCGCTCGTGACCAGCGGCAGTGTCGGGCGGCGGCTCGCCGAGGTCGGGGTGCCCGCGAGCACACGCCTCGTCGCCATCGGCGAGCAGACGGCGATCGACTGCCGTGCCGCCGGGCTCGAGGTCGCGATCGTCGCCGCGGCGCCCTCGGTCGAGGCGCTGCTCGCGGCCGCCCAGGAGGTCGCCGATGCGTGAGATCGGGTTCCGCCCGCGTCGCCTGCGTGCGACGCCGGCCATGCGTCGCCTCGCGGCCCAGACACGTCTGCACCCCGCCCAGCTCGTGCTGCCGATGTTCGTCATCGAGGGGTCGGACGACCGCCCGATCGCGTCGATGCCGGGGGTCGTGCAGCACTCGATCGGGTCGCTGCGACGCGCCGCCGTCGAGGCGGCCGAGGCGGGCGTCGGCGGGCTGATGCTCTTCGGCGTCCCGGCGCTGCGCGACGCCGTCGGCTCGGGCGCGACCGACCCCGACGGCATCCTCAACCGCGCGACGGCGGCGATCGCCGCCGAGGTGGGGGACGCCGTCGTCGTGCAGACGGACCTGTGCCTGGACGAGTTCACCGATCACGGCCACTGCGGCGTGCTCGACGACGCGGGCCGCGTCGACAACGACGCGACCCTGGAGCGGTACGCCGCGATGGCGATCGCGCAGGCCGAGGCGGGATCGGCGCTGCTCGGGCTGTCCGGGATGATGGACGGGCAGGTCGCGGCGGTGCGGGAGGCGCTCGACGGCGCCGGACGCACCGATGTCGCGATCCTCGCCTACGCGGCCAAGTACGCCTCGGCGTTCTACGGCCCGTTCCGTGAGGCTGTCGACTCCCAGCTCGTCGGCGACCGGCGGACCTACCAGCTCGACCCGGCCAACGCGCGCGAGGGGCTGCTGGAGGCGACCCTGGACGTCGCCGAGGGCGCCGACATCGTCATGGTCAAGCCCGCGCTGCCCTACCTCGACGTGCTGCGCCAGGTCGCCGACTCCTCACCGATCCCCGTGTGGGCCTACCAGGTGTCGGGGGAGTACGCGATGGTGGAGGCGGCGGCGGCGAACGGGTGGATCAACCGCGAGGCGGCGATCGCGGAGTCCGTGACGTCGATCGTGCGGGCGGGCGCCGACGCCGTGCTCACCTACTGGGCGGTCGAGATCGCGAAGGGACTGCGGTGAGCGTGACGGGTGAGGCGGCGCTGGAACGGGCGCGCGCACTGATGCCCGGCGGCGTGAGCTCGCCGGTCCGGGCGCACGGCTCGGTGGGCGGCGACCCGCTGATGATCACCTCGGCCGCAGGAGCGCGCGTGCGCGACGCGAGCGGTCGCGAGTACGTCGACCTCGTCGGCTCGTGGGGTCCGGCGATCCTCGGCCACGCGCACCCCGGCGTGGTCGCGGCCGTGCAGGAGGCGGCGAGCCGCGGGCTCTCCTTCGGCGCGTCGACACCGGGTGAGGGCGAGCTCGCCGAGCTGGTCCAGGCCCGGGTGCCGCTCGCGGAGAAGGTGCGGTTCGTCTCCACCGGCACCGAGGCGACCATGACGGCGATCCGGCTCGCCCGCGCGGCCACCGGTCGCGACGTCGTCATCAAGTTCGCCGGTCACTACCACGGCCACTCCGACGGCCTGCTGGCCGCGGCGGGCTCGGGCGTCGCGACCCTCGGGCTGCCGGGATCGGCGGGCGTCCCCGAAGGGTTCGCCGCGCTCACGATCGTGCTGCCCTACAACGACCTCGACGCGGTCCGCGCCGCGTTCGAGGCGCACCCGCGCCGGATCGCGGCCGTCATCACCGAGGCGGCCGCCTCGAACATGGGTGTCGTACCGCCGCACCCGGGATTCAACACCGCGCTCGTCGAGCTGGCTCACGCCCACGGTGCGCTCGTCATCGGCGACGAGGTGCTGACGGGCTTCCGGGTGTCGCCGGGGGGCTGGTGGGGTCTGGACCGGGCGTGGCAGCCGGATCTGCTGACGTTCGGGAAGGTGATCGGCGGCGGGCTCCCGGTCGCCGCGCTCGCCGGGTCGGCGGTGCTGATGGACCAGCTCGCCCCGCTCGGCCCGGTCTACCAGGCAGGCACGCTGTCGGGGAACCCGGTCGCCGTCGCGGCGGGGGCGGCCACGCTCCGACTCGCCGACGACGCCGTCTACGCGCGCCTGGACGCCGTCGCCGAGCAGGTGAGCACCGCCGTCGGGACGGCGCTCGGGGACGCGGGCGTGACCGCGCACCTGCAGCGCGCGGGGAACCTGTTCTCGATCGCCTGGGGCGTGCCGGCCGACGCACCGGACGTCCGTGACTACGCCCAGATGCAGGCGTCCGAGCACTGGCGCTATGCCCCGTTCTTCCACGCGATGGCCGACGCCGGGGTGAGCCTGCCACCCTCGGCGTTCGAGGCGTGGTTCGTCTCCGCCGCCCACGACGACGCCGCGATCGCGACGATCACCGGGGCACTGCCCGCGGCCGCACGGGCTGCCGCAACCGCCGCACCACCCGCCTGAGATCGCCGGTCGAGACGTCGATCGACGACGGCGCGCGCCGATCCGGGTGAGGATGGACGGCATGGAACGCATCGTCGTGATCGGAGCCGGGCTGACCGCAGCCAACGCCGTCGAGACCCTCCGCGAGGAGGGGTACACCGGAGCGCTGACCGTGATCGGCGCCGAACCCGTGCTGCCGTACGAGCGTCCGCCGCTGAGCAAAGAGGTGCTGCAGGGCGCGAAGGAGTTCACGGTCCTCCACGACGCGCAGTGGTACGGCGAGCGCGACATCCGTGTCATCACCGACACCGAGGCCACCGCGATCGACCTCGCCGCGCAGACCGTCACGCTCGGCACCGGGGAGAGCCTCGGCTACGACGGACTCCTGTACGCCGCCGGGGCGATCCCGCGCCTGCCCGACATCCCCGGTGCCGACCGCGCCCTCACGCTGCGCACCCACGCCGACGAGCAGCGGCTGCGCTCGACGTTCGGCGAGGGTGTCGCGCTCGCCGTCATCGGGGGCGGTTGGATCGGCCTGGAGGTGGCCGCGTCGGCGCGTGCCGCCGGCGTCGACGTGACGGTTCTCTCGCGCGGGCTGCCGCTCGAGAAGGTGCTGGGCACCCAGCTCGCCGAGCACCTGGTCGCGTTGCACGAGCAGCACGGCGTCGCCGTGCGCACCGACGCCGTCGAGGGGATCGACGACGACGGCGTGCGCACCTCCGCGGGTCCGGTGGCCGCCGACGTGGTGCTCGCTGCCGTCGGGGTCGCGCCGGCGACCGACCTCGCCGAGGCGGCCGGGCTGGCGGTGACCGACGGTGTCGTCACCGACCCGTCGTTCCGGACCTCCGACCCGCACGTGTGGGCGGCAGGGGACGCAGCGCTCGTCACCCACACCACGCTCGGGCCGCTGCGCGTCGAGCACTGGGACAACGCGATCCGGCAGGGCAAGGCCGTCGCGCGCGCCATGCTCGGGCAGGACGTCGTCTACGACTGGCAGCCCTACGTCTTCACCGACCAGTTCGAGTTCTCGATGGAGTACGTCGGGCACGGGTCGCCGTCGGACGCGGTCGAGATCCGGGGCGACCTCGGGGAGAACGAGTTCATCGCCTACTGGCTCGGCGGCGACGACGGCCGCACGATCACGGCGGCCATGAACGTCGGCATCTGGGACGTCAACGACACGCTGCGCGAGATGATCGGGACGACGGTGAACCCGGCGGAGCTCACCGACCTGCGCTGAGCTCGTCGCACGATCGGGCTCAGACCGTGACGAGCGCGTGCACCGGGACGTCGTCGGGGATGCGGGCACGGCCGCCCAGCGCGGCGAGCTCGATCGCGACGACGACAGCGGCGACCTCGCCACCCGCCCGGCGGACGAGCTCGACGGCTGCGGCGCCCGTGCCGCCGGTGGCCAGGACGTCGTCGACGACGGCCACGCGCGCACCGGGTGGCACGTCGGCGGGGACGAGCTCGAGCGCGGCGGTGCCGTACTCGAGGTCGTAGGACTGCGCGAGCACCGCATCGGTGCCCGTGCCGGGCAGCTTCCCGGGCTTGCGCAGCGGGAGCACACCGGCACGAGCGGCCAGCGCCGTGGCGGCACCGAACAGGAAGCCGCGCGCCTCGAGCCCGGCGACCAGCTCGACCGGCCCGGCCAGGTGCGCCATCGCGTCGGCGACCAGCCGCAGCGAGGGCGGGTCCCCGAGCACCGGCGTCAGATCGCGGAACAGCACGCCGGGTGAGGGGAAGTCCGGTGTCAGTCGGGTGCGTGCGGTGATCGCGGCGGCCGCCGCGGCGACGACGTCATGGCTGCTGTCCACGGCGGACACGCTACGGCAGCGGGCGGCACCGCCCGAGGGCCGATCAACCGCTCCCAAGTCATCCGCCCGACGACACCCGCAGGACACACGAACGCGTCAGACTTCGCCCATGCACGACTACGACCTCCTCGTGATCGGGTCCGGACCGGGCGGCCAGAAGGCTGCCATCGCCGGCGCCAAGCTCGGCCAACGTGTGGCGATCGTCGAGAAGAGGCACATGGTCGGCGGCGTCTGCATCAACACCGGGACGATCCCGAGCAAGACGATGCGCGAGGCGATCCTCTACCTGACGGGGCTCAACCAGCGCGAGCTGTACGGGCACTCCTACCGGCTCAAGGAGGAGATCGACGTCAGCGATCTCAACGCCCGCACCCACCACGTCATCGGGCGCGAGATCGACGTGATCCGCAACCAGCTCTCGCGCAACCACGTGACGATGCTCGCCGGCACGGCGAGGTTCGTCGATCCGCACACGGTCGCCGTCGGCGACGAGTTCGGGACCGAGCGCACGGTCACCGCCGCGCACGTGGTGATCGCCGTCGGCACCCGGCCCGCGCGGCCGAGCACGGTCGAGTTCGACGGCGCGAGCATCGTCGACTCCGACCAGATCCTCGACCTGCAGACGATCCCGGGCACGATGGTCGTCGTCGGCGCCGGTGTGATCGGCATCGAGTACGCCTCGATGTTCGCCGCGCTCGGCACCCGGGTCACGGTGATCGAGTCGCGTCCGCAGATGCTCGACTTCGTGGACAACGAGATCGTCGAGGCGCTCAAGTACCAGCTGCGCGATCTCGCGGTCACCTTCCGGTTCGGCGAGACCGTCGACCGCGTCGAGAGGTTCGACGGCGGCACCGTCACCACCCTCGCGAGCGGCAAGGCGATCCCCGCCGACACCGTCATGTACTCGGCCGGGCGTCAGGGTGTGACCGACGCGCTCCAGCTGGAGAACGCCGGGCTGCAGGCCGACCCGCGTGGTCGGATCGCCGTCGACGCCCACTTCCGGACCGACGTGCCGCACATCTACGCCGTCGGCGACGTCGTCGGTTTCCCCGCGCTCGCCGCGACCTCGATGGAGCAGGGCCGCCGCGCGGTCTATCACGCGTTCGGGGAGTACGTGAAGGAGGATCTCGTCCCGTTGCAGCCGATCGGCATCTACACGATCCCCGAGATCAGCTACGTCGGCGCCACCGAGGACGAGCTGACCAGCTCCTCGATCCCCTTCGAGGTCGGCATCTCGCGGTACCGCGAGCTCGCGCGCGGCGCGATCCTCGGCGACTCCTACGGCCTGCTCAAGATCATCGTCCACGCCGACGACCGCACCCTGCTCGGCGTCCACGTGTTCGGCACGAACGCCACCGAGCTGGTCCACATCGGGCAGACCGTCATGGGCCTGGGCGGCACGGTCGACTACCTCGTCGACACGGTCTTCAACTACCCGACGCTCGCCGAGTCCTACAAGGTCGCCGCGCTCGACGCCGCCAACAAGCTCCGGGCGGTGCAGCGGCTGCGGGGCTGACCCTCACGCGGCACTGTGCCGCCCTCGGCGCTGGGCTCGGCCGTCATGGAGCTCGAGCACCCGGTCGGCGCGGTTCATGAGCAGCGGGTCGTGGGTGGAGACGACGGCGGCGAGGCCGCGCTCGCGGACGAGACGTCCGAGCAGGTCCATGATCGTCGCCGCGGTGGCGGAGTCGAGCTGGCCGGTGGGTTCGTCGGCGATGAGGATCGACGGCTCGGACACGAGCGCGCGGGCGATGCCGACCCGCTGCTGCTGGCCACCCGAGAGCTCGTACGGGCGCTGGTTGGCGTGCTGCCCGAGCCCGACGAGCTCGAGCGCGGCCGCCACCCGCTGGTCCCGCTCGGACGAGGGCACCTCGATCAGGCGCAACGGCACCTCGACGTTCTCCGCCGCCGACAGCACCGGGATCAGCCCGAACGACTGGAAGATGTAGGAGAGCTCGCGCCGACGCACGTCGAGCAGCTCGGTCTCGGACATCGCGGTCAGCTCGCGGTCGCCGAGATGGACGCTGCCCGACGTCGGCCGGTCCAGACCGCCGAGAATGTTGAGGAGGGTGGTCTTGCCCGACCCGGACGGCCCACGCACGACGAGCAGCTCACCCGCGTGCACCTCCAGCCCGACCTCGGTGAGCGCGTGCACGTCCCCCGACGGCGTCGTGAACACCCGCGAGAGATCCCGGCCGGCGAGCATCGGCGTCGTGCTCTCGGAGGCGGCCGCACCGGTCATGACGTCTGCTCCTTCGTGGTGTCGCCACCGGGTGGCGGGGCGGCCGGGGCGTCGCGCCAGACCCCGGCGTGGTCGGGCTCGAGCGTGAGCCGCACCCGGTCCTTGAGGTCGAGCGAGCTGACGAACTCCTCGGGCAGCTGCAGCCGCCCGACGCGGTCGAGCACGGCGAACTCCTCGGCGATGTGCTGCTCGGTGCCGAACTCGTCGGTCTCGCGGCGGCGGAGCACCTCGCGCGAGGTGCGGCCGTCACGGATCTGGATCGTGCGCCGCACGTGCTCGGAGACCGTGGGGTCGTGGGTCACGATGAGGACGGTCACGCCCAGCTCGGCGTTGACCGACCGCATCACCTCGAGCACCTCGGCGCTGGTCGCCTCGTCGAGCTCGCCGGTGGGCTCGTCGGCGAGCAGCACGCGTGGCGAGTTCGCGACGGCGACCGCGATGGCCACACGCTGCTGCTCGCCGCCCGACATCGTCGCCGGCACCCGGTCGCGCGCGTGGGTGACGCCGAGCATCTCCAGCAGCCCGTCGGCACGCTCGGCGATCTCGGCGGGCTTGCGCCCGGCGAGCGCCATCGGCAGCGTGATGTTCTCGTAGGCCGTCAGGTAGGGGAGCAGGTTGCGCGAGGTCTGCTGCCACACGAAGCCGACGGTGCTGCGCTGGTAGGCGACACGCCGCTTGCCGGTGAGGTCGAGCAGGTCGACGCCGGCGACGGCGGCCTTGCCGGCCGTCGGCGTGTCGATCCCCGACAGGATGGTGAGGAGTGTCGACTTGCCGGATCCGGACGCCCCGACGATCGCGACGAGGTCGCCCGCCTCGACGTGGAGGTTGAGCCCCTGCAGGGCCTGCACCTCGATCCCGTCGGCGGCGAAGATCCTCACGAGGTCCTCGCACACGATGGTGCCCCCGCGCTCGGTTCCCTGCGTGCTGGTGGTGCTCATGAGGCCTCTCCGACTCGGAGCTCGGTGATGGAGCTGCGTCGTGCGATGGCGCCGGCGACACCGGCGATCAGGGCCACGACGACGACGGTGGCGAGCACGACGAGGCCGATGCGGCCCCCGTCGTAGCTGACGACGGGCTGGCGCCCTGCCGTGAACCCGGTCAGGTCCACGGCGGCGACCATCAGGTGCGGCAGCGCCAGCCCGAGCAGGGTGCCTGCGACGACCGCGACCACGGCCAGCGGCCCGACCTCCCAGCGGATGAGAGCCCGGGTCTGCTGCGGCCGGGCGCCGAGCGTGCGGAGCACCCCGAACAGTCGTCGCCTCGACGGGGCCGCGACGATCAGCGTGAGCGCGATGGCGAGCACGCTCTGCACCGCGGTCACGACGAGCGCGACGGCGAAACCCTGGGGCAGCGCGGCGGCCAGCGGGGTGTCGGCGACGTCGCGGATGACGTCGTCGGTCGACGAGAGCCCGCCACGACCGCCGAGGGCGTCGACGACCGCGCCTGTCACGGCGTCGACGTCGGCGTCGTCGTGGAGCGCGACCAGGACCTGGCGCGCCGGCAGCGGCCGCTCGCTCACCTGTCGCAGCAGACCGGCGTCGACGACGGCCCAGGGTTGGTCGGGATAGGCCACGATCCCCGGCGCCTGCGCACCGCGCCCGACGATCGTCACGGGGTGCTGGCCCTCGACGTTGACGGCGAGCTCGGTCCCGTCGACCTCCCCGTAGGAGTCGGACAGGATCATCGGCAGCGCGCCGCCGTCGAGCTCGTCCATGCCGTCGGGGATCGCGAGCGCCCCCGGCACGCCCCGCTGCACCTGCGCGAACGTGCCCGTGTCGACGGCGTAGAGCGAGAGGCGCTGGAAGCGCCCGTCGACGTAGAACGCGGTGGCGGGGAACTCGCGCGAGGAGGAGACCGCGGCGACACCCTCGATGCCGGCGACGCCGTCGATCTCCTCGGGGGAGTAGTAGGCGCCGGCGACGACGAGATCGGCACCGATCCTGCTGGCCGCGTCCTCACGGAGACCGCGGTCGATCGTGGTGATCATCGTCGTCGCGAACACGGCGATCGAGACGCCGACCACCAGCGCGAGCGTCGAGACGAGACCGCCGTTGCGCTCGCGGCTCGCGCGCGCCGACCCCAGGAACGCCGGCAGCGTGCGACGACGGCGGAGCAGGGCATGGACCGCGGCGAGCGGGCGGCCGAGCAGGCGCGAGAACACGATGGCGAGGGCGATGGCCAGCAGCAGGGGCGTCGCCGACACGAGCAGGTCCGGCGACGTGCGTCCGCTGCCGACACCACCGGCGAGCGCGAGGTAGACGGCGGCGGCGGCCAGGGCGATCGCCGCGATCTCGAGCGCCCCACGGCGTCGCGCCGCAGCCTTGTCGAGCACGTCGGCGCGCTGCGCCCGCAGGCTGGGGAGCGGCGCGCCCGCGAGGGCCGCGGCCGGGGCGAGCCCGAGCGCGGCGGGCAGCAGGGCGTCCGTCGCCGAGACCCCGCCCGGCGTCACCAGCGCGGCGATCGCGAAGCCGACGGCGGCGGGCACCAGTCCGAGGACGAGCCCCTCGAGACCGAGCATGAGGCGGATCCGCCCGCTCGCGCCGCCACGCGCCTTCATCAGGGAGAGCGTCATGCCGCGCCGCAGCGTCGCGAGCCGGGCCACACCGCCGACGATCGCGAACATCAGCCCGATCGGTCCGGACGCGACGAGGGCGAGGGTCGCGTTGGTGGCGATGCTCTGCCGCGTGACGGCGGCGAGGCGTTCGGACAGCGCGGTCGTGAAGGCGAGGTCGACGCTCTCCCACGGACCCTCGACCACCACCGGCCGGGCGGTGGCGTCGCGCAGTGCTACCTGCAGCGCGTCGCCGTCGACGACGTCGGTGCCGACGGGGAACCACACCGACATCGTCGTCCCCGGTTCGACCAGCTCGTCGAACCGGCTGATGGAGTCGGGGTGGACGTACGCGGCGCCGGTTCCGAAGACGCCGAGGTTCGGGTCGTCGAGATACGACGGCGCGAGCGCACCGATCTGCTGGTCGAAGTACTGCTCCGAGCCGTCGGCCGGGTCGAACACGCCCGTGATCTCGAGCTCGGTCGCGGAGCCGGTCCACGTGGCTGCGGCGAGGTCGACGACATCCCCTGTGGTGATCCCCAGCTCCTCCGCCGTCTGCGCCGAGACCGCCGCCGGGACCGGGGTACCGACCTCGCCTGCCGGACCGGGGGCGGCGCCGTCGACGTAGTCGACGTGCTGGTCGAGGGTGCGGATCGCACGCAGGTTGAGCAGGCGCCCGGACAGCCCCTCGGGTGTCGCCGTCGGGCCGTCGAAGGAGAACGGGGCGGAGCCGACGAGCACCTGGCCGGCATCGGTGAGGTCGGCCAGCGCGGGCTGCCAGCTCAGCGTGTACGCCTGGAGCGCGTCGTCGACGTCCGCCCAGACGAGATCGTCCGTCGCGCCGCCGACGGTCGCGAGACTCGCCTCGGCGCGCAGGGCTCGTGTCACGGCCGGGGTCTTCTCGGCGGCGTCGCGCAGGCTGCGCTCGGTGAGGTCGCGCAGGAGCATCGGCCAGGCGGTGAGCGCCGCGGCGCTGGCCAGCACGATGACGACGATGAGCACCGACGTCCCGGGCGAGCTGCGGGCGACCTTCCACCAGAGCCTCCTCATCGCACCTCCTCGCGCCAGGTCGTGTCGCGAGCCTGCTGCCGCACCCGTGCGCCGGACCACCACGCCGTGGCCACGCTGACCCCGACCGCAGCCGCGACGACCGCGAGCCAGGGGCCGACGGCGACACCCAGCTGGAGGGGAAGAGCAGCCGGTGCCTGCGGCGAGGCGGACCGGATCAGGTCGACGGCCACCAGGCGCGCCAGCGACAACCCGACGAGCACACCCGCGCCGACGGCCAGCAGCTGCAGCCACAACAGCTCCCGGCGGCGGGAGCGTCCCTGCTCCCGTGAGCCGACGCCGACGGCTCGCAGCGTGACCACCTCGCCACGCCGCGCGCGCGCCTGCGTCAGCGCGATCGCCAGGATCGCCGGGACCGCGAGCAGCAGCGCGGCGAGCGCGGAGGTCCAGTAGGCGATCCGCACCGGCGCCGTGATCGCGTCGGTCGCGCTGGACCCGGCGATCTCGACCCCCGCGCCCGGCCCGACGCGGTCGCGGACCTCGGAGGCGACCTCGGCGGCGGCGCCGGGGTCGACCGCGAGCCAGACGGCGCTGACAGTCGGCAGCGCGGCGGAGGTGCGCAGCATCGCGATCTGGAGCGTCGGGAGGTCGGCGAGCACGGCGATGTCGTCCTGGGCGCCGGGGACCACCGGAACCGTCCCGATCGGCTCCAGCCGCAGGGTGAGGTTCGCCACGCGCGCATCGATGCCGGCGGTCGGCACCAGCGGCTCGGCTGCCGGGCTCACGAGCACCGGGACGGCGACGTCGCCCTCGAGCGCCTCCGGCAGCATCATCCGGATCTGCGTGAGCTCGGCCGGGAAGGTCGGCTGCAGGGTGACCTCCGCCGACATCGGGCCCTCGCCGGGGACGAAGGGCGAGTCGCCGCTGGGGGCCAGCGCCGTGGGATCCCACTGCTCGCTGCCGGCGAGGAGGTCGGTCCCGTCGGCGACGATGCGCTCGACGTCGATCGACCACCTCACCTCGTACTGCCCGCTCGTCATCGCGGCGTCGGTGGCGACCAGGCGCCACTGGCCGGTCGGCACGGGGACCGTGAGGGTGGGTGTCACGACGTCGCTGCCGCCGGTGGCGATCCGTCCGAGCGGCAGCTGGACGAGCTCGTTCCCGTCGGACAACCAGACCGACATCCGCAGCAGCCCGGCGGCGGCGCCGCCGTCGCCGGGAGACCGGGTGACCTCCGTCGTGACCCTCACCGCGATCTCGAGCCCGGTGGTGCCCTCGGGCAGGTCGATCCCGGGCAGCAGGTCGCGATCCGGTGCCAGCTCGCGGATCGCCGGGTCGAGGATCCCGGCCGGGACGGCCGAGGCACCGGCGTCGGACATCGCGAACGCGGTCAGGGTGCCACCGGAGTCGCCGAGCCCGACGGGTGTCTGCACGACGCCGGCAGCGGCGGTGACGCCCGGGAGGTCACCGAGCGCGGAGACACCCTGCGGCGTGCCGTCGACGAGATCCGGACCGAGGGTGGCACGCACGTCGGCCCCGACGTCCAGCTGGGAGGCCAGCCGTTCCAGCGCGGTCGACGTCGACTGATAGGCGGCCGCGAACGTCCCGGTGCCGGTCGCCAGCACCAGCAGCACGACGGGGACGGCGTTGACGGTGAGGCGACGCGAGACCTGCCGGAGCTCGAGCGAGGGTGACAGCGGCCGACGGGCCGCGGCGACCCGGGCGGCCAGGCGCGTGAGCGGGGCGAGCGCGACGACGGTCAGCAGCGCGGCTGTGACCAGGAACAGGGCGGGTGCCGAGACGGCGACGACGTCGACACGTCCGCTCGGGAGCACGGCGCTGCCACGCGTGAGGAGGCGGCTCATGGTGAAGGCGGCGGCGAGCAGCACCAGCACGAGCGTGGCTCCCGCCACGGTCGCGCGCAGCCGGCCGCTGTCACGCGTCGACCGCACGGCGCGGCGGACGGCGACGAGTGCCTCGACGCCGAGGATCGCCGCCACGACGATCGCGATCGCGACCGTGACGGCGCCGATGCGGACCGCGTCGAATCCGTCGCGCGACCCGAGGGCCAGCACGAGCCCGGCGCCCGCGAGCAGGGCGCCGGAGGCGATGGCGGCGGCCTCGACCGCCCCCAGCCCGACGATCTGCGCGGGCGCGGCACCACGCGCGAGCAGCATCTGCGTCTCCTGCTCGCGTGTGAGGGCGAGGAGGCGACCGATCTGCCAGACGGCGACGCCCGCGACCAGGGCCATCACGAGCAGCGGCACGAGCGTGCCGGTACGCACCGA
>JBMDXU010000137.1:0-2003 GCA_048594485.1 Pseudactinotalea sp. | reverse complement strand
TCGCGCCCGGGTCACCGGGCGCGACGGCGCCCATCAGCCTGCGTCGTCAGTCGCCTCGTCGGTCGCCTCGTCGGAGGATCCGTCCGTGGCGCCGTCGCTCGACCCGTCGGCGCCCGCTCCCGAGATCTCGGCGTCGGCGGCGATCGCGTCCTCGAGCGCTGCCTGCAGGCGCTCCTGCGCCTCGCCGTACGCCGTCCAGTCGCCATCGGCGAGGGCGGCCTGGCTGTCGGCGATCGCCTGCGAGGCGTCCGCCAGCGCATCGGTCAGCCGCTGCTGGGCGTCAGCGGCCGGGTCCTCGCCGCCACCGGGATCGGTCGGGTCCTCCGGGTCGACGCCGGCATCCCCGGCGTCGGAGCCGGAGTCGCCGCCGAAGACCTGGTCGAGCGCCTCGTCCAGGGTCGCCGCGTACCCGACCTCCTCACCGAAGGACACCAGCACGCGCCGCAACAGCGGCAGCGACGTGTTGTTGGAGGAGGCGACGTACACGGGCTGCACGTACAGCACTCCGCCGCCCACGGGCAGCGTGAGCAGGTTGCCGCGCAGCACCTCCGAGTCGCCACGACCCAGGATGTTCAGCTGCTCGGCCACCTCGGCGTCGGAGTTGAAGTTGTTCTGCACCTGACCCGGCCCCGGCACGGTCAGGTCACGCGGCAGCTCGAGCAGGCGCAGCGTCCCGTAGTCGGGGTCGACCACGCCGTCCTGACTGCCCGTCTCGGAGTTGACCGCGAGGAATCCGGTGAGCACGTCGCGCCCGTTGATGATGAAGCTCGTGCTCAACGAGAACGACGGCGCCTGCTGCCCCGGCATCTGGAGCGTCAGGTAGTACGGCGGCTGGGCCACACCCTCGCCACGCACCGGGTCGTTCGGGACGGCCCAGAAGTCGCCCTCGTTGTAGAAGGTCGCCGGGTCGGTCACGTGGTAGCGGGTGAGCAGCTCGCGCTGCACCTTGAACATGTCCTCGGGGTAGCGCAGGTGCGACATCAGGTCGCCGCTGATCTCCTCGATCGGCCTGGTCGCGTTCGGGTAGATCTGCTGCCAGGTCTGCAGCACCGGGTCCTCCGGGTCCCAGGCGAACAGCGTCACCTCGCCGGTGTAGGCGTCGACGACGGCCTTGACCGAGTTGCGGATGTAGTTGATCTCGGGGACGGCGAACTGCGCCTGCGTCTCCGCGTCGGTCAGGGTGTCCGTCGTCGCGTCGGTGAGCGTCTGGTGCTGGCTGTACGGGAAGTTGTCCGACGTCGTGTAGGCGTCGACGATCCACACGACCTCGCGAACGCCGTCACCGTCGGTGTCGACGACGGCGGGATAGGCGTCGTCCTCCAGCGTCAGGTACGGGGCCACCTTCGAGACACGCTGCCGCGGGTCGCGGTCGAACAGGATCTGCGACTCGTCGGTGACGCGGTCCGAGAACAGGATCTGCTCGCTCCCGAAGCGGGCCGCGAACAGCGCCTGGTTCCAGATGTTGCCCACCGACGGGCCGCCGTCACCGGTGTAGGTGTAGGACTGCTGGCCGTTGGGGGCGTCGTCGTCCGGGTAGTCCAGCTCCCAGGGCGCGGTGCCCTCCGGGGCGCCGACGATCGAGTACTCCGGCGCGTTCGGGCTGAAGTAGATGCGCGGCTCGTAATCGCCGAGCCGGCCGGTGGTCGGGATCCCGGACTGCAGGAACGTCGGGCGTCCCTCGGCGTTGACCGTGTTGCCGTAGGCGGCGACGACGCCGTAGCCGTGCGTGTAGACCGTGTGGTCGTTGGTCCAGGAGCTCTGCACCCGCGACATGTCGAGCTCGCGGACCGAGATCACGGTGTCCTGGGTGGTGCCGTCGACCTGGTACCGGTCCACGGACAGCTCCTCGAACGTGTAGAACGGCCGGTTCTGCTGGAGCTGCCGGAACGTCGGCTGCACGATCGTGGGGTCGAGGAGGCGGATCTGCGCCGTCGTCAGCGCGTCCTCCCGCAGCTGGCCCTCCTCCGCCTCGGTCCGCGCCGTGTAGTCGATCGTCTCGATGG
>JBMDXU010000136.1:0-5086 GCA_048594485.1 Pseudactinotalea sp. | reverse complement strand
GGTGACGCCGTTGGTGGAGCCCGGCTCCGTCGAGGAGGCGTTCCTCGACGTCGGCGCGGTGGCGGCAGATGCCGAGGGTACGGCGCGCATCGCCGCGCAGCTGCGCTCCCGGTGTCGCGAGGAGGTGGGGCTGCCGGTGAGCGCCGGGGTTGGCCGGACCAAGCTGATGGCCAAGCTGGCGAGCCGACGGGCGAAACCGGACGGGCTCGTCGTCATCGCCCCGGAGGCGGAGCCCGGCGTACGCGCGGCTCTCGCGCTCGACGAGATCTGGGGTGTGGGCGAGCGCACGCGCGAACGGCTTCTCGCGGCGGGACTGACGTCGTTGCCCCGGATCGCCGAGGTTCCCGAGGCGGAGCTCTGTGCGCTGCTCGGGACCGGCATGGGGCGGTCGGTCGCGGCGATGGCGCACGGGCGCGAGTCCTCGCAGGTCCGCTTGCCGACGCCGCCGGGAGCGGTGTCGCGGTCGCGGACGATCTCCCCGCCCACCCGGACCCGCAGCCGCATCGAGGGTGTCGTCGACGCGTGCGTGACGGCGATCGAGGGCCGGGTCCGGGAGGAGCGACGCGCGGTCACACGGGTCTCGGTCACGCTCGGTCTCGATGACGGCGCTGACCTGATCCAGCGCGCGTCGGCGACGACCGGCGAGGTCCGTGCCGTCGTCGGCCGTCTGCTCGCCGCGACCGGCTACGAGGAGGATGGACGGGGTGTCGCGCAGGTGACGATCGGCGTCCAGCTGGCCCCGACGGGCTGAGCGGAGCCGTGCCGTCGCGATGTCGCAGTCGATACTGGCGGGATGCGCTCGATCGTGCTCCCCGACGGCGCCCGGCTCATCGGGCGCGGCAGGGTGGAGCCGCTGCCGGAGGAGCACGTCGATCGCGCGCTGGCGCTGGGCAGGCTGCGGCGCGGTGAACAGGTCGGGTCGTGGCCGACCACCTGGGTGGCGTGGCGCGACTTCGGTCTGCCCGCCGATCGCGACGAGACCGCGCGCCTCGTCGTCGAGCACGGCGACCTCGCCCGCTCGGGTGAGGTGCTCGAGGTGTGCTGCCGCGGCGGCGTCGGCCGGACGGGCACCGTGCTCGCCGCTCTCGTGACCCGGACCGGGATGTCCGCCGACGACGCGATCGCCTGGGTCCGCTCGCGCTACCACCCCCACGCCGTCGAGACCGCCGCCCAGCGCCGGTGGGTCGCCTGGTTCGCCGACCAGTCGCACTGAGCCGTTCCCGCCGCTAAGAACGCGACAAGGACGGCTAGCCGGACGACAACACCGCATCCGTGCAGGACCCGCGGGCGTTGTCATGGCAGCCATGACGACCTTCCCCGCCCCCCTCGTGGACGACTGATGTCGGACACCCTCGCCGGGCTGCTCACGATCGGCGCGGTCGTGATCGTGCTCGCCGCCGTGCACGTCCCGCTGGGCGACCACATGGCGCGCGTCATCGAAGGAACCCGCCACAACCGGCTCGAGCGCGCGCTGTACCGCCTCGGTGGCGTGAACGCCGAGTCCGAGCAGTCGCCGCGGCAGTACGTCGTCGCCCTCGTCGCGTTCTCCCTCGTGGGGATCGCGGTGCTGATGACGATCCTCATGACGCAGGCATGGCTGCCGTGGGCGCGGGGCATGAGCGGCATGTCGTGGGACATGGCGTTCAACACCGCGGTGTCGTTCGTGACGAACACCAACTGGCAGTCCTACGCCGGCGAGAGCACCCTGGGGTTCACGGCCCAGATGGCCGGTCTCGCCGTCCAGAACTTCCTCTCGGCCGCCGTCGGGATCGCCGTCGCCGGTGCGGTGATCCGAGGCTTCACCCGCAGCCACGCGGAGACGATCGGCAACGTCTGGGTCGACCTGGTCCGGATCACCCTTCGGATCCTGCTCCCGATCTCGGCCGTCGCCGCGGTGCTGCTGATGGCCGGTGGTGTGGTGCAGAACCTGCACGAGGTCACCGCCACGGGAATCGCCGGCGCGCCGATCACCATCCCGGGCGGCCCGGTCGCCGGCCAGGAGGCCATCAAGGAGCTCGGCACCAACGGCGGCGGGTTCTTCAACGCGAACTCGGCCCACCCCTTCGAGAACCCCACCGCCCTCACGAACCTGCTCGAGGTGCTGCTGATCCTGCTGATCCCCGTCAGCCTCACCCGCACGCTCGGCACGCTGCTCGGCAACCGTGGTCAGTCGCGGATGGTGCTCGGCGTGATGCTCACCCTGCTGCTCGGAGCGCTCGCGGTCGCGACGTGGGCGGAGGCCACGGCCCAGTCGCCGGCCGCACAGGCCGCCGGCGCGGCGATGGAGGGCAAGGAGACCCGGTTCGGGACCTGGGCGAGCGCGCTGTTCGCCGTCGTCACCACCGGTACCTCCACCGGCGCGGTCAGCTCGTCCCACGACTCGATGACACCGATCGGGGGAGGTGTGGTGCTGCTCAACATGCTCCTCGGCGAGGTCAGCCCCGGCGGTGTCGGGACGGGTCTGTACGGCATGCTCGTCATGGTCGTGCTGGCGGTGTTCATCTGCGGACTCATGGTCGGTCGCACACCCGAGCTGCTGGGCAAGCGCATCGGGAAGAACGAGATGGTCTGCGTCGCCCTCTACACGCTGACCTCGCCGGTGCTCGTGCTCCTCGGCACCGGCCTGGCGATGGCGAACCTGGACACCCTCGACGCGATGGGCAACCCCGGGCAGCACGGCTTCACCGAGGTGCTCTACGCCTATGCGTCGGCCGCGAACAACAACGGCTCCGCCTTCGGCGGCCTCACCGTGACCTCCACCTTCTTCCAGGTCACGCTCGCGCTCGCCATGCTGCTCGGCCGGCTCGTGCCGATCGGCCTCGTGCTCGTCCTCGCCGGCCGTCTCGCCGCGCAGGGCCGCACACCCAGCACGTCGGGCACCCTCCCCACCCACACCCCTCTGTTCGCGGGGGTGACGACGGCGGTCGTGCTCGTGGTCGGCGCCCTCACCTTCTTCCCCGCTCTCGTTCTCGGCCCCGTCGCGGAGGCACTGTCATGACCACGGCCACCGGTCGATCGACCACCACCGGCGCACTCCTGCGCACCATGCTCGCCGAGCTCCCCGCCGCGCTCCGCAAGCTCGACCCGCGCACCCTCTGGCGCAACCCCGTGATGTTCGTCGTCTGGCTCGGCTCGGTGGCGACCACCGTCGCGGCCCTCGTCGGCCCCACCACGTTCACCGTCTCGCTCGCGGTGTGGCTGTGGCTCACCGTGATCTTCGGCAACCTCGCCGAAGCGGTCGCGGAGCGCCGCGGCAAGGCGCAGGCCGACTCGCTCCGCGCCACCCGCACCGCCACGACCGCGCGTCGACGCCTCGACGACGGCACCTTCACCGAGGTCGCCGCCACCGAGCTGAGGATCGGTGACGTCGTCGTCGTCGACGCCGGCGAGGTCGTCCCGGGCGACGGCGATGTCATCGAGGGCGTCGCCTCGGTCGACGAGAGCGCCATCACCGGCGAGTCGGCACCGGTGATCCGCGAGGCCGGTGGTGATCGCAGCTCGGTGACGGGAGGCACCACCGTGCTCTCGGACCGGATCGTCGTCCGCATCACCACCGCGCCCGGGGAGACGTTCCTCGACAGGATGATCGCGCTGGTCGAGGGCACCTCGCGCCGCAAGACCCCGAACGAGGTCGCCCTCGAGATCCTGCTGATCAGCCTGACCGCGGTGTTCGGGGCCGTCGTCCTCACGCTCCCGCCGATGGCGTCGTACGCCGGCGCGCCCACGCCGCTCGTCGTGCTGATCGCCCTGCTCGTCTGCCTCATCCCCACGACCATCGGCGCCCTCCTGTCCGCCATCGGGATCGCGGGCATGGACCGCCTCGTCAAGGTCAACGTCCTGGCGATGTCCGGTCGCGCCGTCGAGGCGGCCGGCGACGTGAGCACGCTGCTGCTCGACAAGACCGGCACGATCACGCTCGGCAACCGCGAGGCGGTCGCGTTCGTCCCCATGGCCGGCGTCGGCGAGGACGAGCTCCGCGACGCCGCCCGTGTCGCCAGCCTCGCGGACGCCACCCCGGAGGGGCGCTCGATCGTCCGGCTCGCGAACGCCGCGAGCCCGGCCCGACCGGATGAGGCCCCCGGTGCGACCTTCGTCGAGTTCTCCGCCACCACCCGGATGTCGGGCGTCGACCTGCCCGGCGGTACCGCGATCCGCAAGGGGGCGGCCAGTGCCGTCCGCGCCTGGCTCGGCGACGACGCCGACACGGCCGGGCTGGCCGCCGTCGTCGACCGCATCGCCGCCGACGGCGGAACTCCGCTCGTCGTCGGACGCGTCGAGGGCGAGACGCACGTCGTGCTCGGGGTGGTCCACCTCAAGGACATCGTCAAGACGGGCATGAAGGAGCGTTTCGCCCAGCTGCGTGCCATGGGCATCCGCACGGTCATGGTCACCGGTGACAACCGGCTGACCGCCGAGGCCATCGCGCGTGAGGCGGGCGTGGACGACGTCCTCGCGGAGGCCACACCGCCCGACAAGCTCGACCTCATCCGCCGCGAGCAGGCCGGCGGTCGTCTCGTCGCGATGACCGGCGACGGCACCAACGACGCCCCCGCCCTCGCCGCGGCCGATGTCGGTGTCGCGATGAACAGCGGGACCTCCGCTGCCAAGGAGGCCGGCAACATGGTCGACCTCGACAGCGACCCGACCAAGCTGATCGACGTCGTCGCCATCGGCAAGCAGATGCTCATCACGCGTGGGGCGCTCACCACGTTCTCGATCGCGAACGACGTCGCGAAGTACTTCGCGATCATCCCCGCGATCTTCGTGGCCGCCTATCCCGGTCTCGCGGGCATCAACGTGATGCGGCTGAGCACACCCGAGTCGGCGATCCTGTCCGCGGTCGTGTTCAACGCGCTCATCATCGTCGCGCTCATCCCGCTCGCGCTGCGCGGCGTGCGGTTCCGCGCCGGCGACGCCGCCTCCGTGCTGCGCCGCAACATCCTGGTCTACGGCGTCGGCGGCCTCGTCGTGCCGTTCGTCGGGATCAAGCTCATCGACCTGCTCGTCAGCCTCGTCCCAGGGATCTGATCATCGTGCTCACCCAGCTCCTCCGTCAGTGCGGCGCCGCGCTGCGACTGCTCCTCGG
>JBMDXU010000135.1:0-18150 GCA_048594485.1 Pseudactinotalea sp. | reverse complement strand
AATCCGGCGCGGCGCCAGAATGTCAACGACATCGCTGGTGGGGGCAGAACGTCAACGAAAGCGCTGGTGGGGGCAGAACGTCAACGAAATCGGGGGAGCGGGGTCAGTAGACGTCGCGCACGTAGCGCTTGGCTCGCTTGAGGTCGTTGACGTAGTCGGCGGCGGCGTCCGGGGTGCGGCCGAGGTGCTCGGCGACGATCCCGACGAGGGCTGCGTCGACGTCCTTCGCCATCCTGCTCGCGTCACCGCACACGTAGACGTGGGCGCCCTGCTCGAGCCACGCGACGAGCTCGGCGCCGTGCTCCCGCATGCGGGTCTGCACGTAGATCTTCTCGGCCTGGTCGCGCGAGAACGCGAGGTCGAGACGCGTGAGCAGACCGGAGTCGAGATGCGCCTGGAGCTCGTCGGCGTAGATGAAGTCGCTCGCGCGGTGCTGGTCGCCGAAGAAGAGCCAGGCCGGGCCTGTCGCGCCGGTCGCGGCCCGCTCCTGCAGGAACGCCCGGAACGGGGCCACACCGGTTCCCGGGCCGATCATGACGATCGGACGGTCGCCGTCGGCGGGGAGCCGGAAGGCCTGGTTCGGCTGCAGGAAGATGCCCGCGTCGTCGTCCTCGCCGAGCCGGTCGGCGAGGAAGGTCGAGCAGACACCGCCGCGCACCCGGTCGGCCCCGTGCCTCACCGATGCCACCGTGAGATGGATGCGATCGGGGCTCGCCAGCGGGCTCGACGAGATCGAGTACGCGCGATGCTGCAGGGGCCGGAACAGCGACACCAGCTCGTCGACGTCGAACGTGTGCGCAGGGTTGAGGTCGAGAAGATCGACCGTGTCCTTGCCCCACAGCCAGTTCTCGAGCGGCTCGCGGTCCTCGCGACCCACGAGCGCGGCGAGCTCACCGTCGGGGTTGCGCTCGGCGAGCGCGGCGATCAGGTCCTTGCTGGGGGTCCGGATCTCCCAGGCGTGCTCGAGCGCGTCCCGCAGGCTGCGGTCGCCGACGGCGGTCTCGGCGGCGTGCCCGAGCCGCTCGAGCACCGCATCGGCGAGCGCCGGGTCGTTGCGCGGCATGACAGCGAGGGCGTCTCCCGCGGCGTACTCGATCCCGCTGTTCCCGAGGGCGAGCTCGATGTGCCGGATCTCCTTGGCGCTGCCCGGGCCGGAGAGCACCCGGTTCGCGACCAGCCGGGACGGGTACGGGGTCTTGCGGTTCCACGCGGAGCGCTGCCGCGCCGGGGAGGCCGACGGCGTGCTGTCGCCGGTGGTGGTCCCGGCCGGTGCTTGCTTGGCGAGCAGGTCGACGACGGCCTCGATCCATCCGGCGGCGTCGTCCTCGTAGCTGACGTCGCAGTCGACACGCGGCGCGAACCGTGTCGCTCCGAGCTGCTCCAGCCGCATGTCGATGAGACGGCCTGCCTCGCAGAAGTTGTCGTACCCGGTGTCGCCGAGACCCAGCACCGAGAACTGCAGCGACTCCAGCCGCGGCGCGGAGTCGCTGCTCAGCGCCTCCCAGAACAGCTCGGCGTTGTCGGGCATCTCGCCCTCGCCGTAGGTCGAGGTGATGATCAGGACGTGACCGGCCTCGGCGAGCGACTCCGGCGTCGCGGAGTCGAGCGGCTGCACGTCCGCCTTCACACCACGCGTGGCCGACGACGCCGCGAGGTCCTCGGCGAGGAGCTCGCAGTTGCCGGTCTGGCTGCCGTAGAGAACCTGAACGGTCATCGACGGCGCCGGCCCGGCGGGCTTGTCGCGATGCGCCGACGCCAGCCCGGCGAGGAAGCCGGCGAGCCAGCTCTGCTGCTCGATGGAGAACGGCGCGTCCTGCGGGATGAAGAGGCTGGTCATGCCGCCCTCCCGACACCCGACCACGCGGATGGCGACCATCGCGCCCTGAGGGCCGCCGTCGGTCGTGTCTCACGAGGCAGACGAATCGGGCTTGTCTCAGAAGGCAGCCACAGCGGGGTCATGGGGTCACCACCGTGGCGGTGAGGGACTGGGCGAGGTCGGCGAGGCCGTCCAGTGACGCCGTCGCCAGCATCTCGTCGAAGCGAGCGGCGCGGGCGCGGCGGCTGTTCTTGGTCTGCTGGAACAGGATCCAGCCGTACGTGCCCAGCGCGTCCATGCTGCGGACGTTGCGCAGCTGCAGCGAACGGCGGTAGTCGTCGAGGCGCTTGCCGGCGACGAGGGTGGCGAGCTCGTGGTCCTCGAACTGCTCGAGGCGGGTGCGCACCGACTTGACCAGCCGCTGCATGACGGCGAAGTCCTCGGTGAGCACGAGCCTGCGGGCCGTCTCGACGACGACGGGCTCGTTGATCGAGGTGGCACCGGCGACCCGGTCGAGCGCGATCTCCTGGGCGGCGCTGAGCACGGTGTAGGAGCTGAGGAGCCCGTACATGTCGCTCACGTCGCTGCCGCCGATGACCGGGGCGCGGCCATCGGCGACGGGGCGCTGGTCGCGGTAGTGCTCCTTGAACTCACGGAGCTTGTCGGTCGCGATCGCGACCCCGAGCTCCTCGAGCAGCTCCTTGCGGGGCTTGTGCGCGGCGATCGCGTCGGCGTCCTGGTAGAGCAGCAGCGCGCGGGGCATCCCGACGAAGAACCGCTCGCGCGCGCTCGACCACTCCGCGAGCAGCTTGGTCGCGAGCCGCGACCCGGTCGCCTCGACGTGCCACTGCAGCATCGTCGTCACCGCGACCTCGTGGAACGCGCCGTGCTCGACGTCCGTCAGCGCGAGCGTGATCAGCGAGTCCTCGCTCACACGCGAGGCGATGGTGCCCTCGGGGTCGTACTGGTAGACGAACCCGCCGCTCATCCCGTTGCCCAGGCCCTTGCCGGCGCGGCCGAGGTTGAGCACGGCACCGTTGGTCATGTACTCGCACCCGAACTCGCCCACCCCCTCGACGACGGCGGTCGCCCCGGAGTTGCGGACGGCGAACCTGTCGCCGGCCTCGCCCTGGACGAACAACCGGCCACCGGTCGCACCGAAGAGAGCGAAGTTGCCGATCAGCACGTTCCCGCCCGGGAGCGTGCTGCCTCCGCCCGGGTCGAGGACGGCGATCTGCCCGCCGCCCGCGGACTTGCCGACGCCGTCGTTGGCGGTGCCGGTGTGCCGCAGGCTGAGGCCGTCGTTGCAGAACGCCCCGAAGGACTGCCCCGCCGAGCCGTGGGAGGTGACGACGACGGAGTCGGGCAGCAGGTAGCTGCGGCCGCGTTCGTCGGTGGCGGCCGCCGGCAGCTGGGCCACGACGTCGTCGGTCAGCTCGTGGTTGAGGAGACGCTCGACGTCGATCGACAGCTGGCCCCCGACGGTCTTGTTCGCGTTGCGCAGGGTGCCTGCGTCCAGCTCGACACGCTCCTGCCGCTCGTCCACGAGCGCGGCACGGATCGTCTCGATGAGCGCGTCGTCGACCGCGAAGTCCTTCTCGAGGTAGACCGGGTTCTCGACCACGTGCTCGGGCACGCTCGCGAGCATGCGGCGCACGTCGAGGCGACCGACGGCGGACGGGTGCTCGAGCAGCTGCAGCAGGTCGCCCCGCCCACGCGCCTCACGCAGCGACGACAGCCCGAGCCGGGAGAGCAGCTCGCGGACGTCGTGCGCGACGTTGAGGAGGAACTGCGCGAGGGCGCGCGGGTCGCCGTCGAACGCCTCGGGGTTGGTCGTGAGACCGGCGGGGCACTTGATGTTGCAGTTCTTCGCCATCACGCACTTGAGCATCATCAGCGCGGTGGTGCCGAACTCGAAGCTGTCGGCGCCGAGCAGCGCGGAGATGACGACGTCGCGCCCGGTCTGGTGGGCGCCCGAGCAGCGCAGCGTGACCTTCTGCCGCAGCCCGTTGACGGTGAGCGCCTGGTGCACCTCGGCCACACCGATCTCGGCCGAGCGGCCCGCGTACTTCAGGCTGGTCACCGGAGCCGCCCCGGTGCCGCCGGTGTTGCCGGCGACGTTGATGACGTCGGCGCCGGCCTTGGCCACGCCGACGGCGATCGTGCCGATGCCCTCCGAGCTCACCAGCTTGACGATCACACGGACCCGGGCCGCCTTGCAGTCGTGGATGAGCTGGGCGAGGTCCTCGATCGAGTAGGTGTCGTGGTGGGGCGGCGGCGAGACCAGCTCGACGCCGGGAGTGCCGCCACGGGCCGCGGCGATCTCGACCGTGACCTTCGGCGCGGGCAGCTGCCCGCCCTCCCCGGGCTTGGCGCCCTGCCCGATCTTGATCTCGAGCTCCTGGAGCATCGGGTCGGCCAGGTACCCCGCCCAGATCCCGAAGCGGCCGGACGCGAACTGCTTGATGCGGGACCCGCGGATCGTGCCGTAGCGGGACAGGTGCTCGCCGCCCTCGCCGCAGTTGGACAGCCCGCCGGCCATGTTGGTGCCGTGGGCGACCGCCTCGTGCGCGGTCGCGACCAGCGCACCGTGGCTCATCGCCCCCGAGGTCAGCGTGCGGGTGATCTCGTGCGCGGGCTGCACCTGCTCGAGCGGCATCAGCTCGGGCGCGGGGCGAAGCAGCCGCAGGAACCGGGCCGTGCGACCGGACACCGTCACCGACAGCGTGGCCCCGGTGGCCGCGTCGGCGATCTCGTGGCCGTGGACCTCGTGGGGGTAGGTCTGCACGAGCGCGTCGACGAGCGCGGCGTACCGCTCCGGCTCGGGGCCGGAGACGTCGGTGAGCCGCAGCGTGAAGGTGCCGCGGGCCGCGGGGTCGCCGGCCGTGCCCTTGGGGGCCTCCTCGACGACGAGGCCGCGGACCAGCACACTCTCGTTGCCCTCGAGCGCGAACCTGTCGAGCTCCGCGGCGAACTCCGCGGCGGTGCGCAGCCCGGTGACGTCGGCGGGGAACGTGAGCACGTCGCGCAGGGCGGACGGCCGGCGCGCTCGCTCGGCGCGGGTGTCGCGGACGAAGTCGCGATAGCCCGGCGTGATGCGGAAGGAGTCGATCGCCTCGTCGCTGAGCTGGGCGTAGCCGGTGTTCTGGTACGCCTCGTCGGTGAGCCCGAACGCGTCGTCGAGACCGTTGAGGGTGAGCAGCCGCAGGCTCGGGTCGGTCTGCTCCGACGGCGCGAACGCCACCGGCTCCTCGGTCATGTCCTCGAAGCCGCGGACGACGACGGTGCCGTAGGAGTGCCCAGCACCCTCGGCCCGCTCCTTGAAGAGTCCGAGCAGCGGGATCTCGGCCTCGGTCGTGATCTCGCGGGCCAGCGCGTGCCACTGGGTGCTGGCGTTCGCGATCCTCTCGAACCCGACGCCGCCCACGGGGGCGTCGAGGTGGGGGAAGCACTGAGCGAGCACGTCGTCGCGGGTGTCGAGGTAGTTCGGCTCGAAGAACTCGCCGCCGATGTAGCTCTCGACCGTGCACAGGCCCACGCGGCCCATCGTCTTGGCGAGCGACTTCACCGAGGCCGTGCGGAACTTCTCGACGGCGCGGTCGGTGTCGGTGACCGTTTCGGCGGGAGCGGGCTCGGCCGGGTACTTCTGCTCCGCGCGCAGGCGTGCAGCGATGCTGTAGACGGCGGAGGCGCCGAAGCCGAGCGCGACGGCGATGTGGTGCGAGCTCGGCAGCTGCCCGCTCTCGGCGACCACGGACACCCGCAGCCGCAGCCCGGACTCCACCAGCCGCCGGTTGATCGCGGCGAGCGCGAGCGGCAGCGGCAGCGGTGCGTGCGTCGAGGACACGCTGCGGTCGGTGACGACCGCGATGCCGCCGGAGGCGAGGGCGAACTCCTCGACCTCGGCGCACAGCTGCGCCAGCGCCGTCTTCATCGACGCGGCGTTGGCCGCCGGGTCGTGGGGGCGTGGCTCGTACAGCATCCTGAACCGGCGCAGCGGCGTCACGGTCTGCTCGCGGAGCTTGAGCATCTCGAGGTGACCGAGCACGGGGGAGTCGACGACGATCTGCGTCATGTCGGCGCCGCTGCCCTGCTTGGCACCGAGCGCGACGCGCATGCTCATGCCGTCGGCCTCACGGATGGAGTCGAGCGAGGGGTTCGTCACCTGGGCGAACCGCTGCGAGAAGTACTTCGCCATGCCGCCCTCGGTGTCGGACAGCGCGTTGATGGCGTTGCCGTACCCCATCGCCGAGATGCGCTCGGCGCCTGAGGCCAGCATCGGGTCCATCATGAACCGGAAGCTCTCGGAGTTGAGCGAGTAGGCGACGTACCGGCCCGCCAGCGGCAGGTCGCCGTCGTAGCCCAGGGTCGTGCTGCCGCGCTCGAGCTGACCCACGTCGAGGTCGTCGAGGTGCACACGCGCCCGGCGGAGCAGGGCTCCGTAGTCGCGGCGGGCGGCGAGGGCGGCGAGCGCCTCCCGGGTGCGGTGCACCGTGCCGGTGCGGTGGTCGAGGTAGAGCATCCCGCCGGCCTCGATACGGCCGCGGTGGGTCACCGACTCCGGCGGGAAGTCGATCTGCCCCGCCTCGGAGGCGACGACCAGGTACTCGGACGTCTCGACGGTCCGCAGCGGCCGCAGCCCGAGCCGGTCGAGGCGGGCACCGACGACGTCGCCGTCGCTGAAGATGATCGCCGCCGGGCCGTCGTTCTTCTCCTCGTAGAGCGAGAAGTACTCGAGCATGTCGCGCACGTCGGCGGGAAGGGTGCGGTCGTTCTCCCACGCCGGCGGCATCAACGAGACGACCGCCTCCACGAGGCCCAGGCCGTCGTCGAACACACGGCTCTGGAGGGTCTGGTCGAGTCGGCTCGAGTCGGACTGCCCGGGTGGGCGCACGATGCTGCGGCTTCGTGCGGTGGCGAGCGCCTCGTCGGCCACACGGTTCTTGCGGTCGGTGTTGAGCTCGCCGTTGTGCGCCATCATCCGGAACGGCTGCGCCATGCTCGGGTGCGGCTCGGTATTGGTCGAGAACCGCGTGTGGAAGTAGAGGGTGCGCACCGAGTGCCGCTCGTCGAGCAGGTCGGTGAAGTAGCGGATGACCTCGCCCGAATTGAGGCGACCCTTGAGCACCTGGGTGCGGGCGCTGAGCGAGAGCGGGTACAGGCCGGTCAGCTCCGGCGACCCGAAGGCCGCGCTCTCGATGCGCAGCAGCGCGTCGTTGGCGGCGCGGTCGAGGTCGGTCCTGTCCCATGTCGTCGGTGCCCGGAAGACCCACTGCACGATGGGCAGCTGGTAGCGCTTCGCGGACGGCAGCGGCACGGAGTCGTCGACGGGGACGTCGCGGACGAGGAGGATCTCGACACCCACCGCGGCCAGGGCGTCCGCCACGAGGTCCCTCGCGGCCGGCCAGGCGGCGGGGTCCGTCGGCATGAAGAAGTTGCCGACGCCGAACCTGCCCGGCTCGAGCGGGACGTCCGTGATCGCGCTGAAGAACTCGACGGACAGGTCGACGCTGACTCCGGCGCCGTCGCCCACCCCCTCCGACGACCGACCGCCTCGGTGGGGGATGGCGCAGAGCGCCTCGTCCCCCTTCACGATCACGTCGTGGCTGGGGACACCGTCCTTGCGCGTGATGAACCCGACGCCGCAGTCGCTTCGCTCGACCCGAGGGTCGTACAGACCGGTGCTGGTGAGGTTCACGGTGGTTCTACCGTTCGTCGTCCCGTCGATGCGTCGGGGGCGGGGAACGAGCGCTGCCACGATGAAGCTCTCGCCGCGAGGGCGCCCGGGTCACGGGCTGGGTCGCTGGTGATCGGATGGTGCGGGTTCGGGGCCGGTGAGGCCGTGTCATGCAACGAGTAAAGATAAAGTCAGGTCCAGTACCTGAGCAACCCGACGGCGTCGGCGTCCCGACAGTCGAGACCGCGGGGCTCTCGGCGCACGACCGCGTTCGGGCGGCGTCGCCGTCAGCGTTTACAGTGATTGCTGGATTCCTGCGTCTTTGAGAAGGGTCACCGATGTCCGACGCCAGCCTCAGCCCCGCCACGTTCGCCGTCGACGGCAAGGAACTGAGCTTCCCCCGTGTGGCCGCCGTCGAGGGGAACGACGGCGTCCTCATCCCCAACCTCCTCAAGGACACCGGCCTGGTCACGCTCGACCCGGGCTTCATGAACACGGCCAACTGCGAGTCGAAGATCACCTACATCGACGGCGACGCGGGCATCCTGCGGTACCGCGGCTACCCGATCGACCAGCTCGCGGAGGGCAGCTCGTTCCTCGAGGTGGCCTACCTGCTCATCTACGGCGAGCTCCCCAGCACGTCCGAGCTCGACGCGTTCGTCGCGCGGATCAACAAGCACACCCTGCTGCACGAGAACTTCCAGAAGTTCTTCACGGCGTTCCCGCTCAACGCGCACCCGATGTCGGTCCTCCAGGCGGGGGTGGCCGGGCTGTCGACGTACTACGAGCACACGCTCGACCCGTTCGACCCCGAGCAGCTCGACCGCGCCACGGTGCTGCTGCTGGCCAAGCTGCCGACGATGATCGCGAACATCGCCAAGCGGGCCACTGGCCTGCCGCAGCTGTACCCGGACACCAACCTCGGGTACGTCGAGGACTTCTACCGGATGACGTTCGGGCTGCCGTTCCAGGACAACACCCCGGACCCGGAGCTGGTCAAGGCGCTCGACATGCTGCTCATCCTGCACGCCGACCACGAGCAGAACTGCTCGACGTCGACGGTGCGGATCGTCGGCTCGGCGCAGGCGAACCTGTTCGCCTCGGTCTCGGCCGGGGTCGGGGCGCTGTCGGGCCCGTCACACGGCGGCGCGAACGAGGCCGTGCTCGCGATGCTCAACGAGATCCACGCCTCGGACGACGACGTCAGCACCTTCATGACGAAGGTGAAGAACAAGGAGGCGGGCATCCGCCTCATGGGCTTCGGGCACCGCGTGTACAAGAACTACGACCCGCGCGCCGCGATCGTCAAGAAGTCGGCCGACGCCGTACTGACGAAGCTGGGCAAGTCCGACCCGCTCCTCGACATCGCCCGCGAGCTCGAGGACATCGCCCTCAACGACGACTACTTCATCGAGCGCAAGCTCTACCCGAACGTCGACTTCTACACGGGCCTGATCTACAAGGCCATGGGCTTCCCGACGCAGATGTTCACGCCGCTGTTCGCCCTCGGCCGCCTGCCCGGCTGGATCGCCCAGTACCGCGAGATGATCGCGGACAAGAGCACTAAGATCGGGCGCCCGCGCCAGGTCTACACCGGCGCCCCGGAGCGGGACTACACTCCGCCCGCCTCCCGCTGAGGCGTCACCGCAGCACGACGGTCCCGTCCGGAGCGGGAGTCTCGGCGGTGACCCACGCGGCGTCCCGCCCGTCGGCGCGCGACCACGTGAGCGAGCCGATCGTGACCTCGTCGACGCCGGTGCTCTCGGCCGTCGACACCGCCCAGTGGGCCAGCGCCCACGCGGAGCGTGTGTCGTCGTCGGTCACCCGGCCGGAGAGGGTGACGGTCCCGTCGTCGCCGGCCGTGACGACGGCGGTGGGGAAGTCGCGTGCAGCGGCGTCGGCGACGGCGGTGGGTGTGTCGGCGACGTCGCCGTCGTGCAGGTGGCAGATGAGGGCCGCGTCGGACCACCCGGTGAGCGCCGACGCGAACAGGCGCGCCATCTGCTCGTGCTGGGCGTACGCCTCCGGGAACGCCGAGCGCTGCACCGCCTGCGCGGCGTCGGTGATCTCCATGTCGAGGTAGCCGTCGATCTCCACCAGGGCGTCGTAGAACGCGTTGGTCGAGTACACCGGGTCCATGATCTGCTCGACGGTGCCCCAGCCCTGCGACGGGCGCTGCTGGAAGATGCCGACCGAGTCCCGGTCGCCGTAGTCGATGTTGCGGATCCGCGACTCCTGCATCGCCGTCGCGAGGGCGATCGTCACCGCGCGGGCCGGGAGCCCGCGCTCGACGCCGATGCCGGCGATCATGGCGGCGGTCGCGGCCTGATCGGGGTCGAGGAGCGCCCGAGCCTCGCCGTCCGAGGCCACGCACGTTGCCGAGAACGGCCGCTCGACCTCGATGGAGCGCAGCAGCAGCACCACACCGCCGACCGCGACGGCGAGCAGCACCGCCACGCCGAGCAGCGCCGCCCCCACACCGCGGCGGCGTCGGCCCCGGCTCACTGCGCGTGCAGGGCCGCGTTCAACGTGACGCCCGACCCGCTGCGACCGATGGCCTCGACCACCCCCGTGGTCGAGTTGCGCCGGAACAGCACGTTGCTCGCCCCGGAGAGCTCGCGGGCTGCGACGACCCGCGGGTGCGGCTCGTCGGCGGTCCGCACGGTCACCTTGGTCCCGGCGGTGACGTACAGACCCGCCTCGACGACGCAGTCGTCCCCGAGCGAGATCCCGATGCCGGAGTTGGCCCCGAGCAGACATCCCGAGCCGATCGAGATCTGGTGGGTGCCACCGCCCGAGAGCGTGCCCATGATGGACGCGCCGCCGCCGACGTCGGAGCCCTCACCGACGACGACGCCCTGGCTGATCCGCCCCTCGACCATCGACGCCCCGAGGGTGCCCGCGTTGTAGTTGACGAAGCCCTCGTGCATGACCGTGGTGCCCTCGGCGAGGTGCGCGCCGAGCCGGACCCGGTCGGCGTCCGCGATCCGCACGCCCGGAGGGAGGACGTAGTCGGTCATCCGGGGGAACTTGTCGACGCCGATGACGGCCAGGCTGCCGTGGCCGGCGGCCCGCAGAGCGAGCCGGACGTCCTCGAAGCCGTCGGGCGCGCAGGGGCCGGCCGAGGTCCACACGACGTTCTGCAGCACACCGAACAGCCCGTCGAGGTTGATCGTGTTGGGGCGCGCGTGCCGGTGGGAGAGGAGGTGCAGCCGCAGGTACGCGTCGGAGGCGTCGGCGGGGGGAGCGTCGAGGTCGATCTCGGTCTGGACGATCTCGCCGCGGGTGCGGCGCGCGGGCGCCTCGACGGCGAGTGCCGCCAGATCGGCGGGCACGCCGTAGGGCCCCTGCCGGTCGGCCGGCACTGGGCCGAGTCCGAGAAGCGGGTACCAGGTGTCGAGCACCCGGCCGTCCGTCGTCGTCGTGGCGAGCCCGACGCCCCAGGCGCGTCGGTCGGCGGAGGTCTGCACCATGCCGCGAGGGTACGACAGCAGGCTGGGTGAACCCCGGGATCTCCGGCACCTGGGACGCGGTCAGACGTCGAGCACCGAGCGCAGGGCACCGGGCCCGATCGCCGACCCGCCCGCGTCGGTGACCCGAGCACGCAGCTCACGATCGGCGGTGACGACGACGACCGTGCCGCCGCCGTCGACGAGCTCGCGCGTCCGTGCGACGACGGCGTCGTCGCCCGACCCGACGGCCTCCCGGACCTCGATGCCCTCGGGCGCCGTCGACCCCCGGGCCGCGCCCTCGACGACGGCGTGCCAGCGCGGCCACCATCGCCGCCCCGGCAGCCCGACGAGCTCGGCGTCGACGCCGTCGGGGGCGGTCGCGGCCACCGCGGCGAGAAGCCGCTCGGTCGCGCCACGGCGGTCGCGCCACCAGCCGTCGGGGCGGCTGCCGACGACGTTCGCGGCGTCGATCACGACGTGGAGATCGACGGCGAGCATCCGGCGCAACGTCGGCCACGCGTCGCCGAACGCCGGGAGCAGCTCCCGATCCGCGACCTCGTCGATCCCGACCCACGTGACGGCGACGCTCTCCGCGTCCGTCGCCCGCACGTCGAGGTCGTGCACGGCACGGGCGATCACGGTCGTGTACGACCAGTCCGGGTGCGCGAGCACGGTGGTGGCGACAACCTCGACGTCGCCGGCAGCGATGCCGGCTTCCTCGCCGGCCTCGCGCAGCGCCCCGGCGACGGCGCTCTCGTCGGCGTGGAGGGCGCCGCCCGGGAGCGCCCACGTGCCGCCGTGATGGCTCCACGCTGCGCGATGCTGCAGCACCACGCTCGCGCCGTCGGTGAGCAGCACCCCGGCGGCGCCGTGGCGACCCCAGTGACGCGCCCCGCACCGGCACTCGACCCAGCCCTCGGCAGGGGCGCCCGGGCCGCCGGTCACGACAGCCGGGAGTGCGTCGTCGGGCCGTCGGTCACCGGACCGCGGTCTGCAGCGGGTCGGCGCCGCCGAGGGGGACGCACTGCCAGGTCAGCAGGGCGCCGGCCGGGCCGGTGGCGATGCGGAACCGGTGCGGCGTCTCGACGACGCGGACCTCGGCGCGGTACCCGTCGGCGGTCCACCCGCCGCTCGCGACGACGGGGAGGTGGCGCTCTCCGTCGCTGATCTCGCCGAGCAGCCACTCGCCGTCGCCCGCAGCAATGGTGTGCTCGACGCCGGCGCGCGTGAGCGTGACCGTCCCGCCGTCCTCGGAGATCGTGACCGCGGTGTAGGCCGGGTCGAGATCGGACGCCGGGTCGACGGGGAAGGTGCGCTGCTCGGGAGCGGTGCCCGAGGCGCTCAGCGCCGGGATGCTCAGCTCGGCGAGCCGGGCCGCCAGTGCGGCATCGGCCTCGCCCGACCCGGCGCGGTCGATCGCCGGGAGCAGGTGGGTCCACAGCAGGTCGAGCGGCTCCTGCATGTCCACGACCTCGGACGTGATCGCGACCACGACACGCTGCTCCGGCAGCACGATCGCGTACTGGCCGTAGGCGCCGTCGCCCCGGTAGCCGTGCCGAGCGATCCAGAAGCTCTGACCGTACCCCTGGGCCCAGTCGGAGTCGGGGTCCTCGGGGACCTCGAGGAACGGGCGGGCGGCGTCGTCGACCCACCCCGCCGGGAGGAGCTGGGTGCCGTCCGGCGTGCGACCGCCGTCGAGCCAGAGCTGCGCGAGCGAGAGCAGGTCGTCGGTGAGCACGTGGGCACCGCTGAAGCCGAGGGAGTGGCCGTCGTCGTCGCGGTGCCACTCCAGCGTGGTGCTGCCGAGCGGAGCGAGGACGCGCTCGCGGGCGAGGTCCACCAGAGGCGCGCCGCCGCGATGCTCGGCCGCCCGGGACAGCAGGTAGGTGGCGACCTGGTTGTACGCGAAGACGCTCCCGGGCTCGGCGTCCGGCGGGTTGAGGAGCACCGCGCGCAGGAGATCGCCCTCACGTCGCAGATCGGGCTGCCACGCCTCGGCGGTGTGCCCGACCGTCATCGTCAGGCAGTGACGGACCGTGACGCGCTGCCACACGTCGGCGATGTCGACGCCGTCGAGGACGTCCGGGGGGAGGTGGTCCAGGATCGGGTCGTCGAGCCCGAGCAGCCCGTCGCGGACGAGGGTGGCGATCGTCGACGCCGTCAGGCTCTTGGAGCAGGAGTAGACCAGGTGCACGCGGTCGGCCGCGTACGGCGCCCACCATCCGCGGGCGACCACCTGCCCCTCACGCGCGATGGCGATGCTGTGGAGGTCGAGGTGCGCGGCCGCGTCCAGGAGATCGAGGATCCCCTGCGCGTCGATGCCGGCCTGGCTGGGTGACGTCGTCGGGAGAGGCACCCGACGAATCTACTGCGACGTGCGACCGCCTCAGGCGTCGTCGTCGACCTGGTCGATCTGGCAGATGACGGTCCCCGAGCTGACGGTCTGACCGACCGTCGCGGTGAGCCCGTGCACCCTGCCGGCGCGGTGCGCCACCAGGGGCTGCTCCATCTTCATCGCCTCGAGGACGACGACGAGATCACCCTCGGCGATGACGTCGCCGTCGGAGACGGCGACCTTGACGATGGTGCCCTGCATGGGCGACGCGAGCGCGTTGCCGCCGCCACTGGCGCCGAGCCGCTGCGACGTGCGCCGCGTCGGACGCTTGGGCGGGCGGCGCCTGCCCAGCCCGCCGCCGAGCCCCAGGCCCGCCGGGAGCACGACCTCCAGCCGCTTCCCACCCACCTCGACGACGACCCGCTCGAGCGCCTCCTCCTCGGGGGAGGGCGCGGGGGGCGCGCTCGCGGGCGGCGCAGCCGGCACGTCGGCGCGGGTGAGGAACTCCGACTCGATCCACGTCGTGTAGACGCCGAAGCCCTCGAGGGAGTCGCTCGCGAACGCCGGGTCGTCGAGCACCGCCCGGTGGAACGGCAGCACGGTGGGCATCCCCGTCACCTCCGTCTCGGCGAGCGCACGGCGGGCGCGCTGCAGCGCCTCGGTGCGGGTGGCGCCGGTGACCACGATCTTCGCGAGCATCGAGTCGAACGCGCCCGAGACGACGTCACCCGCGACCACACCGGAGTCGATCCGGACCCCGGGGCCGCTCGGCCAGCGCAGCGTCTCGATCGCGCCGGGCGCGGGCAGGAAGTTGGCTGCCGGGTCCTCGCCGTTGATGCGGAACTCGAACGAGTGACCGCGGGTGGCCACCGTCTCGTAGCCGAGCGGCTCGCCGGCAGCGATCCGCAGCTGCTCGCGCACGAGGTCGATCCCGCTGATCTCCTCGGTCACGGGGTGCTCGACCTGCAGGCGCGTGTTGACCTCGAGGAAGGAGATCGTGCCGTCGGTCCCGAGCAGGAACTCGCACGTGCCGGCGCCGCGGTAGCCCGCCTCGGACAGGATCGCGATCGATGCGCGCCTGAGCTCGGCGTCCTGCTCCGGCGTCAGGAACGGCGCGGGCGCCTCCTCGACGAGCTTCTGGTGGCGCCGCTGGAGCGTGCAGTCACGGGTCGAGACGACGACCACGGTGCCGTGCTCGTCGGCGAGGCACTGGGTCTCGACGTGGCGCGGCCGGTCGAGGAACCGCTCGACGAAGCACTCGCCCCGGCCGAACGCGGCGGTGGCCTCACGGACCGCCGAGGCGTAGAGCTCGCCGATCTCCTCGGTGGTGCGCGCGACCTTGAGGCCGCGGCCGCCACCGCCGAACGCGGCCTTGATCGCGATGGGCAGGCCGTGCTCGGCGGCGAACGCCTCGACCTCGGAGGCATCGGTGACCGGTTCGGGTGTGCCCGCGACCAGCGGTGCGCCGGCACGCTGCGCGATGTGACGGGCGCTGACCTTGTCGCCGAGCGCCTCGATCGCCTTCGGGGGCGGACCGATCCAGACCAGCCCCGCGTCGATGACCGCTTGGGCGAACTCCGCGTTCTCGGACAGGAAGCCGTAGCCCGGGTGGACCGAGTCGGCGCCCGAGCGGCGCGCGACGTCGAGGATCTTGGCGGCGTCGAGATAGGTCTCGGCGGCGCGTGTGCCTCCGAGCGCGTAGGCCTCGTCGACCAGGCTCACGTGCTGAGCGGTCCGGTCCGGGTCGGCGTAGACGCCGCACCAAGCGAAGCCGGCGTCGCGGCAGGCGCGCGCGCCGCGGACGGCGATCTCACCACGGTTCGCGATGAGCACCTTCCGCAACGGGCGAGCCGAGGAGGTCGCGGAGGTCATGCACTCGCTCCCGGGGGTCGTGGGTGGGGTGTCGGCGAGCGTCGTGCCGTCGGGGCATGTCTCGCGGGGTCCGTCGGCTCACGCTAGTACCGGTGCGCAGGCGGGATGTTCACGCGCGCGCCGCGCCGGACAAGTCTGTGAGGCGGGGCAACAGGCATGGCCCGGGTTTGTCGGATATCGACAAACGGTGCCGTAGGTCAGCCGCTGGTTCGGGCATCGGTTAGTCGCAGATGGACAATGCCCGGGTCAAGCGCCCGGGTTGGTCCACAGCTCGTGCCAGGTGATGCCGAGGTCGCCGAGCAGCACGCGCAGCAGCGGCAGGCTGATCCCGACGACGCCGTGAGGGTCGCCGTCGACACGGGTGACGTAGGCGCCGCCGAGGCCGTCCAGGGTGAACGCACCGGCGACCTGGAGCGGCTCGCCGGTCGCGACGTAGGCACGGATCTCGTCATCGGTGAGCTCGGCGAAGCGGACGGTCGTCGCCGAGACGGCGCCGGTGGTGCGGCCGTCGCCGGTGCGCAGCCAGTGCCCGGTGCGGAGCACGCCCTCGCGACCCCGCATTCGCTGCCAGCGTCGTGTCGCCCTCTCGGCGGTGCCGGGCTTGCCCATCGCCTCGCCGTCGAGGTCGAGCAGCGAGTCGCACCCGATCACCAGATCGGCGTCACGACCCGCGCGGGTGCGGCCCACGTCCTCGGCCTTGGCACGCGCGAGCAGCTGCACCGCGTCGGTCACGCTGAGCGGTCCCGCGGCGGCGGCGTCGCGCAGCACGGCGTCCTCGTCGATCTCCGACGGCTGGACGACAGGCTCGATGCCGGCGGACCGGAGCGTCGCCAGTCGTGCCGGCGAGCTCGACGCGAGCAGCAGCCTCACGCGGTCGGCTCGAGGACGACGACCGGGATCTCGCGGTCGGTCTTCTTCTCGTACTCGGCGTACTGAGGGAACGCCTCGACGCACCGCTGCCACCACTGCGCGCGCTCGGCGCCCTCGACGAGCCGGGCGCGGGCGTCGCGGGTCTGCGTGCCGTCCTGCACACGCACGTCCGGGTTCGCCGTGATCGAGTGGTACCACGCCGGGTGCTCGGGCGCGCCGCCCTTGCTCGCGACAGCCGCGTAGACGCCGTCGTGCTCGACGCGCATCAGCGGCACCTTGCGCCACAGGCCCGACTTCGCACCGAGGATCTCGACGACGACGACCGGGCGCCCCATGACGTCGACGCTGCCCGTGTCACCGGTGCGCTCGATGGTCTCGAGCTGGCGGGACACCCAGCCGTCGGCGGGTGGGCGGAACTCGCGGGAATCAGTCATCCGGCCAGCGTAGCCAGGAGCGGGCGTCCGGCAGCCACCCGGGGGCACCCCGCCCCGAGGGGGTGGGTTCTCCCCGTTCCGATCGTGACCGATGCTTGATTGAGTAGGTGCAGCGGGTCCACCCCCGACGCGGCCGACGGCCGCAGGCGGACCCAGGCGAGGAGAGCCAGAGATGAACGACCAGCCGACGTCCGGCGAGAGCAAGACCTGGTACGAGGAGTTCACCGTCTCCGGGTCGGAGCTGCTGCAGCAGGTCAAGGACCTGATCCGAGAGGGCAACGTCCGCCGCGTGTTCATCAAGAACGACGACGGGTCCACGCTGCTGGAGATCCCGCTGACGGCCGGCGTGGCCGTGACGGCACTCACGGCCGTGTTCGCCCCGGTGCTGGTCGCCGTCGGCGCGATCGCCGCACTGCTGACGAAGGTGACGATCGGCGTCGAGCGTCGTGAGGAGGCGCCCGTCGAGGACGCCCCCGTGGACGACACCCCGTCCGGCGAGCTGCCGTCCTCGGACCCGAGCATCTGAGTCGGCGTCCACGAGACTGACGATCGTGTGCGATCCGTGCCGAGATCGGTGCGGATCGCACACGGTCCGTCGGTACCGAACCCGGGCTGGCGGGGGCTAGCCGAGGAGGGCGTACCGCAGCGTGTCGAGGCCCACGGAGCCGACGTCGAGGGCGCGGCGGTGGAAGGCCTTGAGGTCGAAGTCGTCACCCGCCCGGGCGCGGCTCTCGTCGCGGATCTGCTCCCAGAGGCGCTGACCGACCTTGTACGACGGCGCCTGGCCGGGCCAGCCGAGATAGCGGTCGAGCTCGAAGCGCAGGAAGCCCTCGGCCATGTTCGCGTTGCCGTCGAGGAACCTCCACGCCTTGTCGGCGTCCCAGGTGCCGCCGCCCCACTCGGCTGGGCAGTCCTTGCCGAGGTGCACACCGATGTCGAGCGCCACACGGGCCGCACGCAGGCGCTGGCCGTCCAGCATGCCCATCCGGTCGCCGGGGTCGTCGAGGAAGCCCAGGTCCGCCATCAGGCGCTCCGCGTACAGCGCCCACCCCTCGCCGTGACCGCTCACCCAGCTCGCCATCCGGCGCCACGAGTTGAGCAGCTCCGACCGGAACACCGTCTGACCGACCTGCAGGTGATGTCCGGGGACACCCTCGTGGTAGACCGTCGTCGTCTCCCGCCAGGTGCCGAACTCGGTGACACCCTCGGGGACCGCCCACCACATCCGGCCCGGCCGAGAGAAGTCGGCGGACGGCCCGGTGTAGTAGATGCCGCCCGACGTCGTCGGCGCGATCATGCACTCGAGCCGGCGGACCGGCTCCGGGATGTCGCACTGGGTGTCGGCGAGCGCGGCCACCGCGGCGTCGGACGTCTCCTGCATCCAGGCACGGAGGGCGTCGGTGCCGTGGATCTGGCGCTCCGGGTCGGCGTCGAGCAGCTCCATCGCGCGCTCGGGCGAGGTGCCCGGTCCGCCGATCCGCTCGGCCACCTCCTGCTGCTCGGCCACGATGCGGGCGAGCTCCTCCAGCCCCCACTCGTACGTCTCGTCGAGGTCGACCTCGGCGCCGAGGAAGTAGCGCGACCACAGGGAGTACCGGTCGGCCCCGACGGCGTCGCGCTGCGGCGCTCGCGGCGCCAGCTCGCGCAGCCCGTCCGCGAGCCGCGCGTAGCCGGACCGGGCCGCGTCCGCCCCC
>JBMDXU010000134.1:0-9123 GCA_048594485.1 Pseudactinotalea sp. | reverse complement strand
TGTGCGCGGCTCTTTTTCCCCTCCATCCACCCCCCCCCCCCCCCCAACCCCCACACCCCGCCGGGGTGGGGGTGGGCTCGGTCAGTCAGGACAGGATTGAGCGGTAGACCTTCAGGGTGCGGTCGGCGATCGACTCCCACGAGAAGTGGTCCTCCGCCCGACGGCGTCCTGCGGCTCCCATGGCCGCGGCACGTGCCGGGTCGGTCGCCACGGTCGTGAGCGCCTCGGCGAGGTCCGCCACGAAGCGGTCGGGGTCGAGCGGGGTGCCGGTGCCGTCGGTGGCCTGGTCGAGCGGGACGAGCAGGCCCGTGACACCGTCGTCGACGACCTCGGGGATCCCGCCCGTCGCCGACGCGACGACCGGCAGCCCCACCGCCATCGCCTCCAGGTTCACGATCCCCAGCGGCTCGTAGATGCTCGGGCACACGAACACCGTCGACGCGGCCAGCAGCGCCGCGACCTGCTCGCGGGGCAGCATGTCCTCGATCCAGATCACCCCGGTGCGGTGCTCGCGCAGCCCGAGGAACGCCGTCGACACCTCGGTCGCGATCTCCGGGGTGTCGGGCGCCCCGGCGCACATGATGAGCTGGACGTCGGCAGGCAGCTGCTGCGCGGCGCGCAGCAGGAACGGCAGGCCCTTCTGACGGGTGATCCGACCGACGAAGATCACCGCCGGCCTGGTGCGGTCGACGCCGAACCTGGCGGCGACGTCGTCGATGACGTCCTCGCTCGGGCGCTGCCACCCGGCGAGGTCGATGCCGTTGTGGACCACGACGACGTCGTCCGGGTCGAGCGTCGGGTAGGCCCGCAGGATGTCGTTGCGCATCCCGGCGCTGACGGCGATCACCCGTGCGGCGCCCTCGTACGCCGTCCGCTCGGCCCAGGAGGACAGGGCGTACCCGCCGCCGAGCTGCTCCGCCTTCCAGGGACGCAGCGGCTCCAGGCTGTGCGCGCTCACGATGTGCGGGATGTCGTTGAGCAGCCCGCCGAGGTGCCCGGCCATGTTGGCGTACCAGGTGTGCGAGTGGAGCACGTCGGCGCCGGCGACGTCCGCCGCCATCTCCAGGTCCACACCCAGCGTGCGCAGCGCCGCGTTCGCGCCGGCGAGCCCGACGGGCTCGGCGTAGCCGGTCACCCCAGGCCCCGCGTGCTCGCCCTCGCGCGGCCCGTCGAAGCACCGCACGCGCACGTCCACGTGCGCACCCAGCACGCGGGCGAGCTCGGTCACGTGGACGCCGGCACCGCCGTACACGAAGGGCGGGTACTCACGAGTGAGCAGGTCGACGCGCATGAAGAGACCTTTCGGCGTTCGCCTGTCGGATCCGGCACCCACAGGACTGCTCGTGAGCCTAGGGTGACGTCCATGGCAGCACCACGCGTTCTCGCGATCGTCCTGGCAGGCGGAGAGGGCAAGCGGCTGATGCCGCTGACGGCGGATCGCGCCAAGCCGGCCGTCCCCTTCGGCGGCATCTACCGGCTGGTCGACTTCGCGCTCTCCAACGTCGTCAACGCGGGCTACCTGCGGGTCGTCGTGCTCACCCAGTACAAGTCGCACTCGCTGGACCGGCACGTGGCCAAGACGTGGCAGATGTCGCGGATGCTCGGCAACTACGTGGCGCCGGTGCCGGCGCAGCAGCGCGTCGGCAAGAACTGGTTCCTCGGCTGCGCGGACGCGATCTACCCGTCGCTCAACATCCTGGACGACGAGCGACCCGACATCGTCGTCGTCGTCGGCGCCGACCACGTCTACCGGATGGACTTCTCCCAGATGGTCGCGGCGCACGTCGACTCCGGCGCCGAGCTCACGGTCGCCGGGATCCGTCAGCCCATCGCCCTGGCCGACCAGTTCGGCGTCGTCGACGCCAGCCCCGACGACCCGACGCGGATCGCCGCCTTCCTCGAGAAGCCGCAGAACCCGCAGGGCCTGGCCGACTCCCCCGGCGAGGTGCTCGCCTCGATGGGCAACTACGTGATGAACGCCGACGCGATGCTCGACGCCGTCACCAAGGACTCCAAGAACACCGAGTCCAAGCACGACATGGGCGGCGACATCGTGCCCTACTTCGTCGCCCAGGGTCAGGCCGGTCTGTACGACTTCATCCACAACGACGTGCCCGGCTCGACGGATCGCGACCGCGACTACTGGCGCGACGTCGGAACCCTGGACTCCTACTACGACGCCAACATGGACCTCATCGCGGTCGAGCCGGTGTTCAACCTCTACAACGACTCCTGGCCCGTGCACACCGGGTACACGGGGTTGCCGCCGGCCAAGTTCGTGCACGCCAGCGGCGATCGCGTCGGGCACGCCACGGACTCGGTGGTCTCGCCCGGTGTCGTGGTCTCGGGTGGCGACGTCCGCGGGTCGGTCCTCTCCCCCGGCGTCCGCGTCAACTCGTGGGCCGACGTCGCCGGTTCGGTCCTCATGGACGGTGTCGTCGTGCACCGGCACGCCCAGGTGAACAGGGCCATCCTCGACAAGTTCGTCGTCGTCGAGGACGGCGCCACGGTCGGGGTCGACCGCGACCTCGACACCTCGCGCGGTTTCACCGTGACCGAGGCCGGGATCACGGTGGTGCCCAAGGGCACCCGCATCACCAAGGCGTGACGGCGGGTCACGACGGCGCCCGGCGCCGTCTCCTCGTCATGGACGTCGACTCGACGTTCATCCAGGCCGAGCAGATCGACCTGCTGGCCGCGCGCGCAGGTTCAGCCGAGGTGGTGGCGGCGATCACCGAGCGCGCCATGCGGGGCGAGCTGGACTTCGCGACCTCGCTGGTCGACCGGGTCGCCTGCCTGGCCGGGCTCCCGGTCGCGACGTTCGACGTCGTCCGCGCCGAGATCTCCTTCACGCCGGGCGCGCTCGACCTCGTGGAGGCGTGCGCCGCCCGCGGCTGGCCGGTCGGGCTCGTCTCCGGCGGCTTCCACGAGATCATCGACCCCCTCGTCGCAGACCTCCCCATCGCCCGCGTCCTCGCGAACCGGTTGGAGATCGCCGACGGCGTCCTCACCGGCCGCGTCGACGGCCCGGTCGTCGACCGGTCGACGAAGGCGACCTTCCTGCGCGAGCTCGCGGGCGCCGTCGGCGTCCCGATCGCGGACACGATCGCGATCGGCGACGGCGCCAACGACCTCGACATGATCGCGGCGGCCGGTCTCGGTGTCGCGTTCGCGGCCAAGCCCGTGGTCGCCGCCGGCGCCGATCTCGCGCTCCCCGGCCCCCGCCTCGACGACGTCCTCGCCCACCTCTGAGCTTTCGTTGACGAATTGCCCCTCAGGGCGAATTCGTTGACGAATTGCCCTCGAGCGCGATGTCGTTGACGAGTTGCCGCCCCGGACCGCGCAGGACCCGACGCCGATTCGTCAACGAAGTCAGGAGTGGGGAGAGGTGAGGACGGCGTCGAGGGTGCTGCCGCCGCGGGTGAGCTGTGACCACGGCTCGCGGGTCGACAGAGCCGACAGGCTCGCCGTCGGGACGCCGACGCGGACCAGGGCCACGGCAGCGGTGTCGGAGCCCTCGCCCGCCAGGTGGTACGCCGTCTCGGACATCCCGGGTTCGTGGCCGACGACGAGCACGTCGACGGCGTCCGACGGCGCCGCGGCGATGGCGTCCAGGATGTCGGCGACGTCACCGAGGTAGAGCGCGTCGACGTAGCGCACGGTCGTGGCCGCCGCACGCTCGCCCAGCCGTCCGGCGACGAGCTCCCAGGTCTGCTGGGTCCGTGTGGCGGTCGAGCAGAGCACCAGCTCCGGCACCCGACCGGAGGCGACCAGATGGTCGGCCACCTGGGTGCACTGCCCGCGGCCGGACACCGCCAGCTCCCGCTCGTGGTCGCTTGGGCCGTCCTGCTCGGCCTTGGCGTGCCGCAGCAGGGTGAGCCGCCGGGTCTCGGACCGCTCAGTCATGACCGAGGGTCACTGCCCCATCGCGTGCACGCCACCGTCGACGTGCACGACCTCGCCGGTCGTCGCCGGGAACCAGTCGCTGAGCAGCGCGACGACGGCGCGCGCGCGCGGCTCGGGATCGTTGACGTCCCAGCCGAGCGGCGCACGCTCGCTCCACACGCTCTCCATCGTCGCGAAGCCGGGGATCGACTTGGCCGCGGTGCTGCGCACCGGCCCGGCGGAGACGAGGTTGCAGCGGATGCCGTCGGGACCGAGATCGCGCGCGAGGTAGCGGCTGGTCGCCTCGAACGCGGCCTTGGCGACACCCATCCAGTCGTACACCGGCCACGCGTAGCGGGCGTCGAACGTGAGCCCGACGATCGAGCCGCCCTGCCCCATCAGCGGCTTCGCCGCGACCGCCAGCGCCTTGAGCGAGTAGGCCGACGTCTGCAGCGCCACCGCGACGTCCTCCCACTCTCCGGCGAGGAAGTTGCCACCCATGACGCTCTGGGGCGCGAAGCCGATCGAGTGCACCACGCCGTCGAGACCGTCGACGTGCTCGGACACGGCCGATGCGAGCGCGTCGAGGTCCTCGGTGCTGTTGACGTCGAGCTGCACCACGGGCGCCTCCCTCGGCAGCCGCCGCGAGATCACCTGCGTCAGACGGAACGCCTTGCCGAAGCTCGTGAGCACCACCTCGGCACCCTCCTGCTGCGCGAGCTTGGCCACGTGGAACGCGAACGAGGACTCCACCAGCACGCCGGTGACCAGGATCCGCTTGCCTTCGAGCAGGCCCACTCGGGCCTCCTTTCGATCGTCATGAACAGTCGTGAGGTTCGACGGGAGTGGGTCAGTGGCCCATGCCGAGACCGCCGTCGACCGGGATGACGGCGCCGCTGACGTACGACGCGTCGTCGGACGCGACGAACGCGACCGCGGCGGCCACCTCCTCGGACGCCCCGAACCGTCCCGAGGGTATCGAGGCCCGGTAGGACTCCTGCGTCGCCTCGGGCAGCTCCGCCGTCATCGCGGTCTCGATGAACCCCGGGGCGACGACGTTGCACGTGATGCCGCGCGCGCCCAGCTCGCGCGTGACCGACCGCGCCATGCCGACGAGCGCGGACTTCGACGCCGCGTAGTTGACCTGACCCGGTGAGCCGTAGAGCCCGACGACGGACGAGATCAGCACGATCCGACCGTAGCGAGCCCGGATCATGCCCTTCGTCACACGTCGGACGCAGCGGAACGTACCGGTGAGGTTGACGTCGATCACCTCGGCGAAATCCTCGTCGCTCATCCTCATCAGCAACGTGTCCTTCGTGATGCCGGCGTTCGCGACGAGCACCTGGACCGGCCCGAGCTCGGCCTCGATCCGCGTGAAGGCGGCGTCGACGGCGGCCGTGTCGCTGATGTCGGCGACCACGCCGAGCGCACCCTCGGGGACGTCGCCGCTGCCGCGGTAGAGCACGGCGACCCGGTCCCCCGCCGCCAGGAACCGTTCGGTGATCGCGCGGCCGATGCCGCGGTGTCCCGCCGTCACGACGACGACGCGCGAGGCGCGCTCCGTCGATGCCTGAGCTGCTGCGGCGTCGGTCACGACGTGCGTCCTCCTGGGGTGCGGGTGGGGTGGGGCGTCGGCGTCGTGCCGCCGACGAGAGCCCGACGGCGGACCCGTCGCGCCGGCTCGCAGGCCACAATAGGGGGGTCGGGTAGCAGGCGTATCGTGGTCCAGGTGTCGGAAGTCCACGCGATCACCTCCGCCGGGCGCGGTCAGACCGCCCAGGTGCGCGACCGCACGCGCAACTACCTGATCTCGATGGGGATCCGCATGGTGGCGATCATCGCCGCCGTGTTCACCGACGGCTGGGTCCGCTGGGTGTGCGTGCTCGCCGCCTTCGTCCTCCCGGTCGTCGCGGTGATCTTCGCGAACTCCGGTTCCGAACGGCGTTCGGTGCCGGAGAACTACGTCGACGACCACGCCCTCCCCAGCACGCCGTCCGCGATGGCGGACGAGGCGCCGGACGACGGCAGCGACACCGAGGGTCGGCACACCGTCGTCGTCCAGCCGCGCGAGATCGAGGGCACCAGGTGAACGAGCTCGTCTGCAGCTCGAAGGGCTGTCGGCAGACCGCGGTCTGGGCGCTGCGCTGGAACAACCCTCGCCTGCACGACCCCGACCGCCGCAAGACCTGGCTCGCCTGCGAGGACCACCGCCAGCACCTCGAGCACTTCCTCGGGGCCCGGTCGTTCCTGCGGGAGACGGTCGCCGTCGCGGATCTCCCGGCGGGATGAGTCGGTACGGATTCCTGCGCACGCGGCGGTGGGTGGGGATCGCGGCGCTCACCGTGGTCGTCTCCGTCGTCTGCACCCTGCTCGGCGTCTGGCAGCTGAGCCGCCACGAGTTCCGCGCGGCCGCGATCGCGCGGGTGCAGATGAACTCGACGGCGCCACCGGTGCCGTTGGCCGATCTGCTCCCCACCCCGGCCACCGCCGTCGGCAACGCCACCGAGTGGCGCACCGTGGAGGTCACGGGCGAGTACGTCGGTGCGCCGGTCGCGCTGCCGCAACGCGGGATCGAGACGGGCGCGGCCGACCACGCGCTCGGGGTCCTCGCCGTCGACGCGCCCGACGGCGCGACCTGGCTGATCGTCGTCGACCGCGGCTGGTACCCGACGGACGCCTTCACCGACCCGACGGGCCGGCTCGCGCTCCCGACGGGCACGATCGAGGCGACGCTGCGCCTGCGTCCCGCGGAGCCGGCCAGCGACCGCGATCCGGTCCCCGGCCAGGTCTTCCGCGTCGATCCCCAGCAGGTCCTCGACGCCGCCGCGCTCGACGACGTCGACGGCGAGCTCGTCACCGGTGGGTACGGCTGGCTCGTCTCCGAGTCACCGACGACGGCGACCGCGCCCACGCCCCTGCCCATCCCGTCGCCGGACTACCGCTCGAACCTCTCCTACGCGATGCAGTGGTGGTGCTTCGGTCTGATGGCGTTCGTCGGTTACGGCGTGCTCGCACGTCGCGAGCGGCGCATGCTGGACGACGACCTCTCCGTCGTGGATCCCGGAGAGGGGGCGACGCCGCGCGCTCCCGACGAACGGCGCACGGCTCGACCCCCCGCTCAACGACGACGTCTCACGGACGCCGAGATCGAGGACGCCGAGATCGACGCGGCGGAGGACGGGTCGACGCGCGGGGTGGGAACTCGCGCGCGGTGACGGGAACCGACGGCGCAGATCCGGGTCAGGCGAGCGAGACCAGCTCCGAGTAGCTCTCGTTCCAGAGGTCCTCGTCGCCGTCCGGAAGCAGCAGCACACGCTCGGGCTGCAGCGCCTCGACCGCACCCTCGTCGTGCGTGACGAGGACGACGGCCCCGGTGAAGGTGCGCAGCGCCCCCAGGATCTCGGCGCGGCTGGCGGGGTCGAGGTTGTTGGTGGGTTCGTCGAGCAGCAGCACGTTCGCCGCCGACACCACGAGGACGGCGAGCGCGAGGCGGGTCTTCTCACCACCGGAGAGCACGCGGGCGGGCTTGTCGGCTTCGTCACCGGAGAAGAGTAACGACCCGAGCACCGATCGCACCTGGGTGTCGGTCAGGTCCGGCGCCGAGGTGCGCAGGTTCTCCACGACGGTGCGATCCATGTCGAGGGTGTCGTGCTCCTGGGCGTAGTACCCGATCTTCAGGCCGTGCCCGGGCAGGATCTCACCCGTGTCGGAGTCCTCGACGCCGCCGAGGATCCGCAGCAGCGTCGTCTTGCCGGCGCCGTTGAGGCCGAGCACCACGACCTTGCTGCCCCGGTCGATAGCGAGATCGACGTCGGTGAAGACCTCTTGCGAGCCGTAGGACTTGCTGAGCCCACGAGCCTGGAGCGGGGTGCGCCCGCACGGCGCGGGGTCGGGGAACCGGAGCTTGGCGACGCGGTCGGCGACACGCTCGCCCTCGAGCCCGGACAGCATCCGCTCGGCCCGGCGGATCATGTTCTGCGCCGCCACGGCCTTGGTGGCCTTCGCCTTCATCTTGTCCGCCTGCGCCATGAGCGCGGACGCCTTCTTCTCCGCGTTCGCCCGCTCGCGCTTGCGACGGCGTTCATCGGTCTCTCGCTGAGCGAGGTAGGCGTCCCAGCCGAGGTTGTAGACGTCGAGCTCGGAGCGATTGGCGTCGAGGTGGAAGACCGTGTTGACGGTGGCGCGCAGCAGCTCGGTGTCGTGGCTGATGACGACGAAGCCGCCGTGATAGCCGGCCAGGTACTCGCGCAGCCAGATGATCGAGTCGGCGTCGAGGTGGTTCGTGGGCTCGTCGAGCAGCAACGTCTGCGCGTCGCTGAACAGGATCCGCGCGAGCTCGACGCGCCGGCGCTGACCGCCCGAGAGGGTGTGCAGCGGCTGATCGAGCACCCGGGTGGGCAGGCCGAGGTTGGAGGTGATGCGTGCCGCCTCGCTCTCGGCGGCCCAGCCGCCTTGCGCGGTGAACTCGGAGTCGAGCCGGACGTAGCGCTCCATCGCCTTGGTGCGGACGGTGTCGTCCTCGCTCGCCATCTGTTGCTCGGCCTTGCGGATGCGGCGCAGGACGGAGTCGAGGTCGCGGGCCGACAGCACCCGGTCACGAGCGAGCACGTCGAGGTCCCCGGTCCGCGGGTCCTGCGGCAGGTATCCGACCGAGCCGGTGCTGGTGATGGTCCCGGCGGTGGGCTGCCCCTCGCCGGCGAGCGTCTTCGTCAGCGTCGTCTTGCCCGCACCGTTGCGTCCCACGAGGCCGATCCGCATGCCGGAGTCGATCCGGAAGCTGCTGGGCTGCAGCAGCACGCGCGCCCCGATGCGCAGCTCGACGTCCCGTGCGGTGATCACGTGGCGCAAGTCTAGGTTCGCCCGCGCGATCCGATCGACCGCATTCCCGACGGCGTGACGCACCTCACCGGCGAAGTCGGCGGACTATCGTGCCCGCATGACGTTCAACGACAACGCGCGGGTCGGCAGCAGCCGCGTCAAGCGTGGCGGCGGGACCGGGGTGGCGGTCGGCGGCGGCGCCGTGCTGGTGCTGTTCCTGCTCTCCCAGCTGTTGGGCGTGGATCTCACCGGTCTCGCACCCTCGGACCCGGGCGCGGGTGGGGGCGGCGGCGAGTCCGAGACGATCGAGGGGTGCGACACCGGCGCGGACGCGAACGAGAACGTCGACTGCCGGATGGTGTTCACCTACGAGTCGATCGACGACTACTGGTCGACGGCGTTCCCCGCCGACCTCGG
>JBMDXU010000133.1:0-13760 GCA_048594485.1 Pseudactinotalea sp. | reverse complement strand
TCGGTGCGTACCGGCACGCTCGTGCCGCTGCTCGTGATGGCCCTGGTCGCGGGCGTCGCCGTCTGGCAGATCGGTCGCCTCCTCGCCCTCACACGCGAGCAGGAGACGCAGATGCTGCTCGCGCGTGGTGCCGCGCCCGCGAGAAGCGGTCGCAGCTCGTCGGGCTCGATGTCGCCGTCGGGTGCGATCACCCAGCGGACGAACGGGTCGGCGTCGAGAGACGCCAGACCCGTCGCCGTCATCAGCCCAGGACCGACGGCGCCCGCGGCGACCGGGTCGATGCCCGAGACGAGCGACGGGTCGGCGCCCCAGCGCGACGCGTCGGCGTCGAGCGGCTCCCAGAGACCGACGACGCGGACGTCGATGCCGTCACCGCGATCGAGTCGGAGGGTGTCGCCGACGGCGGTGCCGAGCAGCTCGGCCGACGCCGCCGTGAGGGCGACCTCGTCGTCGGCGGTCGGCCAGCTCCCGTCGACGAGCGTCGCCTCGTCCGTCGCGCCCGGGTCGGACACGAGCACCAGACCCGTCTCGGTGTCGAGCAGGGGGACCGGCGGGGTCCGGTAGGTGGTCGTGACGACGGCGGTCCCGCGAAGTGTCGTCGCCAGCACGTCGTCGGCGGCGGTCAGCTGGGCATCGGGATCGTCGGCGACCCTCGTCTGGACGGTGAGGGTGCGCGCCGTCGGCGGTGTCTGCGCGAGCGCGCTCCGGACGCCGTCCGTGGCAGCGATGTCGAGCGTGGCGAGGGTGCCGCCGAGGGCGAGACAGATGAGCGCGGCCATCGCGACGACCAGCCCGACGAGCGAGCGCTGCGCGCGTGTGCGTCTGGCGCCGTAGCCCCCTGCCCGCATCACACCTCCTCAGCCACGACCACGGTAGGGCACGACAGACGTCGTGCTACCGTCCGCGGCACGGCGCGGCGGGGAGTGCGGTCCCGGGGCGGTAGCTGGAGGTCAGCGCGGCGGAGGTGCGGCGGGGTAGCCCTGACCGGTCGTCGGCGGCTGCTGCGGCCACGGAGGTTGCGGCTGGAACGGGGATGGCTGCTGGTGGCTCGGCTGATGGGGCTGCCCCTGCCACGGTGCCTGTGCCGCCCATACCTGCTGACCCGGGTGCCCGTGCCAGCTCGGCGGACCCGGCGGCTGCGGTGGTCGTGTGATCCGGTGCAGCAGCCGCTCCAGCGGCCCCTGGCCGAGCGTGAGCTGCCAGATCGTCGCGAACGCCATCGACCCGAGGGTCAGCCCGATGAGCGGCCAGTTGGACGAGGGGTTGAAGACGACGTCGAGGCCCCACAAGGACTGGTACACACGGATCACCACGAGGTGCGCGGTGTAGACGGACAGCGACATCGCCCCCATCGCCGAGACCGGCGTGAGCAGGATGCGGATCGGCGCGATCGCCGTCGTGAGCAGCAGGCACAGCCCGAGGACACCGAGGGCGACGCCGACGTTGCCGACCATCTCGAACACCGTGCCCGAGTGCGGTTCGATTGTCACCAGGTCCTGCGCGAGCCCGCTGGTGGTGCGTTCGAGGAGCGCACCCGGCAGGTAGCCCGTCACGGCCACCACGACGCCGGCGACGAGCAACCCGAGCTGCGTCTGCCAGCGACCGAGCTGCATCCTCCCGACGGCGAGCCCCACCAAGGCGTAGAGGATCCAGGAGAGCGCGGGGTAGTACCCGGCCCAGAGGTCGGCCAGGACCGGCACGATCATGGCGAGCTGCGCGGCGGGATCGCCGCCGTAGACCTGCGGCGAGGTGGCCCCGAACGCGGCGTACCTGCTGAGCAGCACGAGGGTGGGCATCACAGCGGCGACGGCACCCGCGATCGCCAGCAGCTGCCCCGGCCGGAGCCGCAGGAACGGCATCATCATCACGAAGATCACGGCGTACGGGCCGAGGATGACGGCCACCGGTGTGCCCAGCCAGGCCAGCACCCAGCCGAGCACGAGCAGGACCGCGGCGCGCTTGGCCAGCCGGACCCGTTGGGTGCGGTACTCGCCCGGGTCGCCGCTCGCGAAGGCCTTCGCGGTCATGAACGCCAGCCCGGCGCCGGCGAGGGTGGCGAACAGCGCGGACGGGCGACCGTCGGCGATCCAGAACCAGCCGGTCGTCGAGACCAGGTCGGTGGTGCGCTGCAGCCCGAGGTGGGCGATGAACATCCCGATGATCGCCAGCCCGCGCGCGGTGTCGACACCGACGATCCGGCGCTTGCCCGGCGCCCTCGCCGCAGGCGCCGGGGCGGTGGCGGGTCCGGCCGGCACGGGCTGCGTCCACATGGCGCCCCAGCGTAGGTGCGGGACCCGGCCCGCGTGTTCGCCAGGCCCGGGCAGATCGCCCCGGGGATCATGGGGCGATGAGCTGGTACGCCGCCACGCGAGGTCGGGCCGCACGTCAGGCCGCCGCCGACGTCTTCGTGATCGTCTGGGCTGCGCTCTGGTGGTGGGTGTCGCGGCTCGTGCACGCGGCGATCGACGCCGTCGCCGACCCGGCGCGGTCGGCGACGGCCTCGGCCGAGGAGCTGTCCGCGTGGATGAGCGACGCCGGCGCCACCGCCGGGAAGGTGCCGCTGATCGGCGAGCAGCTGGCGGCCCCGTTCGGCGGCGCCGCGGGGACCTTCGACGACTGGGCGGCCGCGACGGCCGAGCTGGTGCGGAGCATCGAACGGGTGGCCGATCTCGTCGGCTGGGTCGTGCTGCTGCTCCCGGTCGCGCTCGTGGTGGCGCTCTGGCTCCCGGTGCGGGTGCGGTTCGCACGTGCGTCGGCAGCGGCCCGCCGGTTCATCGACGCCTCGGCCGACCTCGAGCTGTTCGCGCTGCGCGCCATGGCGAACCAGCCGATGCCGGTGCTCGCGGGAATCAGCGCCGACCCCGTCCGCGCCTGGCGGGAGGGCGACGGCGTCGTGATCGCCCGACTGGCCGAGGTCGAGCTCCGCCGGTCCGGGATCCTGCTGCCGGACCGGCTCCGCCCGCCCCAGCCCACGGCGTAACGTCCCCCCATGGCCACCTGGGACGACGTCGAACGGGCAGCGACGGCCCTCCCCGAGGTCGAGGAGTCGACGAGCTACGGTCGGCGGAGCTGGAAGGTCCGCGGCACCACGTTCGTCTGGGACCGGCCGCTGAGCAAGAAGGATCGCCGTGACCTCGGCGACGACGCCCCCGACGGCCCTCTGCTCGCGGTGCGCACCGACGATCTCGGCGAGAAGGAGGCGATCCTCGCGACCCCCGGCCCCTGGTTCACGATCCCGCACTTCCACGGCTACGCCGCGGTCCTCGTCCGGCTCGACGACGCCACGACGGCCCAGATCGACGAGCTCGTGCTCGACGCCTGGCGCAGCGCCGCCCCCGACTCGCTCGTGCAGGAGCACGAGCAGTCCTAGCGCCGAGCGTGCTCAGGCACTCCTCATCGCCGTGGTGAGCGCGCGGACGGCGGGGGAGGAGCTCATGCTGCGCCGGTGCAGGACGCTGATCTCACGGGTCGGCACCGGATCGACGACGGGGACGGCCCGCACGCCGTCGGGGAGATCGCCGCGACCCAGGCGCGGCACCAGGGCCACGCCGAGCCCGGCGTCGACCAGCGCGACGTGCGAGGCGAACTCCATCGACTCGTGCGCGATCCGGGGTGCGCTCGCCGTCCCGACGTACATGCGCACCAGCCAGGACCGGCAGATCGTGCCCTCGGGCGTGGCGACCCAGTCGACGTCGAGGAGATCGTCGGGTCGCACGTGCCGGCGCGTCGCGAGCGGGTGATCGGCGGCGACCAGCATGTCGGCGACGTCGTGACCGACGACGGCGGAGCTCACGTGGGCGGGGATCTCCAGAGGCACGTCGCCCCAGCTGTGCACGAGACCGACGTCCGCCTCGCCGGCCGCGACGAGGTCGATCGTGTCCCAGGGCTCGCGCTCGACGATCCGGACGTGCAGATCAGGGTGCGCACGGTGCAGGGCGCGCACGGCCGGCGCGAGGAGGCCGCGCACCGCCGTCGAGAAGGCGGCCAGGCGCAGCTCGCCGGCGACCCGGTCGCTGCCGGCCTGCAGGTCCGACTGCAGTCGCTCGATGCCCGCGAGGACGTCACGACCCTCGTCGACGAGTCGGCGGCCTGCGTCGGTGAGGATCACGCCACGGCCGACCCGTTCCAGCAGCTCGACGCCGACCGATCGCTGCAGTCGCTTGATCTGCTGGGACACGGCGCTCGGCGTGTAGCCGAGGGCGTCGGCCGCCGCGACGACGGAGCCGTGACGCGCCACCGCGCCGAGCGAGCCGAGGGCGGCCAGATCGATCATGAAGCAACGCTACGCGATCTTGTGCACTTATGCTCGCTGGTGCTGCATGGTCGCCGCCGTCAAGATGGACACCGTGAGCAGGCGGGACATGACGCTGGCGGGTCTGGTCGCCGTCATCTGGGGACTCAACTTCGTCGTCATCGAGTGGGGGATGCGCGACATCCCGGCCCTGCTGTTCGTCGCCATCCGGTTCACCCTGGTCGCGATCCCGGCGGTGCTGCTCGTGCCGCGACCGCAGGTGCCCTGGCGCGTGATCGCCGGCGTGGGTGTGTTCATGTCGCTCGGGCAGTTCGGCCTGATCTACACCTCGATCTCGCTCGGCATGCCGCCCGGGATCGCGGCCCTCGTGCTGCAGGCGCAGGTGATCCTGACCATCCTCGTCGCGGCGGGTGTCCTGCGCGACGTCCCGACCGCGGTCCAGCTCGCCGGCGTCGTCATCGGCTCGGTCGGGCTGGTCGTGGTGGGTGTCGGCCGGGGAGGCGCGACCTCGGTGCTCGCGCTGCTCGCCGCGCTCGGGGCCGCAGGGTCGTGGGCGGTCGGCAACGTGATCGTGCGCGCCTCCGGGGTGCGCGGCGGTCTGGGTCTGACGGTGTGGTCCGCGCTCGTGGTGCCGGTCCCCGCGCTGGCGCTCGCGCTCCTCGTCGACGGCCCGGCGGCGGTGTCGGCGGGTGTCGCCGCGTTCGGCTGGCGGTCGCTGGCCTCCACCCTGTTCACGGTCGTGCTCGCCTCGATGGTGGGGTACGGGATCTTCACGTCCTTGCTGTCGCGCCACCCTGCGGCGGTGGTCGTCCCGTGGATCCTGCTCGTGCCACCGGTGGCCATGGTCGCGGGCGCGCTCCTGCTGCACCAGGTCCCCACCACGGCCGAGACCGTGGGCGGTGCGCTGCTCCTCCTGGGTGTGCTGGTGACGAACCTGCGGCGGCGTCCCGCGAGGCGGCCGAACGCTCCCGCGGGAGCAGGCGCCGCGTTACGTTGAGGGATGGCGAGTCCCGCGTACGTCCACGGTCATCACGCCAGCGTGATGCGCAACCACACCTGGCGCACCGCCGAGAACTCCGCCTCCTACCTCCTGCCCGAGCTCCGCGCCGGGATGGACGTGCTGGACGTCGGCTGCGGTCCGGGCACCATCACGGTGGGACTGGGCGCTCATGTGCCCGGCGGCCGGGTGATCGGGATCGACACCTCCGACGACGTGCTCACCAAGGCCGCCGAGCTGGCCGTCGCGCAAGGCGTCGAGAACGTCCAGTTCGAGCGGGCGGACGTGCTCGCGCTGCCGTACTCGGAGTCGTCGTTCGACGTCGTGCACGCCCACCAGGTGCTGCAGCACCTGTCCGACCCGGTGACCGCGCTGCGCGAGATGCGACGCGTGCTGCGGCCCGGCGGCGTGCTCGCCGTCCGTGACGCGGACTACGGCGCGATGCGCTGGTTCCCGGACTCCGACGGTCTGGACGCCTGGCGCTCGCTGTACCTCACTCTCACCAGCCATCACCACCCGGACGCCGGACGCCGTCTCCTCGGCTGGACGCAGGAGGCCGGTTTCGACGACGTCAGCCCGAGCGCGAGCGTGTGGTGCTTCGCCGAACCCGGCGATCGTGACTGGTGGGCGGGCTCGTGGGCCGAGCGTGTGCAGCACTCCGCCTTCGCGACGCACGCCGTCGACGGCGGCCACGCGAGTGCCGACGACCTCGCCGAGCTGGCCGCCGCCTGGCGGGACTGGGCCACGCACGACGACGCGTGGTTCGTCGTCATCCACGGCGAGGTGCTGGCGCGCAGGTGATCGACGTCCCGGACCACCTCATGGCGGCTCCTGAGGTGCCGGCCGCCTCGGCCGCGGAGCTCGACGCGATCCTGGCCACGGTCCTCGCGTCCGGCTCTGCCGACGACGGACCTGTGGACCTCACCGGCGCCACCGATCGGCCGGTCTGGCAGCTTCTCGCACGGGCCGGGGCGTCCGGCCGGTTCGCGATCCACGGGTCGGGCTCGGACGACATCACCGAGTTCGAGCCGCGGCAGTCCAACGACACCCACGAGTTCGGCAACCGTCGGGGTGTCTACGCGGCGGCGGACGGGCTGTGGCCGTACTACTTCGCCATCGTCGACCGCGCGCGGGTGCGGTCGCTCGTGAACGCCGCGGGGTTCGTCGTCGACCCGGACAGCGGCGTCGAGACCGGCCCGTACTACTTCTTCTCGATCGAGTCCGATGACGGGGCCCCGTGGCGCGAGGGCACCGTCTACCTGCTGCCGATCGAGGGCTTCGAGCGGGAGGGCGAGCAGCACCGGCGGGGGTTGCTGACACGCTCGACCCAGCTGTTCGTCCCCCATGCCGTGCGACCCCTCGCACGTGTCCGTGTGAGCCCCGACGGGTTCCCGTTCCTGCGCGACATCCGGCGTCACACCTCGGATGTCCTGTCGCGCGCCGCCACCGACCCCGACGGGTTCCCCTGGCTGTGACGGCGGCGGGCCACGCGCACGCCCTAGGCTCCTGACCATGCGCATCGCACGGTTCACCACGGGCGAGGACCCTCGCTACGCCGTCGTCGAGGAGGGCAGCGACGACCTCGTCGTGCTCGCCGGCGACCCTCTCTACAGCCAGCTCGAGCCGACCGGCCAGCGGGTGCCGCTGGACGCGGCACGGCTGCTGGCTCCCGTCATCCCGCGGAGCAAGGTGATCGGCATCGGCCGCAACTACGCCGAGCACGCGGCCGAGCTGGGCAACGAGGTGCCGCCCGAGCCGATCGTCTTCCTCAAGCCGAACACCGCCGTCGTCGGTCCCGACGACCCGATCGTGCCGCCGTCGTACACGACGCAGGTCGACTACGAGGCCGAGCTCGCCGTCGTCATCTCCCGCATCTGCAAGGACGTCCCGGTCGAGCGCGCGAACGACGTCGTCCTCGGCTACACGGGCGCGAACGACCTCACCGCGCGCGACGTGCAGAAGGCGGACACCACGTGGACGCGGGGCAAGGCGTGGGACTCCTCGTGCCCGCTCGGCCCGTACCTCGTCACCGACCTCGACGTCTCCGATCTGCGGATCCGGTCGTGGGTCGACGACGACCTGCGTCAGGACGGCTCGACCTCGCAGATGATCGTCGGGGTGCCCGAGCTCATCGCGTACGTGTCGCGGATCTTCACGCTGCTCCCGGGCGACGTGATCCTCACCGGCACGCCGGCGGGGGTGGGGCGTGTGGAGGCGGGTCAGCGTGTCCGTGTGGACATCGAGGGGATCGGCGAGTTCAGCAACCCCGTCATGGCGCGCTGACACGGCCCCCGACAAAGGCCGTGACGAGGCGGCCGCCACGGGACCACAGTGGCCGCCATGAGTGAGCCCGCACCCCAGCGCTGGAACGCCGGCACCGTCTACGACGACATGTGGGTCGACCCCGCGGACGACCCGCGCGGCACCGACCGGGCCGCACCCGACGGTGAGCTGCCGACACTGCTGTCGTACCTGCGCAGCTATCGCCTCACGATCCGGATGAAGACCGACGGGCTCGACGCCGACCAGCTCGCCGCGAGGTCGGTGCCGCCGTCCACGCTGTCGCTGCTGGGGCTGGTGCGTCATCTCGCCCGGGTCGAGCAGACCTGGGGTCGTCGGGTGCTCCAGCAGGAGGACGTCGTCACCCTGTTCCCGGGGGACAGCGACTTCGACGACGCCGTGGGGGACCCCGCGATGGTCGCTGAGGCGTTCGAGCTGTGGGAGTCCGGGATCGCCGCCACCGACGACGCGATCGCCGGGTTCACCGATCTCGGTGTGCGCGTGCCGCACGGCGACGACCCGGTGGCGGTCCGCGAGGTGATCGTGCACCTGATCGAGGAGTACGCGCGGCACGCGGGCCACGCCGACCTGCTCCGCGAGCGCATCGACGGACGCACCGGTCAGTGAGGCGGCGCTGGACACGCCCTACGCTTGGACCCCGTGACCGCACCCGTTGACACCCCGACCGGATCCGCGATCCGTGTCCGCTTCTGCCCCTCGCCGACCGGCACACCGCACGTCGGTCTCATCCGGACGGCGCTGTTCAACTGGGCCTACGCCCGGCACGTGGGCGGCACGTTCGTGTTCCGCATCGAGGACACGGACGCCGAGCGCGACAGCGAGGAGTCGTACCTGCAGCTGCTCGACGCGCTGCGGTGGCTGGGTCTGGACTGGGACGAGGGTGTCGAGGTCGGCGGCCCGCACGAGCCGTACCGGCAGAGCCAGCGCGGCGACATCTACGCGGACGTGATCCGCCGCCTCGTGGAGGCCGGGCACGTCTACGAGTCGTTCTCGACACCCGAGGAGATCGAGGCGCGCCACCGTGACGCCGGTCGCGACCCGAAGCTCGGCTACGACGGCTTCGACCGCGACCTCACCGACGACCAGAAGGCCGTCTTCCGCGCCGAGGGCCGCGAGCCGGTGCTGCGCGTGCGGATGCCCGAGGAGGACGTCACGTTCACCGACCTGGTGCGGGGGGAGATCACCTTCAAGCCGGGTTCCATCCCCGATTTCGTTGTCGTTCGCGCGAACGGGCAGCCCCTCTACACGCTCGTCAACCCCGTCGACGACGCCCTGATGAACATCACGCACGTCCTCCGGGGCGAGGACCTGCTCTCGTCGACCCAGCGCCAGCTCGTCCTCTACCGGGCGCTGCTGGACATCGGCGTCGCCACCGTGGTCCCGCAGTTCGGCCACCTCCCGTACGTGATGGGGGAGGGCAACAAGAAGCTCTCCAAGCGTGACCCCTCGTCGAACCTGTTCCTGCACCGCGAGCGCGGGTTCGTCCCCGAGGGGCTGCTCAACTACCTCGGCCTGCTCGGCTGGTCGATCTCGCCCGACAACGACATCTTCAGTCGCGACGAGATGGTCGCCGCCTTCGACGTGCACGACGTCAACCCCAACCCGGCGCGGTTCGACCAGGCGAAGGCGGAGGCGATCAACGCCGCCCACCTGCGCCTGCTCGAGCCCGAGGACTTCCGCGACCGGCTGGTGCCGTACCTGCACGCGGCCGGAGTCGTCCCCGCCGACTCCTTCGCCGATCTCGCCGTCGATCAGCAGGCGCTGCTCACCGCAGCCGCCCCGCTCGTCCAGGAGCGGATGACGCTGCTCGGTGAGGCGCCGGGCATGCTCGGCTTCCTGTTCGTCGCCGACGACGCGGTCGTCGTGGAGGACGAGGCTCGCGGCGCGCTCCGCGAGGAGGCGCCGGCCGTGCTCGACCGCGCGATCGAGGTGCTCGCAGCTCTGGAGGACTTCTCGCCGACGGCGCAGCAGGACGCCCTCAAGGCGGCCTTGGTGGAGGAGATGGGGATCAAGGCGCGCTTCGCGTTCGCGCCGTTGCGCACCGCGGTCACCGGTCGCCGGGTCTCGCCGCCGTTGTTCGAGTCGATGGAGATCCTCGGCCGCGACGCCTCGCTCACCCGGCTCCGGGCGTTGCGCGCGAGCCTGTGACGGCCGCACACCCCGTGCGCGGCGTGCTGTTCGACATCGACGACACGCTCGTCGACACGGCCAGCGCGTTCGCGGCGGGGTTGGGCGAGGCGTTCGACGCGGTGGCCGAGCTCGACGAGGTCCAGCGCGCCGAGGCAGTGCGGATCTGGCGCGCCGACGCCGGCGGGCATTTCCGTCGTTACGTCGCGGGAGAGGTCGACCTGCTCACGCAGCGTCGGGCACGGGTGGACGAGATCGTCGGGCAGCTCTCGCTGCCCGAGCTCGACGACGACGCCTTCGCGACCTGGGAGGACGTGTACCAGGCCGCGTTCGCGGCCTCGTGGGCCCTGTTCGACGACGCGCACGCGTGCGTGGCGTCGGCGGTGCACGACGGCCTGGCGGTGGGCGTGGTCACCAACGCGCCGGGCGAGCAGCAGCGCGCCAAGATCGCCGCCGTCGGTCTGGCCGACGTGCTCACGCACCTGGTGGGTGTCGACAGCATCGGTGTCGGCAAACCCGACCCCCGCGTCTTCCACGAGGGGTGCCGCCTGATCGGTACCGAGCCGGCCGAGACGATCTACGTGGGCGACGAGCTGGACACCGACGCGCGCGCCGCCGTCGACGCCGGTCTGATCGGTGTCTGGATCGACCGCCCGGGCCGCCGGCGCGGGGGCCCGCACGAGGTGACCGACGAGATGCTCGACGAGGCGCGCAAGGCTGGTGTCGTGGTCATCGCGTCGCTGAGCGAGCTGCCGCAGATCTGGTCGTCCCCAGGTCATCTGGAAGGAAGCTGACGCGGGTGGCGCGTGCGGCGTGAGGCTTCTCACGTCGGCGGATTCGTCGCATCGGCTCCGCTCCGGTATCGTTGCCTGCCGGTACGACCCCCGGGGCGTGCGGAGGCTGGCTCGATCGCCGGTCGCCCACCTCGGTGGTTATACCCCCATGGGGTATGGTGTAATTGGCAGCACGACTGATTCTGGTTCAGTTAGTCTAGGTTCGAGTCCTGGTACCCCAGCGGTTCAGCAAGACGTGTGGTCCGCCGCGGGCGGCACCTCCGCTATGCTGGTCCACCGTTGCCCGGCCCCGTCGTCTAGTGGCCTAGGACGCCGCCCTCTCAAGGCGGTAGCGCCGGTTCGAATCCGGTCGGGGCTACAAGCGCAAGGCCCCCGCTCAGTGAGCGGGGGCCTTCGTCGTCCTCCGACCATCCATGGGCCCGGGGGCGGCCGTCAGGCGACGTGCACGCCAGGTAGGTCCCCGAAACGAGCCTTGCCGTCTCGTGTGCAGACCGATCGTCCAGTCTGCACCGCGTGCGCCGCGATGATCAGGTCGTGGGCGCCGCGAGGCTTTCCGGTTCGGCGCGTGCTGGCGAGCAGGATGGCGTGCTGGATCGCCGTCGCCTCGGTGTAGTCGAGCACCTCGACCATCTCGAGCATCGCCGCGACGGTCTCCGCGCGCGCCGAGGCGACGCTCTCGTCCGGGGCGAGCTCGACACCCGTCCGCAGCTCCGCCAGCGTGACCGCTGCGATCGCGATCTCGTCGTCGTCCTCCAGCGTGCTGACGACGTCGTCGTGGCCGCGTTCGATGGCCACCAGGACGTTGGTGTCGACGATCAGGCGTCGACCCATGGGTCCTTGATCTCGTCCGAGGCGATCAGCGCCAACCCCGCCGCGACATCGGCCTCGAACTCCGGGTCCAGCCGAGGCGCCGTCGACAGCCGCTCGCGCAGATCTCGCATCGTGTGCCGCCGGACGGGTCGGATCTCGGCAACCGGGTGGCCGCCGCGCGTCACGGTGATCACGTCACCGCGAGCCACCGAGTCCAGCAGCTCGGAGAACGCTCGCGACGCCGCCGTGGCGGTGATCGTTCGCATGGTCAGAGGGTATCAGATAGTCAGATATCAGGCTGGCGCGTCCACGTGGTCGCGCCAGCTGTGCCTGGGCGTGAACCCGAGCTCGGCCGCGGCACGTGCCCCGCTGAGCAGCGAGACGTTGCCGGTGACCTCGCCGTGCAGCGGGACGTCGGGGAAGTGGGTCGCCATCAGCTCGGCGGACGGTGTCGGCATGGCCGAGTCGGTCGCGGCGATCACGTAGCTCCGTGCGCCGTCGACGTCGGCGGTGAGCGCCGCGAGAGCGGCGCCCGCAGCGTCGCGGACGTCGATGTAGGACCACAGGTTGAAGATCCGGCGCGCCGGGTCGGCCCAGTCCTGCGGGAACGTCGCGTACCGCTCGGTCGGGATGACGTTCGACAGTCGCAGCGCGACGAACGGGATGCCCGACCAGCCGGCGATGGTGGCCGCCTGCGTCTCGCCGAGCACCTTCGACAGCGCGTACGTGCTGGTGGGGAAGGGGTAGTGGTCCTCGTCGACCGGGGCGTACCGCGGCGGGTTGTCCAGCCCGAAGCTCAGCCCGAGCGTGGTCTCGCTGCTCGCCCACACCACCCGCTGCAGCCCGACCTGCCGCGCCGCCAGGAACACGTGCGCGTTCATCGAGGTGTTCTCGTCGAGCGTGCGCGCGGCCGTCACGAGCCCGGGTGCCGGGATGTTCGCGAGGTGGACGACGGCGTCGCACCCCTCCAGGACGTCGACGGCCTGCCCGTACTCGGTCAGGTCCGCACGTGTGTAGGCGACGTCGCCCTCCCAGCCGTCGGCCGCCGTCGGGCGGGGTCGGCTGTCGGTGGCGACGACGGCGTGACCCGCCTCGAGCATCGCCGTGACCGTGGCGGCGCCGGTCATGCCCGCCGCACCCGTGACGCAGATTCGACTCATCAGGCCTCCTCGGCCTTCTTGAGGACGTCCGAGAGCCGGTTGGCCGCCGCCACCACGGAGGCGGCGTGCAGGCGACCGGGCTGACGGCTCATCCGTTCGACGGGACCGGAGACGGACACCGACGCGATGACGCGGCCGCTCGGTCCTCGCACGGGGGCGCTGACCGAGGCGACACCCAGCTCGCGCTCGCCGACGCTCTGCGCCCAGCCGCGACGCCGCACTCCGGACAGGATCGTCGCGGTGAACTTCGCACCCTGCAGGCCGCGGTGCAGCCGGTCCGGCTCTTCCCAGGCCAGCAGGATCTGCGCCGCCGAGCCGGCGAGCATCGTCAGCGTGGCTCCGACCGGGATCGAGTCGCGCAGGCCCATCTGCTTCTCCGCGGCGGCGACGCAGATGCGCTGCTCACCCTGGCGTCGGTAGAGCTGCGCGCTCTCCCCGGTGTGGTCGCGCAGTGCGCCGAGCACCGGCCCCGCGGCGGCGAGCAGGCGGTCCTCGCCGGCGGCGGCCGCGAGCTCGCCGAGTCGCGGGCCGAGCACGAACCGGCCCTGCATGTCCCGCGAGACGAGACGATGGTGCTCGAGGGCGACGGCGAGTCGGTGGGCCGTCGGGCGGGCGAGGTGAGTGGCGGCCACGAGCTGGGCGAGGGTGGCCGGCCCGGCCTCGAGGGCGCTGAGAACGATCGCGGCCTTGTCCAGGACGCCGACTCCGCTAGAGTTGTCCATAAGTCGATACTGCCGTCTCGGAGGATGAGACGCAAGTCCGGGTCGAGGTGAACCTTCGCACACTGGACGTCACAGAAAGGTGGTCACCAAGCCATGAGCGGAACCCTCGCCGAGAAGGTCTGGGCCGAGCACGTCGTGCGCCGCGGCGTCGACGGCGCCCCCGACCTCCTGTACATCGACCTGCACCTCGTCCACGAGGTCACCAGCCCGCAGGCCTTCGAAGGACTGCGGCTGGCCGGCCGCCAGGTCCGTCGGCCCGACCTCACGCTGGCCACCGAGGACCACAACACCCCGACGCTCGACATCGACCTGCCGATCGCGGACCTCACCTCGCGGACCCAGATCGACACCCTGCGCGCCAACGCCGCGGAGTTCGGCGTGCGGATCCACTCGCTCGGCGACGCCGACCAGGGGATCGTCCACCAGGTCGGTCCGCAGCTCGGGCTCACCCAGCCGGGGATGACCGTGGTCTGCGGTGACTCGCACACCTCCACGCACGGCGCCTTCGGGGCGCTCGCGTTCGGCATCGGCACCTCGGAGGTCGAGCACGTGCTCGCCACCCAGACGCTGCCGCTGGCGCCGTTCAAGACGATGGCG
>JBMDXU010000132.1:0-53871 GCA_048594485.1 Pseudactinotalea sp. | reverse complement strand
TGCCGGCGACTCCGGCCCGACCGGCGTGCCGGGTGCCGCGACCCGCACGACGGCCCGCACGCCGGCGGCGGGGATCGCGTGCAGACCGAGCACCACCTCCCAGGTGCCGGGGTCCACCGGTCCCGTGAGATAGCCCCACGTGGACCGGGTCTCGCTGACGGTGAACCGGCGTCGGGCCCCGCCGGACCAGCCGCGCCACCCGGTCGGCCCGCTGCAGCCGACGTCGATGATCGCGATGGAGGGGTCGTAGTCCAGACGCACCTCGAACGACGTCGTGCCGGGTGCGACGTCGAACGGGACCGAGAGATAGCGACTCGTGCTGACGTCGTCCTGCGTGATCACCCGGTCGAGGACCACGCCGTCGTGAAGACTCATCGGCGCAAGCCTGCCTCACGCCGGCGGCGCGGCGCCCCAGGTCCGGCCGAGCACGTAGGCCGGGAGGCTGAAGCCGATCGCGATCGTGAGCGGAGCGAGCAGCCACACCGGCGCCAGCAGCAGGACCAACGCCGGCGCGAGCAGGGCGCGGCCGGGTTGGCGGAGCACCCGCAGCGTCGCCAGCCGCGCCACCTCGGCGCGCCCGGCTGCGGCGTCGACCGCCGAGACGACGTAGGCGCTCAGCCAGGCGGTCACGACCCACACGACGGGGAGCAGCGCGCCGCCGAGGAGGACGCGGGTCGACGGATCGGCACCGGCGAGGATCACGACGTCGCCGACCACGAGCAGGAGGAACGCCAGCAGCGCGAACGAGATCGGCCAGTCGCGGCGCACGGTCGCGCGGACATGGCGCAGCACGCTCGTGAAGGTCACGTCGTCGTCGGCGTCCGGATGGGTGGTCGCCCGGGTCGCGCCCGCCAGGGCGGGGATCAGCCCGACGATCGTCACCACCCCGATGAGCGCGGCCCAGGTGGCTGCCACGAACACGGCCGGACGGTGCAGGAACCGGATGAGCCCGGTCCCGATCCGCTCGTCCATCCCCGAGACCGGCCGCACGGACCCGGCGGGGCGGGGCGACGCCGTCGTGCTCGCCATCACTTGATCCCCGAGCTCACGAACCCGTTGACGAAGTACCGCTGGAACACCAGGAACAGCACGATCATCGGGAGCGCGGCCATCGTCGTGCCGGCCATGAGGAGATGGAACTCGGTGTTGGCCTCCTGCCGGAACACCGACAACCCGACCTGGATCACTCGCAGGTTCTCCGACGTCGTCACCAGCAACGGCCAGAGGAAGTTGTTCCACCCCGCCTCGAAGGCGAGCAGGGCCACGGTGAGCAGACCCGGCTTGATCAGCGGGGTGATGACCCGCGCGAAGATGCCGAACTCGCTCACGCCGTCGATCCGGGCGGCCTCCATCAGCTCGGTGGGTGTGCCCACGTAGAACTGCCGGAACAGGAAGATGCTGAAGGGCGAGACCGCGGCCGGGACGAGCAGCGCCCACCACGTGTCGATCCAGCCCGTGCCGCCCTGCCCGAGCAGGTCGTTGCCCCCGAACAGCGGCATGTAGCGGACCAGGAAGAACGATGGGATGACGACGGCGTAGAACGGCACCATCATCGACAGCAGGAACCACGCGAACACCGGTCCGCGGAGCCGCCACCGCAGCTTGGCGAGCGCGTAGCCGCACATCGAGCCGAGGACGACGGTCGTGATCGCCTGCCCGGTCGCGAGGATCAGGCTGTTGCGGGCGTAGGTCGCGAACGGGGCCGCACCGAGCGCCTCGGTGTAGTTGCTCCACGCCCAGGTGGTCGGCAGCAGCGGCATGTCCGGGCTGGCGAGCTCGGCGGGCGTGCGCAGCGACGTGAGGAACATCCAGATGAAGGGTGCCGCCATCACCAGCGAGACGAGCGCGAGCACGATCCCCGTGAGCAGGCGGACGCGCCGCTTGCGGGTGCGGGTGACGGTGCTCCCGGCACCGGGCGAGGGTGCGAGCGTGGGTTGGGCCAGGGTCTCAGTCGCCATCGGTGCCTCCCACGACCTTGCGCGCGACGAACGTGAGGATCACGAGGACCAGCAGCAGGATCACGGACTGCGCGGTCGCGAGCCCCATCCGCAGCTGCTGGAACGCCGTCTGGTAGATCTGGTAGGTGATGACGGTCGTCGAGTTCGCCGGACCGCCGAGGGTGAGGATGTAGATCAGGTCGAAGGTCTGGAAGTTGGCGATGATCGACGTCACGAGGACGAAGAAGGTGGCGGGCCGGAGCATCGGCACCGTGATCGAGACGAACCGGCGGACAGGCCCCGCGCCGTCGATGTCCGCCGCCTCGTACACCTCGGTCGACAGGCCCTGGAGCGCGGCCAGGTAGATCAACATCTTGAGGCCGATGCCCTGCCAGATCGTCACGATCAGCACGGCCCAGAGCGCCGTGCTCGTGCTGGTGAGCCACGGCACCGGCTCGATCCCGAACGCGGAGAGCGCGATGTTGCCCAGCCCGTTGCCGGTCGGGGCGAAGATCCAGAGCCAGATCATCGCGACGGCGACCGTGGCCGTCACGTGCGGCAGGAAGGTCAGCGTGCGGAAGATGCCCTGGCCACGCAGGCCCTTGTTGAGCTGGATCGCGATGAGCAGCGCGAGCAGCATCGAGATCGGGATGCCGACGACGGCGAGGAACAGGTTGTTCCTCATCGCCTTCCAGAAGATCGGGTCGGCGACGATGTTCGCGTAGTTCGCGGCGCCGACGAACTCCGGCGCCGTCACCATGTCGTAGCTCGTGAAGGACAGCCCGAACGCGATGGCGACCGGGATGCCGATCCAGAACAACGAGTGCAGGGCGGCGGGTGCGGCGAGCAGCAGCCCCCAGCGCCCTTCTCGGCGGCTGACACCGCGGCGCTGCGCGATGCGTCCGGTCGTGCGGGTGGCCGGTGCGGCGGGCGCGGTCATCGGATCCGGTCCAGCGCCACGGTGAAGACGCGCTCGAGGTAGTCGATCGTCTCCTGCACCGACTGCGTGCCGCTGAGCGCACCCTCGATCTGCGGACCGACCTGCTCGCGCACCTCCATCCACGCCGCCGACCCGCCCTCGAACGCCCCGGCGTAATCGAGGTTGTCGAGCGCGAAGGCGCCGATGAGGTTGGCGTCGAAGTCGGGATCGGGTGGCAGATCGGGGACCGGCGGGATCTTGCCGTTCATCTTCCCGGCCGCGAGCAGCATCTCCGGGGTGAACATGTGCTCGATGAGGTCGAGCGCGGCGTCGTGGTTCTCGGACTCGGCCGACAGGCTGATGAGCGTCCCTCCGAGATACATCACCGGAGGGTTCCCGGCCGAGCCCGGCATGAGGAAGAGCCCCATCGCGTCCTCGGTGACGAGGTCGGGGCTCTGCTCGACGAACGCGGGCCAGTTGCCCGTGCTCACGAGGTCGACGGCGGCGCGGCCGAGCTGCCAGGGCCGTGGCTGGCCCGCGGCACCGCGGAAGTTGAAGTCGGCCGACCCGTCGGCGATGAGGTCGAGCATCAGCTGGAGCGCCTCGGCGCCGGAGCCGTCGGTGAAGGCGAGGTCGAGACCGTCGTCGGTGAACAGGCTGCTGCCCATGGCGGCGATGAAGTGCAGCCAGGTCTGGCGGACGTTGTTGGTGAAGAGGTCGAACGGCATGACGTCGCCCCCCTGCAGCTCACGTCCGAGCTCCCGCAGCTCCTCGAGGTTCTCGGGCGCCTCGGTGATGCCGCGCTCGTCGAAGATCGCGCGGTTGTAGGCGAACATCCGCGCTTCCATCATGTACGGCAGTCCGTGGATACGTCCCTCGTAGCTGGCGCTGGGACGGATCGCCTCGTTGATGCCGCGACCGGTGAAGAGCTCGTCCGGCAGCTCGCCGAAGACGCCCTTCTCGGCGAACGGCGGCACCCACCCGACGCCCATCATGATGAGGTCGGGGATGATCCCGCTCGCGATCCCGGTCGTCAGCTTCTCGTTGAGCTTGTCCCAGGCGATGTAGTCGACGGTGGCGCTGACATCGGTGCGCTGCCAGCTGGACAGGATCTGGCCCTCGAGTGCGTCGCGCCCCTCGGTCCCCGCGAAGTCCGGGGTGACGATCTTGATGAGCCCTTCGCGACTGCCTGCCGACTGACCGCACGCGGCCAGCGTGAGCGGCGTGGCGGCGAGTGCGGCTCCGAGCAGGGCACGCCTGGTCAGCATCGTCCGCTCCCTTCTCCGTCGATGGGTTGCTCGACGCGCAGGGGATGGCCGGCGTCGTCGCCCGTGTGGTCCACCTCACCCCTTGTCGCCTCGTCTCGGGGCTGGTTGCCACCTTTTTCTGTCGTTGTCCACCGCATCGCACCGGATCTCCCCGCGTCCTTCCGCGGCCGGCAGAGTTGAGGCGTTCATGAGTCGGAGTACCGTGGTGGGGTGACCGCGACCGCCTCGAGCCCCGACGCCGACCTCGTGCGCGCCGCGGGACTGCGGGCGACGCCGGGCCGGATCGCCGTCCTCGCCGTGCTCGAGCGGGAGCCGCACATCGACGCCGAGACGATCCGGCAGCGGCTCGGCGAGCACGCGCCGAGCCTGCAGGCGGTGCACAACATCCTCGCCGACCTTCATTCCGCCGAGCTGGTCCGCCGGTTCGAGCCCGCCCGCTCAGCCGCCCGCTACGAGCGCCGCATCGACGACAACCACCACCACGCCGTCTGCTCGGTGTGCGGCAGGGTCACCGATGTCGACTGCGCCACGGGCGAGGCGCCTTGCCTGCACGGCCCCACCCCGCCCGGGTTCGCCGTCGCCACCGCCGAGGTCATCTTCTGGGGCGTCTGCACCGACTGCGCGTGACACCGCGGGATAGGTACGCCTTCCCTTGCTGGCGGCGGACGAACGAGGTCCCTATGTTGGAGTCGTTCACGAAAGACCGCCCGCCGCAGCCACGGCGGGCACGAGAGGAGAACCGACATGGTCACTCGCCCCACTGCCTCCGAGAAGCTGCGCGCCAACCTGCAGCGTGTGCTCGTCGACCTCATCGACCTGCACCTGCAGGGCAAGCAAGCCCACTGGAACGTCACCGGCCGCGGCTTCCGCAGCCTGCACCTGCAGCTCGACGAGATCGTCGCCGCCGCGCGCGAGCAGAGCGATGTCATCGCCGAGCGGATGCGCGCGCTGCAGGTCGTCCCCGACGGTCGCGCCGAGACCGTCGCCGCGACCACCGATCTCACCGCCTACCCGGCCGACCTGGTCTCGGTGACCGCCACGGTCGACGCCACGGTCGAGCGCCTCGCCCAGACCGTCGCCGTCATCCGCGAGGTCCACGACGACGTCGACGCCGAGGACTCCGCGACCGCCGACATCCTCAACAGCATCGTCAACGAGCTCGAGAAGCAGGCGTGGATGATCGCCTCCCAGAACCTCGAGGTCTGAGACCCGGTCGACGAAGCCCGGCCCTCACGGGGGCCGGGCTTCGTCGTGCCAGGCGCGGCGACGCCAGCGAGTCCGGCCCGGTCGCCGCTGCGGCCGGCGGTAACGTCGCCGCCATGACCACGCCCGCGAGCGCCGCGACGTCGCGGGGCGGCGAGGGCGACCCGATGTCCCTGACGACGATCCGGACCATCCAGCTGCTGCTCGCCGCGATGATGCTGACGGGTGCGGTCGTGGTCACCGTCGCCGGCGCGGTGGTCGACGCCAACCTGCTCGCGCTCGGCCTGGTCGTCACGCTCACGGCGACGGCGGCTGCGCTGCTGATCCGCTGGAGCGACCTGCCGCGCACGGCCTCGGCGCTCATCCCGGCGCTCGACGCCGTCGCGATCGGCCTGTTCCGCGAGTCGAGCCCCACCGCCGGGCTGGGACTGCTCTGGGCGTTCCCGGTCATGTGGGCGGCGTGGTCGTTCGGGCTGCCCGGCACGCTCGTCTCGGTTGTCGCCGTCGCCGCCGCGTACTGGACCAGCGGCCTCCTCGGCGCCTCGACGTTCAACGCCGACCTCGCGCTGATCTTCCCCTCCACGATCGCGGTCCTCGCGGGCGTCACGTACGTCGTCGCACGACGATCGCACGCCCAGCGTGCCCTGCTCGTGCGGCAGTCGACGGCGCTGCGGCACGCCATGACCCGCGCGCGTCACCAGGAGGCGCTGGTCGCGGATGTCCTCGACAGCGTCGACTTCGGTGTCGTCGGCTTCGACACCACGGGCGAGATGACGATCACCAACGAGGCCCACGACCGGCTCCAGCGGATCCGGGTCGAGGCGGGTGACGCGGTCTTCGCCGCCGACGGTTTCACGCGCCTCGACGTCGACGACGACCCGATCCAGCGGGCGCTGCGGGGCGAGACGTTCGAGGCGGAGCTGTGCTGGTATGGCGAGCCGGGATCGCCGGAGCGCCGTGCGCTGCAGTCGATCGTGCGCACCAACGTCGGTGTGCGCGGCGAGGACCTCGGCCGCATCGTGGTCTCGCGCGACGTCACCGAGGAGCAGCTCGCGCTGCGCTCCCGCGAGGACCTGGTGGCGTCGGTCTCGCACGAGCTGCGCACGCCGCTCACCTCGATCCTCGGGTATCTCGAGCTCGCGGGCGAGGACGACACCCTGAGCGAGACCACCCGGCGCAACCTCGGGGTGGCCGAGCGCAACGCCGAGCGGCTGCTGGCCCTGGTCACCGACGTGCTCGCGACGTCCGCGACCTCGCGGATGGGTCTCGACATGCGCATCGACCCACGCCCGGCCGACCTGGCGCTGCCCGTGCTCGCGGCCGTCGAGGCTGCCCAGGTCCGGGCCACCGCGCGCAGCATCACGATCAACGCCTCCGCCGTCGAGCCCACCGAGGTGACGATCGACGTCCACCGCATGCAGCAGGTCGTCGACAACCTCCTCGGGAACGCGATCAAGTACGGGCACGAGGCCGGCACCATCGAGGTCGGGTGCGGCGCCGACGGCGACCACGCCTGGGTCGTCGTCCGCGACGACGGTCCCGGGATCCCGACGGCGGAGCTCGGGAAGGTGTTCGACCGCTTCTTCCGCTCCGAGAGCGTCCGGAAGTCGTCGGTGCACGGCAGCGGGCTCGGGCTGGCGATCAGCCGCGACATCGTGCGCGCGCACGGCGGTGACCTGACCGTCACCAGCGACTCCGGCGCCGGTGCCACGTTCGTGGTCCGGCTACCGATCCCGCTCGCCGACCAGGACGCACCCGGCGACGACCAGAAGGAACGCTGATGGGCTGGCTCGACTCCCCGACGATGAGCGCGATCACCGCGATGGTGGTCGTGGTCTGCGGGGCGCTCTACCTCATCGACACCCTCACCTACGCGGGCAGCGCGGCCACCCGCCTGTGGGCGGTGGCCTTCACCTCGGGCACGCTCACGGCCTTCGCGTACCTGATCTGGGCGTACCTGCCCGGCGCGTGGGTCGCCGTCGCCGCGGGGAACGCCTCGTTCACCGCCACCATCGCGTTCCTGTGGCTCGGGTGCCGGCGGTTCAACGGAGGCGCCCGCCGATGGGCGCTCGTGCTGGCCGTGGCCGCCATCACCGCGACGTTCCTCGCGGCCGCGCTCCCGGGACCCGACGGCGGGGCGTGGGCGGGCGCCGAGGTCATGTTCGTCTCGATGGCGCTCTTCGGCGCCCTGGCCTGCCTCGAGACGAGGCGCGGGCCGCTCGCGCAGCACGCCCCGTCGGTCTCGCTGACGATCATCATGGCCACGGTGGCGCTGTACTACGCCGTTCGCACGGTCGTGCTGCTGGTCAGCGGCACGGAGTCGGCGCTGTTCGTCGAGTGGTTCGGGACGCCGAGCACCTCGATCATCACGATCGTCCTCACGATCACGGCCCTCGCCGCGATGGTCGTGCTGCGGCTGCAGGACGATGGCGGCCGGCACCGCCGGGAGTCGGCGCCGCTGACGATCCGTGAGGACGGCTACCTCGACTCGGCGTCGTTCCTCACGGTGCTGACAGCCGTGCTGCGCCGCGGCGAGGGGCGGGCGGTGACGACGCCGGTCATCGCGGTCGAGATCGACGGCATGGCGGAGATCAGCTCCGCGCTGGGCGCGCATCGCGCCCGGCAGCTCTCCGAGGGCATGCTCACCGCCGTCACGGCCGTGGCCCCGGTCGCCGCCCTCCTCGGCATCGACGACGAGGGCGGCGTGCTGATCGCGCTGCCGGACGCGTCGCCCTCGCAGGCGCTGCGGCTCGCCGGTCGGATCAGCGAGCTGACCCTCGACGAGCTCGACGGCGCCACGCCGCTGCTCGGTGTGGGGGTCGCCGTCGACGAGCACGGCCACGGCGCGCGGTGGCTGATCGAGCGCGCCCTGCGGGCCGCGACCACCTCGGCCGACAACCTGGACTCGGCCCCCGTGCTGGCGGCGGTCGACTGAGCCGTCAGTGGGTCAGCCGGTACCCGACGCCACGGATCGTCTCGATCCATCGGGGTGCCGCCGCCGACTCGCCGAGCTTGCGACGCAGGTTGCCGATGTGGACCTCGAGCGCGCGGGTGTCGTGCTCGGACACGTAGATGCCGGACCCCGGCGTCTCACCGCGCAGCATCAGCACGAGGTCGCCCTTGCGGACCACACGACGGCCGGACCGCATGAGTTCGGCGAGGATGTCGAACTCGCTCCGGGTGAGATCGACGGCGACACCGTCCACCTCCACCTCGCGCATCTGGGCGTGCAGCCGGAGCCCGGCGTGCGAGCGCCACCCGTCGTCGGCCGGTGCGGCGGGCGGCGGTGCCGCCTGTGTCGCCCCCGGCGCGGGGGCCGGGACCGTGACCGGTGCGGGCTCCGCCGGGACCCCGATCGTCCGAGGGCGGCGAAGCATCGCCTCGATGCGCGCCCGCAGCTCGCGGGGTCGGAACGGCTTGGTCAGGTAGTCGTCCGCACCGGCCTGCAGGCCCTGCACGGTGTCGATCTCGTCGGTGCGGGCGGTCAGCATGACGATGTAGGTCGAGCTGATGCCGCGGATTCGCTTGGCGACCTCGAAACCGTCCATCCCGGGCATGCTGACGTCGAGCGTGGTCACGACCGGCTGGTGGGCGGCCACGAGCTCGATTCCCTCGACCCCGTTCGAGGCCGCGTGGACCGCGAAACCGGCCTGCTCCAGCACGAGCGCGACCAGGCCGCGGATGTCGTCGTCGTCCTCGATGACGACGGCCGCCGCGGACCTACCTGGCATCTCGCCCTCCGACCCCGGGACGGGGCTCGTCGTGACGCGAGCCTCTGTGCGGACCTCCGCGACGATATCGCAGAACCGCTCCCGGAACCGTCCGCGCAGCGCCGTCTCAGCCACTGCAGGGCAGCTTCCAGCCCGGCCCGGGGCTGTAGCTGGCGAAGACGAAGCTGCGCGGGTGCGAGGCGGAGACGAGCTGCGTGTCGCCGCTGGTGCCGCGGATCGTGTAGCTCGTCCCGGACTGCGTGGCGGCGACCTGGTTGAACGTGAGGGGGTGGTTGGTCAGGCTCGCGGCGCAGACGAGCCCGGCCATGTCGACCTGCGCCTGCCACGGCACGTAGTACGGGCTGGTCGACGTCACGTCGATCCTGAAGGTGACCCAGTAGTCGCCGGCCGAGACGACGCTGACCTTGGTGGTGAACAGGCTCGCGTCGGGCGCCGGCATCGGCACCTTGGTGGCGCAGAACTGGACGACGCGACTGCCCTTGGCCTCGATCGACCGCGACCAGTCGGTGGCGCCGCCGACCGTCCAGTACCCGGTGCTGCGGTCGTACGCGACGGTCCGCAGGTTGCTCAGGCTGATCGTGCCGGCCGCCGTCGGGTCCATCCCCCACATCGGGGCGAGGGTGGTGTCGAACTGCACGGTCCAGTCCTTGAGCGTCGTGCTCGTCTTGTTCGTGACCGTGAACGAGTGGCAGAAGGTCAGCTGGTTGGTCTGCTCGCCGGTCCAGGGCTTGGTGTAGCTGTACGACAGCCCCGGGCTGACGGCGACCGGGGTCAGCCCGTCGCCCTTCGTCCCGTTGTTGCCGTTGCCACCGGTGGTGGGTGCCGCGATGGTGCCGCTGCCGAGGATCACGCCGGTCGTCGTCGAGACACCGGAGGTCAGGCGCTGCGGGACATCGACGGCGACACCGAGGTCGGCCGCGCTGGGCACGCTCCACATCTGGCCGGAGACGTCGAGGGTGAGGCGAGCACCACCGCCCTGGGCGGCGACGGCCACACGCGCGCTGTCGAGCGCCGCGGTGCCGATGCGTGCCGACGACGTCCCGACGGTCACGGTCACGCGTGCCGACGCGAGCGCGGACGGCGCGACGGGCACGTCGACGACGACGGACTGCAGGGTCGTCCCGCTGCCGCGGCTTCCCGTGACCGTGCCGGCCGCGGCCCCCACCCGCCCGGAGAAGCCGGCGATCGATCCGTCGATCTCGCCGAGGTCCGTGACGGTGGTGATGGTGTCGTCGCCGGCGACCGAGAGGGCGACCGCGCGGGCGTCGGCCAGCGTCGGCAGCTGGCCGCAGGCCGAGGTGAGATCCGCCGAGGCGAAGGTGAGGGACGCCGTCGACGACGACACCCGGGTGCGCAGCTCGCACCGGCTCGAGCCGGCGATCGTGACGCGGACGTCGTCGCCGGAGCGGAAGCCGCGCTCGGCGGCGTTGACGGTGAGCGACTGGGTGCGCCAGGCCCCCGACTGCCAGGTGGGCGACCACCCGAGCGTGAGGGCGCTGAGCCGCTGCGTCTGGCCCGACGCCGCGCCGAGGTCCTCGGTGCGCACGCCACCGAGGCTGGTGGCGGAGCCGACGACGGCGGAGCCGAGCGCCAGGAGCAGGAGCAGCGCGATGACGGCGCGGACCGGTCGGCGGCTACGCATCGTGACCGCCGTCGCGGCGCTGTCGCAGCGCGACACCACCGATGGTGAGGGCGGCGGCGAGCGCGATCAGCCAGAGGCCGTCGACACCCGTGACCGGGAGTGCGCCGTGACCACCGGCGACATCGCCCGAGGTGGCGGACTCGGTGCCGCGCTCGTCGTGCGCCGGGGCGACCATGACCGGATCGGTGGTCGGGTCCTCGACCGGGGTGACGAACGTCAGCGCGAGGTCGAGCTCGTCGACGCGGGCGGCCGCGATCTGCTCGTCGGTGAGGTCGATGACGAGGACGTCGTCGGGGACCGCCGCGCGGATCTCGGCGAGCGGGTAGCCGGCGGCGCTGATGACGACCTCGACGGTCGCTCCCGCGCAGCCGGCGAGGCCGTCCAGGGTGAGGGCGTCGAGCTGGTACCGGCCGGCGGAGTAGTGGGTGGACCAGGAGGCGTCGACACCCTGGGCGCATCCGCCGGACGCGGACGCGGGAGCCGCGGGCAGCACGACGGCGCCCATCGCGGCGAGCGCGACGAGGACGTGGGCAGGGCGGGGGCTCATGCGGCGATCTCCAGGCGGTGACGCGGGAACCGGGTGGTCGCGTCTTCGGTGTCGGTGTCGGTGTCGGTGTCGTCGTTCTCGTTCTCGTCCTCGTCGTCGTCGTCGCGCCACAGGAGCACGCAGACGATCGCGCCGATCGCGATGGCGGCGACGTACGGGAGCACCGCCGGGCCGATCCAGCGGCCGACGCCCGGCACGTGAAGGACGGCGGTGCCTGTGATGTCGGAGGCCTGCAGCGCCCACTGGTCGGGCGCGGGGTTGTTGTCCCCGAGGGTGGTGTAGGTCGTGACGCCGTTCTCGACGTCGACGGTGTCGATGCGGTGGATGACGTGGCCGCCGGCACCGGGCTGGTCGGCCGGGACGGTGTAGGAGACGATGTCGCCGACCTCGTAGCTGCTCTGCCGCCAGGTGATGACGAGATCGCCGGTGTGGTAGGTCGGCTCCATCGAGTGCCCGCTGACGACGGTGAGGCCGGTGAGGCCACCCCAGGTCGCGGGCCACAGGAGCACGGCGGCGGCGACCAGGAAGGCCCAGCCGCCGATCGTCCGGATCAGTGCTCGCGGTACGGGCATGACGAAGGCACCGGTCCGTCCCGGTGCCGGTGCCTTCGTCATCTCAATCCCCTGTGGTGCGAGTCGTGGTGCGTAGTGGGTGGGTGGTCAGTGCGGTGCGGTGCGGTGCGGGCTCAGGCGAACATCAGTCGCGCTCCGAGTCGGCCGCAGCGGAGCCGCCACCGGTGACGACGACGGACACACCCTCGACGTCGTGAGCGGCGATGCTGGGGAGGGTGCTGTCGAGATCGACGCCGCCCTTGCTGTCGACGACACCCTCGAACTCCTGGGTGCCCTCGTCGAGCTGGACGGTGAGCTGGACCTCGGCGCCGGCGGGCAGCGTCTCGGTGTCGGACACGGTGTCGAGCGTGAAGCCGCTGACGATGTAGTAGCCGAGCTTGCTGTCGTAGTCGGTGTCCCAGGTGACGCTCACGCCACCGGTGACCGGCGACTGCACGACGTTGCTGTTCGCGCCCAGCCACTGCGTGGTGAGCCCGCCGAGCGAGGCGGCGGAGGCGGTCACGCCGGCGGCGACGGCCACACCGGCCAGGACGGCGACGATCTTGTTCTTGCGGATCTTCTTCATGGTTCTTGCTCTCTCGACTGGGCCGCAGCACGGCCGGTGGTGGTAGTGGTCCCCCGCGAGCCACTCGGTCGTGTCTGCGGTGATGAGGAAGACGTTAGGAGCGGAGCCTCAGCGCCGAAGCAGCGGAACCTCAAGATGCGCTCAAGATCCCGAACGGCGCTCAGTTTTCGGCAAAGAAACCCGAACGGCGCTCACTTTTCACTTCCAGAGGCCTCGTCGGCGGCCCCGCGGGCATACTCGCTGGGTGCGGACGGTGACCGAGCTCGTGGAGCTGATCCGCGACACCGTGTCGGTGTGGTGGCGCCGCTACCCGCGCCTGCTGCTGTGGTTCTGCCTCGGCTTCGCGGTGCACCATCTCGGCCAGCAGACGTCGGCACTGGTGGGCGCCGACCACCAGCTGCTCGCGACGATGCTGTTCGTGCTGGGCGTCATGGGCTGGCTCGGCGCGCTCGTCATGATGATCCACGAGCTGAAGCCGTCGCTGTGGACGCCGTCGCACCTGGACCGCGGGGTCGCCGACTCCGTGGTGCCGCAGCCGGTGTTCTCCACCGAGCGCGGCATCGACGTGCTCACCCTCGCGCTCGCGCCGTTCCTCGCCGTCTACTCCGCGTGGGGTCTCGTCGAGGACGAGGTCTCGGCGCTGCTGTTCGCGAACATCAGCCGCGAGGGCACGCTGACCGACGCGACGACGTGGTCGATCAGCTACGCCCCGGAGCGGTTCGGCTTCTACGCCCTGCTGGCGGTGGGCGCGTGGCTGGTGAGCAAGCTCGTCGCCCTGGTCCGGTCACGACTGCGCACGATGTCCGACGGCGTCGGGCTGCTCACGAGGGTCGTCGGCCTGATCGCCGACGGCACGGCGGTGTTCGGCCTCTTCGTCGCCCTCGCCATCGCGTTCGACGGCGTGGGCGGGTGGTGGCAGGAGCGGCAGGCTGCCGTGTGGCTCGACGACGCCTGGCGCGCGCTGGTGGCGCTGCTGCCGGACTGGCAGCTCTGGTCGGGGCTGACGTTGCCCGAGGTGGTGCGCGACCTGGCCACCTGGTTCTGGTCGACCCTGCTCCCGGCGACCTCCCAGCGGGTGATGCTCCCGCTGATGTGGCTCGCCCTCACGGCGACGGTGTTCGGGTGGCGCGAGTTCCGCGGCCGCGACATCGCGGCGGGCACCCGGTTCGAGAGCGTGGCGAGTCGGCTCGACCGACGGGCGAGGCCGGGCGCCGTCGGGACGGTCGTGGCGCTGGCGACGGACGACCTGCGCACGAAGTACCTCCCCGTCGCCAACGCGCTCCGGCTCGTCTGGCACGCGGGACCGCGGTTCGTGGGCGTCTACCTCGTGACGGCGACGCTGCTGTGGGCGGGCGAGGTGTGGGTCGAGGAGACGATCCTGCGGCTGGTGGGTCCACGGCCGACCGACGTCGTGTTCGTGCTCGAACCGTTCTACGACCTCGTGCTGGGGGCGGTGTTCGTGACGCTGTCGATCTCCCTCTACGCGACGGCGTTCGACCGTGCGGTGGCCGAAGTGACCCGCACGCCGTGGCGTCGGCCGGCGGTCGTCGCGCGTCAGCGGGTGAGCCGCACCAGCTCGTCGTAGGCGGACAGCTCGAGGTCGACCACGAGGGTGTCGGCGACGTCGGCAGGGACGAGGAAGACCGCACCCGCGGCGAGCGGGACGCCGGGCACGATCGGCTCGTCGGTGGTGCCGCCGCACGAGAACCCCGGGGCCTGCACGCGGTAGCCGATGGTGCTGTCCGTCCGCCACTCGCGCCCCTCGCCGTCGACGGCGGTGGGGAAGCAGTAGTGCGTCTGCGGGTCGACGTCGTCGTCGATCACGCTGGTGTACGTCACCTGGACGAGGACGGCGCCGGGCGGCGCCTCGACCCACTCCTCACCCTCCTCGTTCGACGGGAGTCGGGTGGCGACGTCGAACGTGTCGAGGGTGAGGGTGGTGCCGCCGACGCGGACCGACTCGCCGACGGCGAGCTCGGCAGCGGGGGCGGGATTCTGCGCCGTCCAGTGCAGGGCCGCCTGCCACGTGGCCACGCCGAGCGCGACGACGATTGCGGCGAGGGTGGCCAGCAGGCGGGCGCGGCTCATCGGGTCACCTCGGTGGTGGCCGGTGCGAGCGCGATCGGGGTGTCGCCGATGGCGGTGGTCCCGTCGAGGCCGAGATCGACGCGCACCGTGGTGTCGTACGTGAGGAACAACGGGATCTCGGGCTCGGCGAGGAGCCGGGCGCCGTCGACCCTGTCGACGGGCACCTGGAAGACGTAGCTGCCGGTGGAGGTGAAGCCGACCGGCGTGAGCGGCGGGCCGGCACTGACGAACTCGCCGCGCGGGGCGTAGCGGGTGCCGTCGGCCGTGAGCAGCCAGACGTTGCTCAGCGGGGTCTCCTCGGTGCGCGCGTCGAGGACGATCTCGACGACGACGAAGGTGTCGGTGGCGCCGGCCGCCAACGGCTCGGACGTGGCGTCGCGCTGGACCTGCCGCCCGAGCTGGACGGCGGTCACCTCGACATCGAACCGCTGCGCGTGACCGACCTCGCCGACGCCGACGTCGGCGTAGTCGATCGGGACGTCGTCGGCAGGGCCACCGGTGACGGCCGCGAGCCCGGCGACGACGAGCAGGCAGAGCAGGAGGGAGAGCGCGCCGCGAGCGCGGCCGGGGTGCGCGGTAGCGGGGGCGGTGGGGGCGCTGCCGGCCGGCGGGGCGGTCATGGCGCGGTCCGGTTGTCGGCGAGGGGGAGCTCGACGACGGCGGCAACCTCGGCGGTCCCCCACGACCAGCCGAACAGGGCGCCTTCGGCGTACTCCTCGTCGCGGACGACGACCGAGACGGTGGTCGGCGCGGTGCCGAGGGCCGGCTGGACGAGGTCGTCGTCGCGGGGCGGGTAGACGAGCTCGAGGGTGTAGTCGCGCGTGATGTGCGGATCGAGCCCGGCGGACCACCGCAGGTCGACGTGGTACGGGGGTTCCGTGGTCGACCCGTCCGGGAGGACCACCTGCACGAGCCCGGTCGGCAGGCTGCTCTCCGACTCGTCACCGGTCAGGGTGACGGTGAGGTCGACGCGGATGCTGGTGCTGCTGGGCGAGTCGTACAGGGTGGTGTCGACGAGCTCCGCCTCGCGGACCGTGATCTCCCAGCGGGCGAGGTCGATGGGCTGGCCGGCGGCGGCAGGTCGGCCGGCGTCGGCGCGTGCCTCACGGAACCCGCCGATCGCCGCGGTGACGGCGACGACCAGCAGCACCACCACGAGCGGGAGCGCCCACCGCAGCGCGAGGTCACGCCGTGTCAGGCGCGCCCCGGTGGTCATGGCGACACGGTAGCGGGGCGTGTCGCGACGTCAGCGGAACGATCGACGGACTCAACGGTCCGTTCGGGCCCGTGAGCGCGCTTCTCGGCTGCTGAGCCGGTCGATCGTTCCGCGCGCTCAGTACCAGTAGCTCAGCTGCGGCGCGGTGACGGGGGTGAAGGCGAGGTCGAGCCACGCCGCTGTCTCGGCGTCGGTGTCGATGCGGCCCGCGGCCCGGAGCGTCGTGGCGGTGACTCCGCCGAGCAGCAGCGAGCTCAGCTCGCTGACGCCGAGGGCGACGTGCCGCCCGTGGTCGTCGTCACCCTCGACGCTCGTGACGGAGACCGCACCGGCGTCGTTGACGTCCACACGCCAGGCACCCTCCGCGATACCGAGGTCGTCGGTGACGGTGAGGACGACGGTGCCGGGCACGCGCAGGCGGCGGGCCTGGAGGGCGCGGGGGACGTCGAGGATGCGGAGCCAGTGGTGGTCGCGCTCGGTGACGGCGAGGGCGCGCTGGTCGGCGATGAGCCAGCGGAGCGGCTCGTGGAGCGAGCGGAGGCTGGTGGTGACGGTGCCGACGAGGTCGTGCTGGAGGGCGTAACGCCAGAGGGCGGCGTAGGCATCGGGGGTGGCGGCGACCAGGGCGTGGATGTCGAGGGTGGCGCGGGTGAAGTCGGCGTCGTTGCCGGTGATCGTGTAGGCGATGACACCCTGGGTGGCGCCGTCGGCATCGGTGTAGCGGACGCCACGGACCTTCGGGTCGGGCTTGCCCGGGCGCAGGCCGGCGAGCTCGGGCCAGAGGTTGGGCCAGCCGGCGATGTCGCCGGGGCGGTGGGCGAAGGTCGCGGCGTTGAGGGCGGCGAGGTCGGCGGCGAGGGTCTCGCGCTCGATGTGGTCGAGACGACCGGGGCGGTCGCCCTCGGTGGGGCGGGGGCCGGCCCAGCCGGCGCGGCGGGCGTCGATGCTCCAGGTGCCGGTGTGGGCGGCGACGCCGAACCCGTAGCGGGCGTAGATGGTGGCCTCGGAGACGGTGAGCCCGGCGATCGGCACACCCGCGGCCGCGGCGGCGCGGAGCTCGCCTTCGAGAAGGGCACGGGCGATGCCGCGGCGGCGGTGCGTGGCCGCGACCGTGACGGCGGAGATCGACCACATCGGCAGCGTGCTGCCGTCGTCGACGGCGACGTCCATGACCCAGGAGGCCGTGGTCGCGACGGGCGTGGTGGGGTCGGCGCCGGTGGGATCGTAGACGCCGACGGAGCGGACCTTCAGGTCGCGGGAGTCGCGCCACGCGGCGAGCTGCTCCTCGGTGGCCCGCTCGCCGAGGAACCCGCGGCCGATCGCGAGCGCGAACGCGCTCTGCTCCTCGTCGTCGGGGATGCGGTACTGCAGGCCGCGACCGGCCAGAGCCTGCGCCGATGTCGGGTCGAGAGGAACGGTGCTCGCGTCGATCACGCGGTCAACCTACGCGACCTTCTGCACGCGGCCGTACCGAGTTTCGCGGTGCGCCGCGTGTGGTGCGCGAGGGCAGTGAACGAAGGCAGTGAGGGAGGGCAGTGAGCGATGAGCGAGGGCAGTGAGCGATGAGCGAGGGCAGTGAGGGAGAGCAGTGAGCGATGAGCGAGGGCAGTGAGCGTAAGCGTGGGCGGTGAGCGTGAGCGGGAGCGATGGAGCGATGGAGCGATGGAGCGATGAGGGATCAGGGATGGGAGGACATCCGGTGAATGACGAGTGAGCGCAACCGCTGCGCATCGCCACCCCGCGCGGGTGAGATCGCATCCTCCGCTCGAGATCGCACCTTTGGGCCCGAGTTCGCACCGCTCACGGTGCGATGTCAAACCACTGGGTGCGATGTCGACAGAGGAGAGAGGAGAGCGGTGAGCGGTGAGCGGTGAGCGGTGAGCGGTGAGCGGTGAGCGGTGAGCGGTGAGCGGTGAGCGGTGAGCGGTGAGCGGTGAGCAAGGCTGCGAACTCCCCCGCGCATCGCGACCCCGCGCGAGGCCCGAGATCGCAGCGTGAGGTCGAGATCGCACCTTTAGCCCGAGATCGCACCGCGTACAGTGCGATCTCGAACCAGAAGGTGCGATCTCGGCAGGGGAGCGCTCCCGCGGGAGCGGGTCGGGAGCGCGCCGCTTGGTCTGGCCGAGAGGGACGCTGCGAGCGTGATCGCCACCTCGCCCCGTGATGAGGGGGCGACCCCGGTGGGCGGCCGGCGGCCGTGAGCGAGCGTCCCCCGCGCGCGCATCCGCCGACCGATCATCCCGGGGCCGATCATCCCGAGACCGATCATCCGCCGACCAATCATCCCGAGACCGATCAGCTCACGAGCCCGCGGATCTCGTCGGTGGTGAGGATGCCGAGCTCCGTCGCGTCGCCGCCGTCGAGGACGTCGGCGAAGAGCTGCGCCTTGCGGGCGCTGAGCGCGAGGACCTTGGCCTCGATGGTGTCGGCGGAGACGAGGCGGTAGACCATCACCGAGCGTGTCTGCCCGATGCGGTGGGTGCGGTCGATGGCCTGGGCCTCGGTGGCGGGGTTCCACCAGGGGTCGAGGAGCACGACGTAGTCGGCCTCGGTGAGGTTGAGGCCGAAGCCACCCGCCTTGAGCGAGACGAAGAACGCCGACACCTCACCTTCGCGGAACCTCGCGATCTCGGCGTCGCGTCGGCGGGTGCGGCCGTCGAGGTACGCGGTCGTGACCCCGGCGCGCTCGGCCAGGTCGCGCGCCTTGCCCAGGAACCTCGTGAACTGGCTGAACACGAGCACCCGGTGTCCCTCGGCCGCCGCCTCGGTGAGCAGCTCGGTCAGCGTCTCGAGCTTGGCCGACGGCGGAGCGGCGCCAGTCGCGGCCGACGCGCCCTCGCCGTCGGGCGGCTCGGCGCCCTCGACGAGCGCCGCGTCCAGGGCGAGCTGCCGGAGCAGCGTGAGCGACCGGAACACCTGGAACTTGTTGGTCTCGGGATCCTCCAGGAGCCCGAGGATCTTCTGCCGTTCGCGTTGCAGCCGGAGGTCGTAGAGGCGGCGGTGATGAGGATGCAGGGTCAGCTCCATCACCTGCTCCTGCTTGGGCGGCAGGTCGGCGGCGACCTCCTCCTTGCGGCGACGCAGCAAGAACGGCCGGAGCCGGCGCTGCAGCCGGTCGAGCTGACCGTGCTCGTGATCCTTCTCGATCGGCGTCCGATACACCTCGGTGAAGTGGGTCTCGCCGCCGAGCAGCCCGGGACAGGTGAGCGAGGCGAGCGCCCAGAGCTCCAGCAGGTTGTTCTCGAGCGGGGTGCCGGTGATCGCGAGCTTCATCGGGGCGTCGATGAGCCGCACGCTGCGGTAGCCGCGAGCGCGATGGTTCTTGACCATCTGCGCCTCGTCGAGGATGAGGCCGGACCAGCTCAGCGCCTGGTAGGCCTCCTCCTCGAGCCGGACGAGCGTGTACGAGGTCACCACCACGTGCGCGCCGAGCACCGCCTCGTCGAGCGGCATCCCACGCCTCCGGGCCGTCGCGTCGATCGCGACCACGCGCAGCTCCGGAGCGAACCTCGCGCACTCACGGACCCAGTTCCCCACGACGCTCGTGGGCGCGACCACGAGGAACGGCGGCATCTGCGGGTCCTCGCTGCGGGCGATCTCCATCATCCCGATCGCCTGCAGCGTCTTGCCGAGCCCCATGTCGTCGCCGAGGATGCCGCCGAGGCCGTGACGGCGCAGGAAGGTCAGCCACGCGAGCCCGCTCTCCTGATAGGGGCGCAGCTGCGCCTTCAGCCCCGGCGGCGCCGGCACCTGCTCCAGTGCATCGACCTCGCTCAGGCTCCGCACTTGCGCGAGCCACTCCTCCTCCTGCGCCGCGACGATCCCGAGCTCGACCAGCTCGGTCCACAGGTCCACCTGGTAGCGGCTGATCCGCAGCCGCTCGACGGGCCGCTCGTTGAGCGCCTTCGCCTCGGCGATGATGGCGCGCAGCCTGTCGAACTCGGGTCCTTCGAGGGAGAAGTACCGGCCGTCGGAGAGCAGGAAGATCGGCTCGCCCTCCGCGAGCGCGCGGAACACCCGGGCGAACTCGACGTGCTCGCCATCGACCTCGACCTGCACCGACAGGTCGAACCAGTCGTTGTCGCGGTTCGCCGAGACCGACACCTGCGGACCGGACGCCGTGAGCCGGTAGTCAGGGACGCCGTCGGACTCGACGATCTCGACCCGCTCGAGTCCGCGCAGGTGCGGCAGCACCTGCCCGACGAACATCGCCGCATCGGCGCCCGCGAGCGCGCGGTCGAGGGGGTGGTCGTCGCCGTGGTTCCCGTAGACGAGGTCGGGCCGGTCGACGACGGCGGCCCGCACACGGTCGAGGATCTCGCGCTGCTCATCGGGGTCGGGTCGTGTGCCTGGCGCGTGGCCGAACCAGCTCCACGTGGTGTGGACCTGGTCGCCGGTGGCCGTGACCGCCAGGCTCAGCGTCAGCTCGGGCGCCGCCGGGACGTCGTAGGAGCCGTCGGGAGAGACGACCGGCGCGAGCGCGCGCAGCCGAGGCAGGTAGTCGGCCTCGAACCGGGCGCGGCCCGCGTCGTCGACACTCACGCTGTCCGTCGTGCGCAGCAGCTTCCACAGCGAGGGCTCGACGGGACGGTCCAGCGGGTGCAGCGTGACCTGCTCGCCGGCCAGGCCGGCCTCCCTGATCTCGGCCACCGCGACCACGGGCGTGCCGACGGCGTGCAGGCTGCGGGCATCGGCGACCGCGCCGTCGATGAGCAGCTGGGCGCGCACGCGGAGCCGGTCCCGGTGCCGCTCGGCGCTGATCCGGGTAGCGGCGGGCTCACTCACCAGTCGTAGCGGTCGCTGCTGCTTGCCCGGCGCGACCATCTCGACGCCCGCCTGCACGATCTCGGTCAGCAGCGGCAGCAGCCCGCGCGCGGAGAACGCGTCCAGGGGGAGCCACTCGGGCTCGTAGTAGTAGCTCGTACCGGAGCCTGCCGTGTAGAGGCCGTGCAGCTCGGCGAGCAGGCGCTCGGGCGCACTGGTGCCGCGGGTGAGCGAGCCCCACGTGATCGGGCCGCGGATCCACGCTCCCCGGGCGCCGCGGATCGCGGGGCGGATCCCGAGGAAGGGCTGCCGCCGGTCCCCGTACACCCATGCGTTCCGGCCCGCGCGGGGGTCGACGTGCGCGACGAACAGGGCGACCTCGCGGTCGTCGCCGAGATCCGCCGTCGGGAGCATCGCATCGAGGGCGCGCTGCCACGGCGCGGCGGGAGGGGCGCTGGCGTGGTGAGAGGAGAGCACGGTGAGGATCGCGGCGAGCACGTGCGAGCAGCCGCGTTCGCCGTCGCGGTCGCAGAGGTAGCTGAGCACGGTCAGCTCGGGCTCGCCGATGTCGAGATCGACGGTGACGACCCCGTCGTCGAGGATCTCGGCCACCACCTCGACCATCCCCAGCCGGCGGTCGACCTGCGCGACATCGACGGCGTCACGGCTGACCAGCGCGATCGCCCCCTGCGCCGCCGACATCCCGAACTGCCTCGCCAGCGAGGTGAGGAGGTCGGAGTCGAGTCGCACGCGACGACCCTGACACGCCCCACCGACACGGCCAAGCCCCGACCGGGTCGCGGCGGGGTTGGTCACGACATCGTGGAAGGAACCTGGCACCAGACGCCCTCCGCGGCCCCGCTGGGCCGCCCTGTCGCTGTCTGGCTTCAGAAACCTTCCACATCGACCCAACGGCGGGCACTCTCCGGGGCGACCCCCGGTGAGCTCGAGGTCGCCGATGCTGACCGCCCGCTGGAGCTCGACGTCCAAGACGGGGGCACTCGGTCTAACGTCGGCGTTCTGACGGCGTCGTCAGGTCGCCGCCGACCTCGGCAGGCAGGACCGAGAACTCAGCCCTCGCCCGCAGTGCGCGGCGCCGCGTCGACCTGCTTGCGACCCCTCATCGGGTCCTCGTCGACGCGGGTGCGCAGGACCCCGTGTGCGGGAACGGTCCCGGTGATCGACGCGAGCCGGAGCCGGTCGCCCCAGACGGGCGCGAGCCGTGAGTCGCCCTCGGTCCGCATCTCCTCGACGGTGATCTCCGGCGCCCGCAGCCCCTCGACGCGGACGCGCACGGCCGTGTCACCGACGGCGACGTGCAGCTCGTCACCGCTGACGATCACCTCCCCTCGCAGTAGCAGCCGCCAGCTCACGGTCGCGGGTCTCGCCAGGACCCAGTCGTCGACGATCTCGATCGTGTGCGCGCCGCGGTCCAGCGAGACGGTCCGCAGCCACTGCTCCACCCCGGCGTCAGCGGGGTAGGCGTCGGCGAGATCGGCGCGGAACGTGGACAGGGCGCCGTCGTGGCTCGCCTCGACCCGCTGAGCGCGGTGCTCGCCACCCGGCGCCTGCTCGTGGCCGTCGATCATCGGCAGGTTGTGACATCCGGAGCGCATCGTCCAGATCTCGTACCGGGTGGCCGGGTCGAAGGTGCTGGCGGCGTAGGTGCCCACACCGGCGTCCACGACGACCGGCTCGCCGTCCCACGCGATCACGACCGACCCAACGTCGTTGTGGTTGTGGCTCTCTCCGTTGTGCCCGCCCTTGACGGCGACGAAGGGACCTCGCACGTCCTGCGCGCTCTGCCGGGCCACCATCACCTGCGTGACCGGGAGCCACACGTGCTCCTGCAGCGGCACCTCGGCTGGTCCCGCGGTCGCCCACCCGTCGTCGACGAGCGCGGGCAGCACGCGTGAGAGCGAGTAGTCGGGCAGCGCGAGCGGCCCGCCGCGTCGGCGCGCCACCGCCTGAGCCTGCACCTGCGCGTCCCCGACCATCTCACCGATCCGGTGCAGCAGCCAGGGCGATGCCCCGTTGCGACTCGCACCGCGGTCCCAGCGTGCGGCACCGTCGCCGAAGTTCACCTGCCAGCCGCCGCTGACGTGCATCGCGAGCGGGTAGCGCGCCGCGGCTGCGAGCGGCGGCAGGCCGGCCAGATCGACCTCGCCTCCCGACGCGGACCGCAGCCACTCCAGCCCCTCGATCAGGCTCGCGGCCGCGCGCCACCAGTAGTCGATCCCCTCGTCGCAGCCGCCATCGGCCGGCATGCCCGCCAGGTAGTGGTCCAGCCCCTCGGCCACCTGCGCGAGCAGCTCCCGCAGCTCGGGACCGTCCTCGCCCAGCAGCAGCGCGGACACGAGCAGGTTCCCGTGGATCCACGGGTTCCAGTTGTTGCTGCCGCGCCCGAACCACGCCCAGTCCCGGACACCTCGGTACGGGTCGAGCACACGCGCGCTCACCTCCTCGCGAACGCGCCGCCGCAGCACCGGGCTCAGCCGGTCGAGGTCGGGTGCGAGCACGTGGGCCGTCCAGGCGAGGTTGGAGGCGGTCTCCGCGGCGAACAGGTCGACGACCGGACCGGTCGGCAGCGCCTCGCTCTCGCCCCGGTGGCCGTCGTGGGCGGGCAGGTGCCAGGCCGACTCCTCGCAGACGGCCCAGATCCCGTCCGCGACGTCGACCAGCAGGTCCTCCCGCCGGGTGAGCGCCGTGGCCGCCACCGCCGTCGCGAGCCGGTGCCGTCGCGCGAAGTAGGGACGCTCGTAGGACAACCGGTCGCCGTCCTCGGCGTACCGGCGCCACAGGTGCGCGGGCAGGGGCGGCCAGGCCCGCCCGAGCGTGGCGTCGGCGACGTCGACGAGGGCGGCTCGGCTCTCGGGGTCGACGGCGTCCCATGCCGCCCGGTCGTCGACGCGCGGCACGGGTCGCCACGCGTCACCGGTCGACCATCGCGAGACGGCGCGGACCGCCGTCTCGATCGGCCCGACCGTGCGGTCGCCCATCTGCTCCGCCTCAGCCGGCGTAGGCGGCGGCGTACTCGTCGCGGATGGTCTCGCCACCGCCGGACATGAACTCCTCGACGGCGCCGCGCCAGTCCGACACCGGTCGTCGCCCGAGGACGATGTCCTGCTCGACGCTGGCCAGCGTCCCCTGGAGCGAGCCGAACCGACGGGTCGCCGTCTCGGAGTAGAGCCCGAGCGTCGCGTCGGTCTGGCTCTTCTCCGTCACGGCGAGCTGGTGCTCGTGCGCGGCCTCCACGACGTCGCCACGACCGGCCGAGTAGAGCACGCGGGCGGCGTCGCACATGTAGATGTTGCCGACGTTGAGCTCGCCGGCGCGGTCGCCCCGCGCGATCGGGTCGGTGCCGTCGAGGTCGTAGTGGACACCCTCGATGCCGAAGTGGCTGAACAGGTACTCCTCGGTGCCGAACGGGGCCGCCATCCAGTTGGCGACCTCCAGCAGCGTCTCCACGCGGTCGGCCGACGCGGCGCTGATCGCGGTGATCCCGAAGTTGGGGTCGGGGACGAGCTGGGTGCCGGCGCCGCCGTCGAAGCCGACGACCGGGAGCGAGCCGATCGTGAAGCCGGGCACGGCCGCGTGCTGCACGTAGAGGCTGAACCAGGCGAGGAAGGAGTCGTCGTGGAAGTAGGAGGTCCCCGCGCCGAACCACTGCTTGCGGGTGGACGTGGGCGCCGCGGCGGCGTCGGGGTTGATCGCTCCCGCCTCGTTGAGGCGTCGGACCGCCTCGAGCGCCTCCTCGTGACGCTCGTCGGACAGCGTGGAGACGAACTCGTCGTCCTCGATCGCCCAGATCGACGGGATGTCGAGCATGCTGCGGACGTAGGGCAGCGGCAGCGATCCCCAGGCCCAGCGGTTGCCGCCGGTCACCGCCGTCGAGATCTCGAACAGCTCCTCGAAGGTGGTGGGGGGACCGGTGACACCGAGCTCCTCCTGCAGGTCCTGGCGGTAGAAGACCGTCGGTAGGTTGACCAGGCCCCGCTGGATCGGGAGCGCGCGGATCCGCCCCTCGAAGACGCACCCGCGCCAGGAGTCGGTCGGGATGGCAGCGAGCGCCGGGTAGGCGTCGATCGCGTCGCCCTGCAGGTAGTCGGTGAGGTCGGCGGTCTTCGCGCCCATGAACTGCGGCAGCGACTGGGTGTCACCGACGATGAACATGTCCGGCAGCGTGTCCCCGGCGACGGCGGTCGCGAACTTCGCCGAGTACTCGCCGAACGGCGTCAGCGTCATCTCCACCGGCGAGCCGACCCGCTCGTTCAGCTCCTGCCAGAACTGGTTCTGCCCGACGCCCGGCGGCACGGCGAACGACGCCGGCGCGATCGCCGAGATCGGCTGGCCGTCACCGGGCGTGCTCGAGCTGAAGGCGACGGGCGAGCCGGGGTAGGCGAGGAAGGCGGCGGACGCCCGGCCGACCTGCTCGGCGATGTCCGGGTCCACGCCGGCGTACGGCGTGTACGTCGGGAGCATCCCGTCGTCGACAACGGCGCCGGGATCCGCCGTCGACGGCCCGTCGGACGCGCAGGCGGCGAGCAGCGCGCCGACGCCGAGGGCGCCGCCGCCGAGGAGGGCGCGGCGGCTGAGGGTGGTGGAGGGCAGGGGCAGCATCGGAGGTCTCCTTCGATCGGGATGCGGTAGTGGGCTCAGCCCTTGATGGCGCCGGTGAGCGCGCCCTTGGCGAAATGGCGCTGCAGGAACGGGTAGACGCACAGGATCGGCACGATGGAGATGACGAGGATCGCCATCTGGAGAGCCGGCTGGGCGGGGAGGACGTCCGTCGCGAGGGCGGAGGTGTCGATCTGGTTGTCGTTGACGACGTAGGTGCGCAGCACGAGCTGCAGCGGCCAGAGGTCGGTGCTGTTGAGGTAGAGCAGCGCGTTGAAGAACGAGTTCCAGAAGCCGACGGCGTAGAACAGCCCGATCACGGCCAGCGCCGCCTTCGACAGCGGGAGCACGATGAAGGCGAAGATCCGGGCCTCCGACGCGCCGTCGAGTTCGGCCGCCTCGAGCAGATCGGTGGGAAGGCCGCCGAAGAAGGCGCGCAGCACGATGACGTTGAAGGAGTTGACGGCGGTCGGGACGATGAGCGCCCACAGGCTGTCGAGCAGGCCGAGCTGCTGCACGGTGAGGTAGCTGGGGATGAGCCCCGGCCCGAAGAACAGGCTGACGATGAGCAGCATCGTCCAGCCACGACGACCCGGCAGGTACCGGCGGGTCAGCGCGTAGGCGAACGCCGTCGAGACGGTCAGGGACAGGAGCGTGCCGCCGAGGGTGACGATCGCGCTGATGCCGAGGGCGCGGGTGACCACCCCGCCGGAGAGGATGGCGCGGTAGGCCTCGAGGTTGAGGCTCTCGGGCAGCAGCACCATGCCGCCGCTCCCGGCGATCTGGTCCGCCGGCGCCAGCGAGGTCGAGACGATCGAGACGAACGGCATCACGACGAGGCCGCACGCGATCGTGAAGACCAGCGCCTTCACGACGCTCATGCCGGGGTGGGGGCGTGGCTGGCCGCCGACGAGACGGGTGCGGCGGGGCGGCGTGGGCCGGGGCGGCGTCGTCGACGTCGTGGTGGGCTGGGGGCGGGTCGTGGTGGTGGTCATCGTCGGTAGAGCCCGTCTTCGCCGAACATGTGGGCGACCTTGTTCGCCGCGAGGACCAGCGCGACGCTGATCGCGCCCTTGACGAGGCCGACGGCGGTGGCCTCGCTCCAGTTCCCGTCGACGATGCCGGTGTTGTAGGTGTAGGTGTCGAGGACCTCGGACGCGTCGAGGCCGACGGCGGGCTGTTGCAGGATGATCTGCTCGAAGCCGACGGTGAGCGCGTCGCCCAGCTTGAGGATGAGCAGCAGCACGACGATGCTGCGGAGCGCGGGGAGGGTGACGTGCCACATCTGCCGCCAGCGGCCGGCGCCGTCGACGCTGGTGGCCTCGTAGAGCTCGACGTCGATGCGCGAGATCACGGCCAGGAACAGGATGGTCGCCCATCCGGCGTCCTTCCAGATGACCTGGCTGGTGATGAGGGCGATGAAGGCGTCGGCGTTGCCGATGATCGACAGCGTCTCCAGGCCCTGGGCGCGGAGGAAGTTGTTGAGCATCCCCGAGCCGCCGAGGAACTGCTGGAAGATCGAGACGACGATGACCCACGACAGGAAGTGGGGCATGTAGAGCACGGCTTGCACGAGCCGCTTGAGACGCTCCGAGGTGAAGGAGTTGAGGGCCAGCGCGAGCGCGATCGGCACCGGGAACACGACCACGGTCTGCACCAGGGTGAGGATCAGCGTGTTCGTCAGGGCGTTGACGAAGCGGGCATCGCCGCGGCTGATGATCTCGAAGTTCTGCAGCCCCGCCCACGGGCTCTCCCAGATGCCGATGAAGGGCAGGTAGTCCTTGAAGGCGATGACGTTCCCGATGAGCGGGAGGTAGTGGAACGTCAGCAGCAGGGCGACGCCGGGCAGCGCGAGGGCGAGGAGCGGGAGACCGCGCCGCAGTCGCGCGCGCTCACGACCACGATCGGGCCGGGCGGGGGCGAGCGTGCTCACGGGGCTCCTCGGTCATCGTCGACGACGCGGCGTCGTGGCCGCGATGGCGTATGCACAGGTTACGCAAACGCTTACGTCCGATGATTGTCGACGTGAGCATCGCTGTCAAGCGGATCTCACGAGGTCGCTTCTCGCGGGCGGCGGACGGCGGACGGCGGACGGCGGACGGCGGACGGCGGACGGCGGACGGCGGACGGCGATCAGGATCGCGGTGGTGCGGTCGAGGTGCGAACCATGAGCTCGTGCCCCATCTCGACGACGCGGGGCTCCGGCTCGACGGGCGTGGTGCCCAGGCGGAGCGCTTCGCGGCCGGCCTCCCGGATGGGGAACCGGACCGAGGTGAGCGTGAGGGAGGTCAGTGCCGCCGTCGTCGTGTCGTCGAGGCCCGTGACGGAGACCTGGCCCGGGACGTCGATGCCGAGGTTGGCCAGCATCCGCAGCACGCCGACAGCCATGGTGTCGCTCAGCGCGAGGATCGCGGTCGTCTCGGGGTAATCCCGCATGAGCTGCTCGGTCACGGTGTACGCCTCCTCGCGGGAGAAGTCCGTGTGGAGCACATGCGCCTGCGCGCTCGGCTCGCCGTCGAAGGTGGCGCGCAGTCCGCGCAGTCGTTCGACGACCGTGGTCATGTTCGGCGGGCCGCTCATGACGGCGATCCGGCGGTGGCCGAGGTCGAGGAGGTGCTGGGCGACGGCGGCGCCGGCGCCGGCCTCGTCGAACCGGACCGAGTCGCTGCGCACGTGGTGCGCGCCGATGGTGACGACCCGGCCGCCGGCCTCGGCGTAGCTGGTCAGCGCCTCGGTCGCGCGCGCCTCGACGACGGGGAGCGTGTAGCTGGAACCCGCGACGATGATGCAGCGTGCGCGTTGCGACATGAGGGTGCGGATCTGCCGGTGCTGTCGCTCGGGATCGCGGCCGGTCTGCCCGATCTGGAGCGTGAGGCCGAGGCTGTCCGCGGCGTCGGCGACGGCCGACGCCATCTCGCCGAAGTAGAGGTTGTCGATCTGGTGGACGAGCAGCCCGACCACGTTCGACGATCCGGCGACGAGCGCCTTCGCCGTCGAGTTCGCGACGTACCCGACGTCGTCGGCCCTGGCACGGATGCGAGCGGCGAGCTCCGCGCCGACGCCCGGCTTGCCGCTCAACGCCCGCGACACGGTGGCCACGGAGACGCCGAGGGAGCGGGCGAGATCGAGGAGGGTCGGCGTCCCCGGCGCATCGGTGCGACCCCCGTTCCAGGGGCCGTCTGCACTCGGTGCGCCCGGGTCCGAGGGCTCGGAGGGCATGCACATCACCGTTTCGGTCGAGGACGGTGATCGCCGATCCTACGTGTCCGGCGACTCGTCGTAGTCCGGCCCGGAGGTGGCCATTTGTCCGTGGAGGGGTTCAGTCGTAAGGGACGAGGTTGACGTCCATGGCGACGATCTCGATCAGGTCAGCCGTAGTCGTCTACCCCGCCAACCCGGCGACCGGAAGCCCGCCGTCAGCTTCGGGGTACGTGAACTCGGCCTGGAAGTTCGTGATCAGCAAGATCGCGACGGCGTCCGTTGCACTCGTACAGACGTGTGCCACCTGCGCGCAGTAGCCCGATCGGTATACTCGGATGGTGGCGACCACGATCAAGGTCAGTGCTGAGCTTCGGGATCGGATCAACCGTGACGCCCGGAAACGTGGCCTGACGGCGGCGGGACTGATCGAGCGACTGCTCGACGCCCACGAGCGTCGCCAGCGCATGGAGGCGTTCGGACGCGCCTTCAGGGGGGCCGAAGCGACCTATTGGGACGAGTTCCGTGCGTGGGACGTGTCGCTCGCCGACGGCGGCACCAGTGACTGAGCTGCACCGGGGAGATGTGGTCTGGGCCGAGCTCTACCCGGTGCGGCGCCGCGAGCAGGGAGGCCGCAGGCCGGTGCTGGTCGTCGCGAGCGACATCTACCTGGAGCAGGCGGACACCCTCGCGATCGTCGTCCCTGCCACGACAGTAGAACGAGGCTGGCCCAACCATGTGCCCCTGCGAGGAGCCGGCCTCGAACTCGCGACGCCGACGTTCGCCATGACTGAGCAGCCATGCACGATCGCCCGCGACCGCGTGGTCTGCGCCGCAGGAGCGGTCGACGGGCCGACGATGCGTGAGGTCGACGGGTGGCTACGCGACTTTCTGTCGCTGCCGTGACGCACAAAGACGGACCGAACTCCATCTGTCCAGGGCTCCTGGTTCCAGGATGGATGCCAGGTGCCGCCGAGGCAATCAGTCATGTCGAGTGGTCCGAGCGAATCCTGGCCGAGGCACTTCTTTACGCCCGTGGGTGGACCGGCGAGGCCGAACGCTACGCGCCATCAGCGTCTGGAACCCCCACTACAACTACCATCGAGCCCACATGCCGCCGTCGGCGAAAGAACCAGTCTCAGACTGCGAACCGGCGTTACCGACGTCGTGAGCCAGAACAACTACTCTCGTGCCATGGCTTGGAGGGACCCGTGTCAAGCACTGACGACGTTGTAGAGATCATCAAGCGGCTCGCGGCTGAGCGCGAGACCTTCACCAGCGACGACATCCGACCGCTGCTCCCAGAGGGTCTGAACCCGCGGTCGATCCCTCCCGCGGTCGGCAAGGCCCGTCGCGACGGCATCGTCGAGGAAGTTGATCGCGTCAAGTCCACTATCCCGGAGCGCAAGGGGAGCCTGGTCCCCGTTCTCCGACGTCCTGGCTCCCACCTAGCGCTGGTCCAGACCGGTGCGGGACTGACGATCCCATCGAGCGAGGCTGACGAGGTAGGGAGCTTGGCCGGCGAGGTCGTCGGGCTCAAGGACTACCTCAACGCCACTGGATATGTGTGCGGTGTCGAAGAGGTCGCGACTTACCTCCTGCTGCTGGCCTCGCGAAACTGGGTGATCCTCGCCGGGCCGTCCGGCACCGGCAAGTCGAGCCTCGTCCGCCGAGTCGCTGAGTCGCTGGGTGGCAAGTTTCACGATGTCCAGGTAAAGCCGAACTGGGTCTCCTCGGAGGACAGCCTCGGCTATTACTCCGAGGTCTCGCAGACGTTCGTGCCCGGCGTAGTGCTTCAGGCGCTCGAGGCGGCACAGGACGACCAGTCCTCGAGACACTTCATCCGCTTGGACGAGATGAACCTCGCGTCGCCCGAGTACTACCTGGCTGAGGTGCTCAGCGCCGGCGAATCCTGGAGCCGGGATGCCACGGGCCGCACCCTCTCTGACGCAATCCAACTGCCGCCTGCACCAAGCGGGACAGTGCTACCAGAGGTCCGGATCGCCGACAACGCGTTTCTGATCGGTACCGTCAACGTCGACGAGACGACCCGCACCCTGAGCCCGAAAGTCCTGGACCGGAGCGCGGTCTACGACCTCCACCACGTAGACCTGTTCGCGATGCCCGCCGTGGCCACGTCTGAGATCCCCTCCCTGCCCTCCCTGGTTGCGGTCCAGAGGCTGCTCCAGGATCGCCCGCGATCGCTCGTGGATCTGGGTGCCTCCGAAGACCAGGTTGAGATGGTCGCGCAGCTGCTCACCGCCCTCGCGGAAGTAGGCGCTGCCCTCGGTGGCCCTGTCGGTTACCGCCAGCGCGACGCATTGCTGACGATGCTCACGCTGGGCCAACGCCACGGGCTGACCGACGTCCTGTCACCGGACACCATCCTTGATATCGGCCTGCGCAGCTGCGTAATGCCGAAGTGGCAGGGGTCTACCCCGGCGGGCCATGCCGCGTTGCGCCGGGCCGTCGCCGTGCTGCTCGATAAAGAGATCCCAGCCGATGCCGCGACCGAGACCCTCCAGTCGCAGGCGAGCGTCTCCAGGTTCCCGCGGAGCTGCGAGAAGCTGCTCGGGATGATCGATCAGTTCACCGCCTTGGGCTACTTCAGCGCATGGTGAGCCAGTCAGCGCTCATTGAGATCCAGATGGGTCCCTACTCGCTGTCCGCTGTCCGCCATGGGGAGGCACCCCCGCCTGGTGACGGCGGGCGAACTTATATTGAGTTCGAGGTGGCGGCCCCGGGTCAAGACCCATCCGTGCGGGTTGGGGATCGCAGCCAACAGACCGGCGTCGGCGCGACGCGGCTGGCCTTGCCGCAGCCGATCCTCGGGGAGGACTCCATCGTCTCGGTGTACCTCGATGGGCCTATCCCGTCGTCGATCACTACCGAGCCGCGATCCGACTCGGCGCGGGAGCTGTTTAGCCGGCGCGGGTTCCAGCACTACCAGATCCGATACCGTGGCGCAGTCGGAGATGTGTCCTGGCGCTGGGATACGCCCCTGGGCTCCATAACGATCACGCTCGAGTGTTTTCCGACCAAGCTCGACTACCGTCGCGACTTCATGGAGGTCCGCGCCGCCCTCGAGAAGCTGGCTCCATCGCTCACCGCGTCAGCCGGTGGCTCGGCAGCCGCTGGATTCGCGAGCACGCAATCCAAGGACCAAGACGCCGACGTCGAGTGGCTCCAGATGGTCCGCCGCAACTACTCGAACCTTCAGACCGCAATCGAGCGGCTCCTGCCGAGCCTCCGCCGCCAGATCCAGCCCCGGCAGGCGATCACCACGCGCGAGCGAATGCGGCGTGCGAAGCCGGTCAGTCGACGGGGATACTCGCCAGGCAGGCCAACAGCGCCCGTCGCCGTGTCAACCCTGGTGGACGATGAAGCGAGCCCAATCAACGGGCACCTGAAGTGGGAGTTGGAGCGCGTGCGAGCGGCTGCCCTCGCAGCCACCGGTGCCAAGTGGTTCGGGAATCTCGGGGCCAACCTGCGAGAGCCGGTCGTCGCGTTGGCCGCGGAATCAACGGGATGGACGCGCCGAATGCATCACATTCCCACGGTGATGCACCTGCCGAACCTTCAGGTGCGGCTGCGCGATCCGCTGTACGAATCGGCATTCCGCTCCCTGCACGCGCTGCGCCTCGCGCTTGAGCCACTGGAGCACGCCCAACCCGTTGGACTCAAGGACCTCCCGACTCTTTACGAATATTGGGTGTTCCTACGCGTCATCGAGATCCTCGAACATCGCTACCCAATCGTCCGCCGGCGCTCGCACCCGATGGTTCAGCGCGCCGGGGCGGACTTGGTCCTCACGCCAGGACGCCGATCGGAGGTCCTGCTCGCCGATGCGTCGGGCAGGGAGGTCGCCTGCCAATTCAACCGCCTGTTCACCCAACTTCCGACAACCAATCAGCGTCCGGACGCCGTGATCTCAATCCGGGGCGGGATGCGGCTGCTCCTGATCGACGCGAAGTACCGGCTCGGACGGGACCCCCAGTACGTTGGTCGGTACGGCATGCAAGGCCCACTTCCCGAGGACATTAACGTCCTTCATCGCTATCGCGACGCGATCGTTGAGGTGGGGAAGCCACACAGCCACCTCTCCCAAGCAGGTCTGATCGCCTTCCCCGGGAGGGAGACCCCCCGCTACGCGAACCACCAGTTCTTCCGGAGTTGGTTGTCGGTGCGTGTTGGTGGAATGCCCATGTTGCCGTCAGCCAGCGGGCTGATGGAGCAGGCGATCAACGACTACCTGGATGAGATGGAGCTGGAGGAGACTGCATGAGGATGACGGTCGCAGACGTGTTCGCGGGCTGCGGTGGGCTCTCCCACGGGTTCATGCGCACTGGCCTGTTCGAAGTCGTGCTCGGCACCGATATCGACACCGCGGCTTTGGACACCTTCCGACATAATCACGAGAAGATGGGTGCCCATCCGGTTCTGGTTCCGGGCGACATCCGCGACATCTCGCCTTCCGAACTGGGCGATCTGCTCGCTCCGCATGGCCTGGATTCCGAGGGCGAGCTCGACGTACTCGTCGGAGGTCCACCGTGCGAGGGGTTCAGCCAGAACCGCCGGCATGAGATCACCGACCATAACGGCGATCGCCTCTTTGTTCGCAATCCGCTCGACAGCACCGACCCCCGCAACGACCTGTTCAGGTATTACCTCGACTTCGCTCTGATGATGCGCCCGAAGGTGATTCTGATCGAGAACGTGCCCCAGATGATCACCAGCCATCGGGGCGCGACGGTCGAGGAAATCAAGCGCACTCTCGGGCGGGTGGGGTACGACGTGACCTGGCACGTGTTGAACGCCTCACATTACGGAGTACCTCAGGCGCGTCGTCGTGCGTTCGTGGTCGCGACCCGGTCGGACGTCCGGCCCTTCGAATGGCCTCGCAGCACCCACTCCGGCGTGGGCGACGAGGCCAACGGTCTGATGCCACTGGTGACCGTCAGGGACGCCATCGCTGATCTCCCCGACGCCACCGAGCGGGAGCTTGGTCGTCGAAGCGCCGCGCACTATAAGTCGACGGAGTCCGGATACGCGCTCTCGATGCGCAGCGATAGATCCACCCCGATGAACCACGTTCGGCGGATCCCCGGCGATCGCGTCCTCGATCGGCTTCGGGCGATGAGGCCTGGAATGATCTCGGCCGATCTCCCTGAACACCTGCGGACGAAGTCGGCGTACTACAACAGCTACGGCCGCCTGGACTGGGAGCGTCCGGCCAAGACAATCACCAAGAGCTGCAACTACCTCGGATCAGGGTGCTTCGGACACCCCGAGGAGGACCGCGGGATCACGATGCGGGAGGCGGCCCGCCTGCAGAGCTTTGACGATGACTTCGACTTCCTCTCGAAGTCGGAGCCGCACGTCGCCAAGATGGTCGGCTCCGCGGTGCCGCCGCTGCTCGCCGCCGCCCTGGCCGGACAGATCGCGAAGGTCATCAAGTACTGATACTGGAGGCACGTCGTCGGACGCGACGAGCCATGCCATGCGTGCGAACCGGCCACAGACACCAAGTTGATGTGGAGCTTCGGTCAGCGCTACGCGCTCGGGTGCCCGCTATCGCGAGGAGATGAGCTTGACCGATGTGAGCGGCAGCCCGCGACCAGACACTGTGTTCACGAGGGTAGGGTTCGCAGCACTCGTGTGCGGCTGCCTCTGGCACTCGTGCCCGGGACACGGTCTGGTTCCCGGTTCGAATACCGCGTACTGGACTCCAATCGTCGCTCGCCATGTCGGCGGAACCGCGCCAACGGCGAAACTCCTGGCGGCTGGCTGAAATGCTCCGGATCTGGGAGCACACACCGAGGGCGTATACGTTCGTGATGGTGATCGACGCTCTCGCCGAAACGCCCTTAGCGGCCCGGATCAACCTCGGCGCGACCGCTCTGCCTCTCTTGGGCCCGGCGGCGCTTGTACTCCCGGCTCCGCTTGTTATGGGCGATCCGGCAGGTGTCGCAGCGGCACCCTGAAGAGTAGGCCGTTTCGGTTCCGTGCTTGCTCAGGATCCGACCTTCGCGCCTAACCTTTGCGATGTAACGAGCGTGGCTCTGGGACGCGGCGAACCGGCACGCATCACACCGGCAACCAAGGTTGCCATAACCGTTGGAGGTCCCGTGGCGTGGGTCGTCAACTGGCAATCGGTGTGGCCATCCAACACCGTCTGCCTGTTCACCGGATGCCGTCACGCGCGCTAGTTTGCCATGCCACGCCCGGCGATGCACGCCCAGTTCGCACCCGCTAGTCGATACCTTGGGCGTGTGTCCACGTGCCCGAGCCCGCTGATCCGGCTGCCCCCGGACGCTCGGGGCAACCCTCTCTACGCCAAGTTGATTGGCGCTATTCTGTTCGCTTCAGACGCTAGGGCCGCGAGTGGCGACGCGGTCGAGTGCCGCGTCCCGATGAGCAGCGTGCGGAGTCTCGGCCGGCTTGCTGAGGTCACGCGAATCGGGCAACGCGACCGATCTGGCTTCACGGCGATCCAAGTCACCGTCGGACCAGCGCTGCTGAATGAACTTCTAACTTCGGATGGGCGTGGCATCGCCGGCGTCCCGCCGAGGTTCCGCTCGTCGGGTCGTGCGCTGGCCGTCGCAGTGGTTCAAGGGGCGATGATGGTCGCGCCGCCGGCGGCTGCGCCCGGCGGGTGGCGGATGGTCTGTCCGTCGCTCGAGCGGGCGCTCGCCTTGGTCGCGTTGCTCCGTCGCGGTGGTGTGTCCGCACGGGCGCGGTCGTCGACAAGGGGGCACCACGTCTGGGTCGCCGAATCGGAGAAGGCCTCTCTACACGCCATGGGCGTGCGTCTCCCCGAGCCGGTTGGGCGCCCCTTCGGGCCCGCGACAGGTCAGGCGACGCTCGACACCCTCAACTCGCAGCGGCGGGCGGAGCAAGAGGAGCGGACGCGCCGAGCGCTCGAAGCCCTCGGAGAAGACTGCCCGGCGAATCTGCGTCAGGCCGCGATGCTGCGACTGCAGTATCCGGATCTGAGCGTTGAGGCCCTGGGACTGATGTGCGATCCGCCAAAGTCGCGGCACGCCGTGAATGGGCAACTTCGGCGGCTAGATCAACTCGCTGGACAGCGTGGGCGGGGCGCCGAGTAGAGCGTCGGACCCAAGAGACACCGCCTACTGATCACTCAGAGCCGGAGTCAACACCGCCTTGCTTTCCCAGCCGCAGCAGGTAACAGCGCCAACCAGGATCGACGCGTGGCTTTGGCCTTCGATCGAAGCCGCTGCGGCAGAGCGTGGTCGGGTCGCCCCTAGCGACAGCGAAATCACGTCCGAGCTTACTCGCCGGGCGACGCTCGGACCTCTGGTGGGTCGCCGTCTGCGCTCAGAAGACGAACCGTTACGCGGGCGTCAGGTCGCTCGCCGTCCGACACGGTCCGCTTGGTTGCTCGGATCTCGTCGACGCGCTCGTCGTCGGCCTGCGTCGAGCGCCAGTTCCCACTTCGGTCCCCGATGATCCCTGCGAGCGCGTCGATGGTCGGCTTGATTAGGTTGTCCAGATCCCACCCCTGCACAGCCCGCCTCGTCACCGCCACGACGAAGTCCATCTCGACGGCGAACCGGCCCGGTCGCGGCTCACGGCCGACCATGGCCTTGAGCGCCGCCGCCCGCACGGCGTCCCTCCATCGGCGTACGCCTGTCCGTTGCGCTGCGATGGCTGCTTAGCATGGCAGTGAGTTGGGGACATCCGCTGGTCGAGCACGAGCACGATCGGGCACTGACTCGCAGCCGCTGCTCCGGTCCCGGCTGCTTGACTGACGTCGTGCACAAGGCTGAGGCAGACGGGTGATCGAGCCGACGCGCCGACGTGCCAGCCGGCGGCCACGATCGAGTCAGCCCGCTCGACACGATTCGCGGAGCGGTAGGCACCAGGTGGACAACTGGCTCAACAACCAAGAGCATGCGCGAGTCCCCGGCGTGCCGTCATGAAAATGCTCGTCGCCGGGGCGGGCATCGGTGGGCTGGCGCTCGCGCAAGGGCTGACCCGGGCCGGGATCGCCGTCGAGGTGCTCGAGCGCGACGCTGATCTGTCGGCCACACGGGGGTACGAGCTCCACCGCGGACCGCCGGCGGTCGACGCCCTGCGCGACCTGCTGACGCCGACCGGCGTCGAGTTCCTCGAGGCAAATCGGCGGGTTGCTCACGGCATCTCCAGATGCGGCTAGACGTAGCCGGAGTCGCCCGACGCCGCCGTCGCGACCATCTCGGTCTGCAACTCCTCGCACATGTCGTCCGCGCTGCCGTCGTACGCCGCGGCGGCCAGCGACGCCCCGACCCGTCCGGCTTCGACGCGCGTCGCGATGTTCGTCAGCCGAGCCCGCTGATCGGCCAGCAGGTTCAACACCGCGGTCTGCACGTCCATCGCCAGCACCCTGCCCCACTGCAGGTAGCTGAGGGAGGTCTCCACGCGGTAGTCCGAGACCGCCGCGTCCAGATCCGGGCGCAGCTCGCCGACCGCCGTCATGATCTCGTCGACCGCGATCGGATCGATCGCCCACCCACTCATCTCACTCCCCTCCGCTCGCCCTGCCCCGCCATCGTGCAGAGGACGGCGACCGCGCCGCCAGGCCGGCCGAGGGATCTGTGGACAAGTCGGAGCCTGTGGAGAACGACGGCGTCCGGCGGGTGCATGTGCTATCGCACCGACGTCGTGAGGTGCGGGCCGCTTTGTTGAGATCCGACATACCGCGCATGATCGGCCCGCTCGAGGACACCCGTCTGCCATCGTGACGTCGACCGCCCATCCCCCTCGTACCTTGCGATGGCTTGCACCGGCGCTGCGCACCTGCTCAGATACGGGCGCAACAGTCGTATGAGTAATAGAGTTACTCATACAAGCAGGAGGGAGGGGTCTGAGTATGGCCAACTCAACAGGCTGGCCGCGCGTCCGGGCCGTGACACAGACGTGGTCCCCGACATCCGGCCTCGGCAGAGACGTCGGGAGGAAATATCAGGCGTCGATGCCACCGTTCATCGCCACGCTGACACCGGATCTGTCCGACGAGACCGCCGCACTTGCCAGGGCAGCAAGCGCTGAACTGACACGTTTCGACGCGGAGCTCGGACATCGCGTCGCCACCTTCGGACCCCTGCTCCTGCGATCGGAGTCTGCCTCCTCATCCCAGATCGAGAACCTCACCGCGAGCGCCCGTTCCGTCCTGACCGCGGAAGCTGGCGGAAAGGCTGGGCGGAACGCGGTCGAGATCGTCGCAAACACGCGGGCGATGACGGCGGCCATCGAGTCTGCAGACGTCGTGACGGCCGACCACGTCCTCCGCCTGCATGCGATTCTCATGCACGAGCAGCCACGACATACGCCGGGACGGTGGCGCTCGGAGCCTGTGTGGATCGGTACGCGATCGGACTCGCCCGTCGGCGCTGAGTACGTCGGACCGCCCGCGGACGAGATCCCTCGGCTGATCGCAGACGTCACCGCCTTCGGGGAACGCTCGGATCTGGAGCCGCTCGTCCACGTCGCTCTCACGCACGCGCAGTTCGAGACCATCCACCCGTTCACCGACGGGAACGGTCGAACAGGACGCGCACTCGCGCAGTCGATGCTGCGGCGTCTGGGCGTCACCCGAGCAGTGGCCGTGCCTGTGTCGGCCGGCTTGCTTGCCGCCGTCGAGGGCTATCACGCGGCGCTCACGGCCTACCGTGCGGGCGACATCGAGCCGATCGTCACCTCGTTCGCTCATGCGGCTGGTCGCGCCGTGAGCAACGCGCGCGAGCTCGTCGAGGACCTGGACGACATCCGGGCATCGTGGTCACGCCAGCTGACCGCCCGACGATCGAGCAACGCCTGGCGTCTGCTCGACGTGCTGACCTCCCGCCCCGTTCTCACGGCCGCCGGCGCAGCTGACGCGATCGGCGTCGCGCGCCCGAACGTGTACCCGCCGCTGCGGCAGCTCGAAGACGCCGGCATCGTGCAGTCGAAGCGAGAGCACACGCTCGGCGACTCGCTGTGGCGAGCCGACGATGTCCTCGACGCCCTCGATCGGTTCGCCGAACGGGCAGGGCGTCGCGCGCATGGCTGACGTCGGCCTCGCTGACTGCGCCGCTTGACCTCGAGTGCACTCGAAGCGCACCCTGGCGACGTGACGTACTCCATCGCCGAGGTCGCAGACCGCACGGGCCTCACGGCGCACACGTTGCGCTACTACGAGCGGGACGATCTGCTGCTCACCGCCGTCGACCGCGACACGTCCGGCCGACGTACCTACGACGACGAGGACCTCCGCTGGATCGTCATGCTGACCTGCCTGCGCGCAACGGGGATGCCGATTCGTGTCATCCGCCGCTACGTCGAGCTCGTCCGCGCGGGCGACGGCAACGAGGCCGAGCGACTCGCTCTGCTCACCTCCCACCGCGAGCAGGTGCTCGACCAGCTGGCCGAGGTCACCAAGCACCTGGGTGCCATCGAGGGCAAGATCGCCCTCTACACCGACCGTCTCGAAACCGCCTCTTGACTTCGAGCGCACTCGAAGGCGTTGACTGCCGAGCATGAGCATCAACCAGGTCACACTCGGCACCACGTCCGCCCTCGCCGTCAGCGCCCTCGGCCTCGGCTGCATGGGCATGAGCGACTTCTACGGCACGCCCGACGAGACCCAAGGCATCCGCACCATCCACCGGGCGCTCGACCTCGGCGTCACCTTCCTCGACACCGCCGACATGTACGGCCCCTTCACCAACGAGCAGCTCGTCGGCCGCGCCATCGCGACCGCGTCGCAGGGCCGCGACGGCGTCCAGCTCGCCACCAAGTTCGGCAACGAGCGGCTCCCTGACGGCACGATGGTCGGCGTCAACGGCCGCCCCGAGTACGTGCGCGCCGCATGCGACGCCTCGCTGCAGCGCCTCGGCGTGGACGTCATCGACCTCTACTACCAGCACCGCGTCGACTTCACCGTCCCGATCGAGGAGACGGTCGGCGCGATGAGCGAGCTCGTCACCGCCGGCAAGGTCCGCCACCTCGGGCTCTCCGAGGCCAGCCCCGACACCATCCGCCGCGCCCACGCCGTCCACCCCATCACCGCGCTCCAGACCGAGTACTCGCTCTTCACCCGCGACCTCGAGGACGACGTCTGGCCCGTCCTCGCCGACCTCCGCATCGGCCTCGTCCCGTACTCGCCGCTCGGTCGTGGCCTGCTCACGGGCGCCATCGGCACGACGGCGGATCTCGCCGACGGCGACTCCCGCACCTCGGGCTACTTCCCCCGCTTCCAGGGCGAGGCGCTGGAGGCGAACCTGGCGCTGGTCGCCACCATCCGCGAGATCGCGACGCGCCTCGACGCCACCCCGGGCCAGCTGGCGCTCGCCTGGGTGATGAGCCACTCGGGGCGGGACGGCGTCGGCGTCGCCCCGATCCCCGGCACCAAGCGGGTGACGTACCTGGAGGAGAACGTCGCTGCGGCGGACGTCCACCTCACCCCGGAGATCCTCGCCGAGCTGGAGGCGGCCGTCCCGCGCGACGCCGTCGTCGGCGACCGCTACGGCGACATGTCGACGATCGACAGCTGAGACCCGCTAGCGCGCCGAGAGGGAACGACACCGCCGGGAGGGAGTGGCGCACCGCTCCCTCTCGGCGCTTTCGTTCCCTCTCGGCGTCGTCGGTGGGACGCGCTGTCTGCTGGGGCGGGGCACAATCGAGCCATGTCCGACGACGGTCCCGAACACACGGAATCGTGTCACCACATCGTCGTCAACGGCCGGCGGTGGCGGGCGACGGACCCTTCGATCCCGGAGGGCTTGCGGATCGAGCTGGTGGCCGCGCTGATGTCGGCCCGCCGCGCGGTCCGCTCCGACGAGAGCGCCCGGCCGGCCGTCCACGACGCCAAGGTCGCGCTCGGCGAGCGCGGCGAGCCGTGGTGGGAGCCGACGACGTCGGCCGGTCGCGCGGACCGGGTCACTCGCGCCGCCCGGTCGCTGCTGCGGCACCGCGGCGACGACGGCGTCGTGACCCTCGCAGAGCTGTCGACACTCGCGTCCGGGATCGACGAGGCGGACGCACGGTCCGCCATCGCGGACCTCACCGGTCGCTTGGACGCCGTCGAGATCCGCGCCGCGGACCTGCGGTCCACGGACGCCTGACGTGCAGACAGTCCTGCTCGAACCGAGTTCGAGGAGGCGTCGGGTGCGCTCGAATACCAGCGGCTCAGCAAGGAGCGGGTCGAGACGATCCAGGTCGTGCGCGGGCTGGTGGTGCCGGGAGACGGCTGGCGCCATCGCCGGGCCGTGCGGCAATCCAGGCGGCGAGGAGTCTCAGTCGCGACCGGTGTCTTGGGGACTGTGCGATGACCCGACGTCATCAGTAGTGTGGGCAGCTCACGGTCCGCGGCTGGCGACAACCGCCGTCGCTGACGACAACCGCTGGGGGCAGCGGGTGTCAGGGTGCGCGAAGACTCGGAATCTCTTGGCGTAGAAGCCGTGGCGGCGACCGGACAGCCGGGCCGCTCGTCGCGGAAGGCGGACCGGGAAGCTTGAGGCGCCTCCCGTGATCGGCAGATCTACGAACTTCGGCAATCCGGCCCCACGCTCGACGAGGTGGGCGCTCGATTCCGTCTCAGTCGAGAGCGCGTCCGTCAAGACGTCAAACGTCTCGGCGGGATCGACCGCGACGCTGTGCCCGCTAGCCGGCCCGCCGCCAGCGACCAGCCCAAGAGCGAGTTGCGAGAGCGCCTACTGTCGCTCGCCGCCTCAGGGCTCGTTCGATCTCCGCCGGAGGCAGTGGCGGTGCTCGGCGCTGACGAAGTGGCGGTTCGTCGTGCCGGTGCTCGAGAACTTGGTGCTTACCTGGGTATCCGGCGGGGCGCAGCGACGCTGCGTCACAGGATGACACCCTCACCGCCATCCGCAAGGCCGCGACCGGGACTGCTGCAGGACAGGTTGACACTTCATCTGTGGGACGAGGTCCCGCTGGAAGGATGTCTCCGTGCCGAAGAAGTTTCCTCCCGAGTTCAAGCGTGACGTCGTGCGGGTCGCCCGCCGTGGCGATCTGAGTCATGCCGAGGTCGCTGCCGATTTCGACATCTCCACCGAGTCAGTGCGGCGCTGGGTGCGCCAGGCCGATATCGACGACGGAGTCGTGGACGGTCAGAGCACCAGCGAGCAGAACGAGCTGGTCCAGCTGCGCCGGGACAAGCGCCGGCTGGAGCAGGAGAACGAGATCCTGCGCCGCGCGGCGGCCTACTTCGCTGCGAGCTCGCTCCCAAAATGAGCTACCCGCTGGTCCGTGACCTGGCCGCCGAGGGGATCCCGGTGCGGTTGACCTGCGGGGTGCTCGGCCACTCGACCCAGGCCTACTACGCCTGGCTAACCAACCCGATCAGCCAGCGCGAGCTGGCCGACGCCTACTTGACCAACGCGCTGATCGACGCCCACGGCGAGAACCCAGAGTTCGGTTACCGGCTTCTGGCCGACGAGCTCGGGCGGGCCGGCCACGACGTCGGCGAGCGGCGGGTCTGGCGGCTGTGCTCCCAGCAGCGACTGTGGTCGACCACCGTCCGCAAGGGCCGCCGCGGCGCCGGGAAGTCGCCGGGACCAGCAGTCCACGATGACTTCGTCCAGCGCAACTTCACCGCCCCGGGCCCTGACCAGGTCTGGGTCACCGACATCACCGAGCACCCCACCACCGAGGGCAAGCTCTACTGCTGCGCGATCAAGGACCTGTTCAGCAACCGGATCGTCGGCTACGCCATCGACGAACGGATGAGCGCCCAGCTCGCCGTCACCGCGCTACGCACCGCCGTCGCCCGACGCCAGCCGACCGGGCGGGGTCGTGGTGGTTCACTCCGACAGGGACTCGCAATTTCAAGCGAGGAGCTTCCGGGCGGTGCTGACCGCTGCCGGGCTGCAGGGCTCGATGGGCCGGGTCGCCTCCGCCGGGGACAACGCCGCCATGGAGTCCTGGCACGCACTGCTGCAGAAGAACGTCCTGAACCGCCGCCGCTGGCGCACCCGCGAAGAGCTACACCAAGCGATCGTGTTCTGGACCGAGCACACCTACAACCACCGCCGACGCCAGCGCGCCCTCGGCAAGCCCCCCGTCGAGTTCGAACTCGCCTTCACTACCCAAAACGCCGCCATCGCGGCATGATCACCACTCACCCCGAGTCAACCGAACCTGCAGCAGTCCCACCTGCGAGTGGCCGCTCTCATACAACGCAGGTCAGAACCTGAGTAGCAGGCGCAGGGTGCTCCCGGGATGTGGGACTGTTTGACCCCGCTGCGGCCCTCGGGCATCCGGGTCGAGCGCATGCACCATCTGCCGGCCCTCGTCGTGATCTCCCAGACACCCGATCCTGGCACCGCTCGGGTGCAGACTCTCGATATGGGAGGCCGATCGACGGCGAGAGCTCGACAACACCTTCGATTTCGATTAGCAGCGCGAATCACTCAGCTACAAAGAACCACAACAGCGTCCACACGGGTGTCATACTCGACTTTCTATAAGGCCCTACCGATCGAGACGAGCAACTTCTGATCGACCCAGAATCGGCAAGTCACTCATCACCCTGACGAGGTCAGCGAAAAGCCGCTTCGCCAGGGCAGCAAGACCGTCAGAAAAGCGCCCCGACGATGCTCAGTCACGTCATCGCCCACAGCTGCGGCAGCAACGCGTCGTTGTCGCTGGGCCAATACTTTCGTTGAGCTCGCCCCTGGCTCTGACCCTCGCATACCCAACCCACGTCTTGGCGATAAACCAACTTGATTATTGAACTCAGGCGAGACTCCCAACGAATGAAGGCAGGCTCGATCGGGCTCTTGTACCTGCTGCGCCCGGCGACGAGGACAGATGCGGCGCTCAGGAGACTCGGCTCCAGAATTCTGCGACTTCCGGCTTGCCGACATTACGTTCCAGGATGTAGGTCGCACCAACTCTCAGCCGAACTCGAACCTTGGCTGCTCCGGATCCTGTGATCGGTTCTTCGGAGGCGAGTCCACACGCGACGAGCGCATTAACAAATGCTGTCCAGGCATCACGTCCGTACACATCTTCTGTGGCTCGCTTGACGTGGATATCCTCGTCCGGCACCCGGTGATTTTTGCGCAGGATCCAAGAGTACTCCCCACGATCGACTGCCCTCCGGAGAAAGTGAGTTGCCGCTCTCTCTCCAAGCGACTCCCGTACCACCCCGTCCGCTTGCACTCCTACCAACGTGGCGCCGCTCGCTGCTAGGTACACGGCTATATCCTGCGTACGTTCCAGGAGCTCCGAAGGCGTCAACACTTCAAGGAGAGGCCGCACATCGAGGTCGCACAACTGTCCAGGCTTCATGCTCGAAGTAAGCTCTATCCTCCGCACAGTTGAGCCATTCAGCTCGACCCGCCAATCGGAGCCCGCTGGGAGTATGAGCCTTTCGATATCGCAGCCCAACAGCCTCAGAGTGCCGGAGCCGTGGTCCCGCAGATCTAGGGTATTGACAAAACGAGCGTGCCGCACGACATGCTCCAGGGTATGCGAACGCGCAAGCAGCTGTTCCCATAGCGAGCCCGCATTAGCCGCGGCAGTGGCCCGCTCGGTACGACTTGCCCCGTCGCCGCGCCCTAAGGCGCCGGTCAGGACGCGCGCTAGGTCTGCGTGAGGCAGATCCGTAACAACACGCTTCACGGTAGCGCTCTGCCACACCGACAGACCAATCATCTGATGAAAGTGAGGCGTGACGACACCGTCGACAATGTTGGACCTGACCGCGATCCCGAGGAACTCGTCGAAGAAGACCTCGTGCTGGAACCGGAATCTGCGCTGCAAACCTCCCGCGTCGACAGCAAGACCACACAGAGCGGGAAGCCGCTCGGACAATCCGCTGCGTGCCTCTATCGGTTCCCCAATTGCAAACATCGCGGCGGTGCGCAGAAGTTCGTCATCGGCTTCTCTTTCGGAGTTCTCGTCCATAAGTTCGGCCACGTAGGCAAACATCTCCCTGAGCTCAGCACGCGTAATCACCGAAGTACCGTCTTCTCTGACGATCTTTGCCTCTTCTCGAGCGAGATACTGTTCGAGGAGCCGCTCAGTTAGGGACGCTTGCACCGACGCGCTGACACTTCCACGGCTCAGCTCGATGAATGCCCGCGCAAAGAACGGGAGGCGCAATAGTTCGCGGTCGTGCGGTTCAAGCGTCTCCATGGAGAGGGGATCGACACCATAAGCCTCAAGCACAGACCGCACTTCGACCGCATCCCAGCGGTGAATATCGGCCACCCTGTGCACAACAGCCAATTCATCGCGCTCGCCCGCACTCTGCACACTCGCCTTGTACTGTCCCAGGTAGTAGGACGACCGCGCCGACACCACCAGTACACCTCTACCGCCGAGATCTTCGAGCCAAGGACGAAGTGAGCCCAGCGCGTCGGCGTAACGGACGTTTCCAAGGAGTTCGTCGAAACCATCGACGAACAACGCCATCAATCCATTTCTGCATAGTGCTTTCACAGCTTCTGCCGTCAGCGTCCTGGTGCTTGAAACTGCAGCGGCAACTACCTGATCCAGCTGGCTTAGGACTTGCCCCGTTGATCCCACGTAGAGAAAGAGCGGCGGTGGCGCGGCGCCTGGGCCCATTTCCAGGATTTGCTCGACGTCGGCGGACCGCTTCGTTGCAGCCGCGATCATTGCGCGGGTCTTGCCGACGCCCGCTTCACCATTTATGAAGACGACCTGTGTCTGCGGCCTATGTGCCTCTAGGTCCGAGTCGAGCGCGCCGATAAGGTCGCTAAATGTTTGACGGGCCGCGTCGCTCCCATCCAAACCGGAGACCGTGACGACTACCTCCCGCTCCTCGACCTCTGACGCCGAGGTCCATCCAAGGTTCAAGCGCTCTTCATCGGACAGGCGCCGCGATACCTCAGCTAGCGACTGACCAATTCTTCGTGCGACAAGCGGCCAGTTAGCGAGTTCACGTAGGTACGCACTGTACGGTAACCATCCCGCCTCCTGGCGCCACTGCCTTACGCCGTCGGGGCCGATCCGAAACCAATCGCGGCGTTCTTCGTAGCCTTCTCCCGTGCCGATAGCCTTCCGCCACCACACCTCGAAACCTTGGTCGGTCTCAGATACCGAATAGTTCAGGTCTCCCACCTCGGAGAAACCGCGCAGGTCGGACAAGACGTCTTTTCGGAATCTGCCGATCTCGGGGCTATTTCGAATCGGTGTGAGAACGCGCGCCAGCGCCTGGCCCAGTCCGGGCGGTGCGCTATTCGCCTGGACCTCTTCCGTGCCGTACGAGTGGAAAATCAGCTTAGCGCCATTAGCCGACGCGAAGACCTTCCAGGACCCATCGCCGCTCCTGTAAACAAGTGGCCACAGGGGTATCTTGACATCCCAAATGAGTGTGGGCCGGACGCAGTGTGGATCGCGGCTATCCTCAATAAGCTCTGCTGTTTCAAGACATTTCCCGATCGCGCCGTCAGCAATCTCAATCAGTGTGGCTATAGGTGCACTTATGTCGCTCAATGGAGGCACTGGTCCGCCATGAAGCAGATGATTCCGTAGGCTCTGGGGTACACCGAGGTCGCCGCCCTGACGTAGCCCGCCGTCGTAGGCAATTAGCAGACTGTCGACCGCATCCAACACGCGTCTTGAGCCCTCTCCGCGGGAGAGCGCTAGACGTGCCTGACAGTCGCGCACGTAAGCGACCCAAGTTCCAAGCCCGCCACCACGAGCAATCTTGGGAGCAGCGACGGCATCGTCAGCGCGAAGCGCGGAGTTCGCGAGGATGCCGAGGAAACGGACCGTGAACTCAAGCGTCCCGAAGAGTTCGTGCGCGCTTCGTTGCGCCAGCGGTGTGCCGGCAACGTACCGATCGAAGATCACTCTGTGGAAGGCCGACGATGTCGTCGTGCTTCCATCAATCTCCTCGTGCTCGTCGCGCAGATCGTCTGACGAAGCGCCCACGTCGCCCCCTTCCAAAGATTGTGACATGGTAGCCAGTGAGGGTCCTGGGAGCCTGACTCTTTCCCTGACGGTTCTTGTTGTTGATCATGCCGCGGTCGCGGAGGTGGCGTGAAAGCGTTCGAACTCGACGGGGCTTGTCGAGCGCGCTGCGGCGGCGGGTGGGGTTGGAGAAGGCTTCGATCCACTCGAACACCGCCGATGCCAGTTCTGTTCGCGAGGTCCAGTTCGGGCGGTCGATGAGCTCGCGTTGCATAGTGGACCAGAAGGACTCGATGAGCGCCTTGTCGACCGCGGAGGTGACGCGTCCCATCGAGCCGAACAGGCCAGCTTGCCTGAGGCGGTGGCCGAAGAGCCACGAGGTGCATTGGGCTCCGCGGTCGGCGTGGACCACCGTTCCTGGCTCGGGTCGACGTCGCCAGCGGGCCATCTCGAGAGCGTCGACGACGATCTCGGCGGTGATCCGATCGGAGATCGACCAGCCCACGATTCGGCGGCTGACCGCGTCGATGACGGCGGCGCAGTAGACCCACCCGTCCCTGGCGCGGTGTTGGGTGATGTCGCAGAACCACAGCCGGTTCGGCGCCTGCGCCCGGAACTGCCGCTTCACCAGATCCCTCGTGGGGGGCGTGTCCGGCTTCCAGCCGCGTCGTTTGCGGCGGTGCGAGACGCCGACCAGCCCGTCGAGCCGCATGAGCCTGGCCACGCGTCTGCGCCCGACGTGAACGCCGAGTCCGATCCACAGTTCTGCCAGCACCCGAGGAGCACCATAGGTGTCGCGGGAGTCGGCGTGGATGCGGCGGATTGCTTCGCTCAGCTCGACATCGGCGACCGCTCGTGGTGGGGGTGGTCGCCTCGCCCAGACGTAGTAGCCGGAGGTCGAGACGTAGGAACCGGCAGGCCACCGCGACAGGAATCCCGTCGGCGGCGAGCTCCTGGACCAGCCGGAACCCTATTTTGGGAGCACGTTCTCCCGGGCGAAGTAGGCCGAGGCCCGCTCGAGGATCTCGTTCTCCATCTCCAGCACCCGATTCCGGCGCCGCATCTCGACAAGCTCCTTGTGCTCATTGGTCGTGACAACGGGCTTGCCGCCGGAGTCGACCGCGTCGCGGCTCATCCAGTTGCGCAGACAGGACTCGCTGATCCCCAGATCACGAGCCGCCGGACCGCCCGGCGCGCCCTGAGCGACCAGATCGAGGGCTCGACGCCGGAACTTCGGCGAGTCAGCAGCAGGCATCACGGTACTCGTTCCGAGACGATCATCGCCTCAACCCGGGTGTCCGGGAAAGCGGGTCAGGCTCCCATGGCCATCGGGGAGCGACTGGCTTGGTACGCGCGCTTGCCCCCGCACGGCAGTGACACTGCCAGCACAGTTGACGTCGACGAAGTAATCTCCGGCCTGTCTGATCCGACCCGTTCGTTCGCGCCCGCTGACCTTCGCGACGCCACAGATCCAGAGCTCCGGCGGCCCGGCCTCTACAGCTGGTGGGTAGATGACAAAGGCGCTCGTGATCTGACCGATGGACTTGGCCACACAGTCGCCCCCGGCGTCATCTATGCCGGACTTGCGGGTGCAACGCGCCAGCGCAGTGGGAAGGCGTCGTCGAACACGTTGGGCGGACGTCTCGTCGGCATGCACCTGGGTGGGCGCGCCCGCTTCTCCACCTTCCGCCACAGCCTCGGATCCATCCTGGCTGCGCTGCGCGACGAGTCGATCATCGACGAGTCCGCCCTCACTTCATGGATGCATGCTCACTTGCGTGTGGTGCCCGTCGCGGTCGATCCCGCATCACTCGAAGCCATCGAGACTCAGGTGCTCACCGCGCTCGACCCGCCGCTGAACCTCAGCAAGGTCGCGCCGACGCCGCTGCGGCGTCAGTTGAGCGCCCTTCGCCGTCGACATCCACGCTAGGCGTCTGTCAGGAGCTCGGTAGGCCCCACATCGCGCACCTCCATAGGCACTGCGTCGAGTTGATGGCTCGCCAGCGACAGTGGTCTTGGTCGCGCGGCACGCGGTCAGCGCTTTCGCCTCGTCGCTATCCGCTCGCCCCGCGGCCTGATGAACTCCATGCTCGCCACGCGATAACTCGCGTACTCCTCGATCGTTCTCGGCCACGGATCGTCACCGAAGTCGACGAACGGCAGATGGAAGCGCACCGCTGCGCCGTCGTCGAGCGTGAGGTCCTGCAGGAGAAAGAACTCGACGTAGCCGTTGAAGTCGGCGGAGAGGTCGAAGAAGTCGCGACACCGGGTGAGGACATCACCGAGCGGGGAGTCCTCGCCCCGATAGAACCGTCGGATGCACTCGAGCGTCAGGTCGAAACGATCGCGGATCGCGGGGTGCACACCGCGCGCCATGTTGATCGTGTTGCGCCCTCGATCTTGTTGCTGGGGAAGATCAGCATCTCGCCGATCGTGTAGCCCAGCGCCTGGAACGATTCGATCTCCTGTCGATCCATCTGCCCGATGAGGGACGCCGTCCGTTTCCAGGTCGCGTAGCTGTGAGTGATCGAGTCGCTGCTCAGGAAGAACTCGCCCCGCGCGGAGGCGTGATGCAGGTACGCCCACGGCGTCACGGTGTCGAGCTCGAACAGGTTGCCATCGGGCAGCGGCTTGCTCCACAGCATTTGGTGGTAGCGCCGCAACGTCGGGCTGCTCTGGTCCGGGTCGTCCGTCGTCGCGTCGCTGCGGACGTCGAACGACGTGTCGATCCGATCGTCGCTGAGCTCACTCACCGGGCGACACTCAGATCTCCAGTGCGCCGCCGTGTGCGCGCAGAAGACGAACCGTCACGCGGGCGCCAGGTCGTTCGCCGTCCGACACGGTCCGCTTGGTCGCTCGGATCTCGTCGACGCGCTCGTCGTCGGCCTGCGCTGAGCGCCAGTTCCCCACCCGCTCCCCGATGACGCCCGCGAGCGCGTCGATCGTCGGCTTGATGAGGTTGTCGAGATCCCACCCCTGCCCGGCCTGCGTCGCCACCGGCAGGACGAAGTCCATCTCGACGGCGAACCGGCCCCGCCGCTGCTCACGGCCGACCATGGCCGTGAGCGCCGCCGCTCGTACGGCGTCCTTCCACGGCCGTTCGCCCGACGTCGCGAACGTCGCTGGGACGGCGTCAACCTCGAATGTGATCGCGTCCTCGCTCATCGGCGTACCCCTGTCCGTTGCGCTGCGATGGCTGGCCTCAAGCATGGCAGTGCGTTGCGGACATCCGCTGGTCGAGCAGTAGCACGATCCAGCACTGACTCGCAGCCGGAACTCCGGCTCCGGCTGATTGACTGACGTCGTGCACACGGCTGAGGCAGACGCGTCGTCGGGCCGACGCGCGCTCATCGCAGCCGGAAACGATCGAGTCAGCCCGCTCGACACGATCCGCAGAGTGACCAGCACCAATGTCGACACCCGGCAGAACGACGACCAGCATGCCCGAGTCCCCGGCGTGACGCCATGAAGGTGCTCGTCGCCGGGGCAGGGATCGGCGGTCTAGCGCTGGCGCAAGGCCTGACCCGGGCCGGGATCGCCGTCGAGGTGATCGAACGCGACGCCGATGTCTCGGCGACACGGGGGTACAAGCTCCACCTCGGACCGCCGGCGGTCGCCGCGCTCCGTGAGCTGCTGACGCCGACGGGGGTGGAGCGGCTGCTGGCCTCCTCGGTCGCCACGACCGGCTTCGCGCTCGCCCTGCGCGACCACCGCGGTCGGCACCTGCTCACCGCGCGGGAGCCGGCGTCGTCGCTGAGCCTGGACGTCGATCGGGCGACCCTGCGTCACGTCCTCGCCGCCGACCTCGGGGACGCCGTGCGCTGGGGCACCACCGCCACGGGGTTCGCCCGCACGGCCGACGGCGTCGAGGTGCGGATGGCCGACGGCGGTGCGGTGGGCGGGGACCTGCTCGTCATCGCCGACGGCGCCGGATCGCGCCTCGCCGAGCAGCTGGCAGGGGCACCGACCGCGAGACCGACCGGGCTCGTCGGCATCGCCGGCCTCACCCAGTGGACGCGACTGCCGTCGGCGTCCCGTGCCCTGCTGGACGGCGCACCGGTCCTCGCCCTCGGGCCCGACGGCACCGGCCTGTTCGCGACCGCGCACGACCCCGTCTCCGACGCCGCGCTGGACAGCCCGCTGGCGATGCCGGCGACACGCGACCCGATCGCGATCTGGGGGCTCATCGCGCTGGCGGACCGGATGCCCGGCGGTGTGCTGCGCGCCTCGCCCGAGCAGCTGGTGTCCGCCGCGACCGCACGCCTGCGCCGATCCGGCTGGGCCGAGCGGTTGATCGACGTCGTCGCCCGCACCAGGGTGGCCGACGTCGCCGCCTACCCGCTGCTGGCGTCCGACCCCGACCGGCTCGCACCCTGGCGCACCGGCCCGATGACGGCGCTCGGCGACGCCGTTCACGCCATGCCGCCGACCGGCGGACAGGGCGCCGCGACGGCGATCCTCGACGCCGCCGATCTCGTGCGGCAGCTGCGGCGCGTGTCAGCGGGCGAGACCACGACGGTCGTCGGCGTGCACGACTTCGAGCGGACGATGCGCAGCCGCGGCCGCGTCGCGGTGGCCGAGTCCGTACAGCCGCTGGCGTGGATCCGCGCCGGAGCGACACCCCTCGGCTCGCGCGCCTTCCGGGCGCTGACGCCCGTCGTGGCGTCCGCTCACGCGGTCGAACGTGCCGTTCGCGGCCGTCTCACCGAGTAGGCGGATACTCCGGCAGGGCCGGGCTGACGCTCGCACGCGACGCCATCGCGGCCGGCGCCGGAAAAGGTGTCCAGAACGTTATCCACACGTCTCCACCACAGGTGTTGTTCCTCGGATACCGTCTGGCCATGTCGGGGGCGAGGGGTGGTTGGGTCATGGGCGGCGCGCGTGGATCGGGTGGTCTCGCGGCGACGCCGTGGCTCCTTCGGGCGGCCGCCGCGACGGCCGCGCTCGGACTCGTCGGGATCGGATCGCTCGCTGCCGCGCCGACGGCGTCGGCGATTCCCGACGACGGCCTGATCGAGACCACCGACACCCGGTACGAGGTCGATGGCGAGGGCCCGATCGAGGTCACCGTCACCGCGACGATCCAGAACGACAAGCCCGACAGCGGGAGTTACTACTACTTCTGGAACTCGTACGGCGTCCCGGTGCCGGAGTCGGCCACGGACATCGTCGCCACCAGCGGCGGGAGCCGGCTGTCGCTGTCGACGGAGGCGGCGGACGACCCGACGTACTCGATCTCCGTGGCCAGCTTCGGCTCGCTCATGTACGGCCAGAAGCGCACGATCGTCTGGACCTACACGATCCCCGGCGACCCGATCCGCTCCGACAGCTACACGCGGGTCGGCCCCGGGTACGCGACGTTCGCCGTCGTCGGCTCCGGCGACGACGGCAACGTGAGCATCGAGATCGTCACCCCGAGGTCGATGACGTTCGACTCGACGTGGGACGGCTTCACGTCGTCCGACGACGGCGACACCCGGGTCCATCGGTCGACCGAGAGTCAGGACGACTACGGCACGGTCGCCTACGTGTCGGTCCGCGACCCGGACCAGGCGGACACGTCGCAGGTCACGGCCGGTGAGGACACGCTCACCCTCAGCAGCTTCCCCGGCGACGAGGACTGGACCGACTTCGTCACCACGCAAGTGACCGAGGGCCTCCCGCTGCTGGAGGAGACGATCGGCCAGCCGTGGCCGGGCGGCGTCGACACGATCCGCAAGGACGTCTCCCCGGAGGTGCTCGGGTACGCGTGGTTCGACCCGGGCAGCGGCGAGATCGTCGTCCCGGAGGACCTCGACGCCGCACTTCTCATGCACGAGCTGAGCCACGCATGGCTCAACGACCAGTCCATGAAGGGCCGCTGGCTGTACGAGGGCCTGGCCGAGTTCGTCGGGCAGCGTGTCGCGGCCGAGACGAGCGGCGAGCAGACGACGTACGACCGCCCGAACCCCGACGGGCGCGACGCCATCCCGCTGACCTCCTGGAGCGAGGTCGAGCTGACCGACGGCACCTCCGACGCCGAGACCTATGGCTACTCGGCGTCGTACACGGCGATGGTCGAGCTCCTCGGCGACCTCGACGACGACGCTCTCGCCGCGCTCATCGCCGCCGCCTACGCGGGCGAGAGCGCGTACGCGGGACCCGACGGCGACGTCGAGAGCCAGCGGACGAACTGGCAGCGGTTCCTCGACCTCGCCGAGGCGCACGGGGTCGACGACGCCGACGACACCTACCGCACCTGGGTCGTCGACGACGACCAGGCGCAGCTCCTCGACGAGCGGGAACCGGCGCTCGCGTCGTACCTCGCGGTCGACGAGGCCGACGGCGCATGGGTGCCGCCGCTCGGGCTGCGCACCGCGATGACCGACTGGTCGTTCGACGACGCGACGTCGATCGCGGCCACGCTCGGCTCCGAGGGCGACGCCGTCGCCGCCGACGCGCTCGCGAGCACGGCGGCCGAGGTGCAGGACGCCGCGGCGACGGCGGATCTCGAGGTCCCGGCCGCCGTCCAGGATCGTTACGAGGACGCCGACTCCGCCGAGGACTACGCCGCGCTGGCCACGTTCCTCCCACAGGCGGTCGAGGTGGTCGGGAACGTGGGTGAGGCGTCGGCGGCGGCCGGTGCGGAGGGCAACCCGTTCGTCGAGCTCGGGCAGCGGATCCTGTCGGTGGACGCGTCGGCCGCCGACGCACGCGAGTCGCTTGCCGACGGCGACCTCGACGCCGCCGGTGCCGCGGCCGACAGCGCCCTCGATCGCGCCGGGTACGCGCCGTGGCTCGGTGGCGGCGTGCTCGTCGCCCTCCTCGGCGCGCTCGCTGGGTTGGTGGTCGTCGTCGTCCGTGCCCGACGGCGGCCGCGGCCGGCCGTCGCGACCGGCCCGTTCACGGGTGGTCCGGTGGGCTACGCCCACGCCACCTACGGGCCGGGCGGCTACGGGTCGGCCGGGGCGGGTGGTTCCGGGTACGGCTCCGCTCCGGCGCCGGGCGGTCAGGGCTGGCCGACGGCCCACCCGGACACGGCTCCACCGATGTACGGCGCGGGTAACTCGGGGCAGCAGCACTGGCCAGCGGCCAGCGCACCGCTGCAGCAGGCATGGCCACACACCGAGGGTGCCCCGGCCCCGCCGGCGTGGCCCCAGCCTGCGAGCGCGCCGACGTCGCACATGGAGGTCGACCCGCACACTCCGCTGCGCCCCGGCGACCTCGACACACGCGTCCCCCCGCCGCGGGAGTGACGGCCGGGCTCCGGAAGCGGTTCCGTGCTGTTCCGGGCCACCCAGTGGACCGGAATCGCATAGAAGCGGTGCCTGGCGACGTCGAACACGGATGCCGCCGACCCGCACACTCCGCTGCGCCCCGGCGACCTCGACACGCGCGTCCTCCCGCCGCGGCAGTGACGGCCAGCCGCTAGAAGCCGTTCCGTGCTGTTCCGGGCTACCCAGTGGACCGGAATCGCACGGAACGAGACCTGGCGGCGCGCACACGGATGCCGGCCCGCACACTCCGCCACGCCCTGCCGACCTCGATACGCACGTCGTCCCGTCGCGGGAGTGACGGCCAGCCTCCGGAAGCCGTCTCGTGCTGTTCCGGGCCACCAGGTGGACCGAAACCGCACGGAACGAGACCTGGCGGCGCGCACACCAATGCCGACCGCTCCGCCGCGCCCAGCCCACCTCGACACACGCGGGGCCCCGCCGCGGGCGAGACGGCCCGCCTCC
>JBMDXU010000131.1:0-10358 GCA_048594485.1 Pseudactinotalea sp. | reverse complement strand
CCCGGCCCCCCGCGCGGCGCGGGGGCGCCGGCCGCCCCCCCAAGGCCCCCCCGCCGCCCGCGGCCCCCGGCCGGTCATGCCTCATCGGTCGAGACGTCCGCGCCACTCGCGGGGCGGCACCCCGACGGCGGCACGGAACCTCCGGGAGAAGTAGAGCGGGTCGGCGTAGCCGACACGACTCGCCACCTGGGCGACGCTGAGGCCGGTGTGCGCGAGCAGCTCGCGTGCGGCATCCATCCGGATCCGCTCGACGACGGCCATCGCCGAGTCACCGGTGCTCGCCCGCATCGTGCGGTTGAGCTGGGAGGTCGACAACCCGGCGACGGACGCGAGCGAGCGCAGGTCGTGGCGGGCGTCGAGATGGCTGCTGATGTGCTCGACGACCGCGATCGCCGCGGCGTCCGTGCCCGCGTGCGGACGCGCGGAGGCGCACCACAGCAGCGCCTCCTCGACGGCGTTCATCGCCAGCGCCCGCGCCTGCGCCAGCCCGGCGCGGTGGTGCGTCACCGCCCGCAGCAGGGCCGCCTCCACACGTCCGGCGATCAGCGGTGACAGGTCGAGCCGGGCGATGCCGGGGGCGCACGTCGGCCAGTCGAGCAGCGCGAGCCAGTCGACGCGCGGGTGCACGTGCGCCCACAGCAGCTCCCAGGAGCCCACCTCGGGGTCGGTGCCGTACTCGTGCCGGACACCGGGGCGGTAGGCGACGATCGAGCGGGGCGGCAGGGTCAGCCAGTCCGCCGCGCCCGCCGGTCGCAGCCGACCCTGGCCCCGCACGCCGAGCAGCATCAGCCACTCGGGGACCCCGCGCGTGCGGAGCGTCCCGTAGTCGCGCCCCACGTCCAGCCGGCCGGGGAGCACGCCGTCGAACACGGGCCCGTCGTCCTCCGCCCACACACTCATGATCCGATTGTCCATGTTCGTGGCTCTGCCATCCATGGACGTCGGGGGCCCACGATCGGCACGATGAGTCGCATGAGCACCCTGACGATGACGAGCACGGATCGCCGAGCGCAGTACGACCGGGACGGCGTCGTCCAGGTCCGAGGGCTCCTCGACGCCGACGAGGTCGCGACGATCCGCGACGCCTACATGGAGCAGGTCGAGCGCGATCGCAGCGCCGTCGGACTCGTGGGAGAGGTCGACGACGACGACATCCTCGCCCGGTTCCCGCGCTTCATGCAGCCGCACCGCCGACCCGACCTGGCCATCGGTGAGCTCGCCCACCGCTACCTGACCGACCCGCGCATCGTCGACGTGCTGACCGAGCTCGTCGGGCCGGTCTGGGGTGCGCAGACGATGTTCTACTTCAAGCCACCGACCGCGCGCGGCCAGGCGATGCACCAGGACAACTACTTCCTGCGTGCCCACCCGGAGACCTGCCACGCGGCGTGGATCGCCATCGACGACTGCGACGCCGAGAACGGTGGTCTCGCACTCGTGCCCGGGTCGCACACGATGGAGATCGAGTGCCCGGAGGTGGCCGACTCCGAGGAGTCCTTCACCAACGCGCTCGTCCGTCCGCCGGAGGGGATGGAGTCGGTGCAGTCCGTCATGAAGGCCGGCGACGTGCTGTTCTTCCACGGCAGCGTCGTGCACGGGTCGCGCCCGAACACCTCGACCGACCGTTTCCGTCGCTCGCTCATCCTTCACTACGTCCCGCAGGGCAGCGTCGAGGTGTCGCGCGGGTACATGCCGTTGATCGACCCGGTCACGGGCGTCGAGGTCGAGATCGACGCCGCGACCGGTGGCGGGCCGTGCGGCGACGACTGGGCGGGCGCCGCGCACTGACCCGGCCGGACCGTTCACCGACATCCCCACCGTGTGAGACCGTCACGGTATGGACGGCGGGATGAACAGATTCGACGGCGCGGTCGTCGTCGTCACGGGTGCGGGGCACGGCATCGGGCGTGCGTGCGCGGAGCGGCTCGCGGGCGAGGGTGCGACCGTCGCGGTGCTCGATCTCGACGCCGATGAGGCGGCCGAGGTCGCGATCGCGCTCGGCGCCGAGCACCTCGGCCACGCGGTGGACGTGACCGACGGGGCCGCGGTGTCGGCGGCGATCGCGACCGTCGGCGAGAGGTTCGAGCGTGTCGACGCCCTCGTCAACGTCGCGGGCGGCGGGATGCACGAGCCGCCGTTCGACGCCGGTGACGACGAGGCGTTCCTGCAGATGTGGGACCTGAACTTCATGAGCGTGGTGCGGCTGACCCGCGGGTGCCTGCCGCTGCTGCAGCGCAGCGACCGGGCGGCCGTCGTCACCGTGAGCTCGGTGAACGGGCTGATGTCGCTCGGCTCGGAGGCTTACTCCTCCGCGAAAGCGGCGCTGACGTCGCTCACGGCCAACCTCGCGGTGCGGTTCGCGCCGGGGATCCGGGTCAACGCCGTCGCGCCCGGGACGACGCGCACCCGCGTCTGGGACCACCAGGGCGGCCCGGACCGCCTCGCCTCGATGTACCCGCTCGAGCGGGTCGCCGAGCCCGAGGACGTCGCGGCGGCGGTGGCGTTCCTCGCCTCCGCCGACGCGGCGTTCGTCACCGGGCAGACCTTGGCCGTGGACGGCGGGCTCTCGATCCGGGGTGTTCCCGGCTTCGGCTTCCGGTCCTGACCGACGCGAGCGCCGCCGGGCGCGAAACGAATGACGGTCTCACCGCCTCCGATCCGCCCTCCGGCGCGAGATGCGGACGTTGAGTCCGTCATTCGTTCCGGTCGCTACTCCACCGACGGCGATGACGGCGACCGAGGCGACCCAGGACAGGCTCGACCCCGCGCCGCGCCGCGCAGGTGGTGGAGCGCGCTCTGGCCCGTGCTGCTCGGCGTGGCGGTGGCCGCAGGAGTCGGCTACGAGCTGACGGATGGGCGGGATGCGGCGGTCGTGGTGGCTGCCGCGGCGCTCGTCTATCTCGCTGCGGCGGCGGCGAAGCACCGAGACGCAGCAGGGCCGGCGTTCGGAGTGACGTTCGTGGTGATCACCGTGGCCAAGCTCACCGAGACCGAGACCGAGACCGAGACCGAGACCGACGCCGTGCCGTGGATGCTGGCGCTCGCGGGTGTGGCGCTCGTGTTGGGGCTGGTCCGCGGCGCGACCCGTCCCGGCTGGGCGCTGCCGCTGCAGACGCTGGCGATGGTGGTGTTCGGCGGCCTGGCGATCCTGGCGGGGCGCGCCGGCCCGACGGTCGGCGGGCTGGTGGTCGCGGCGCTGCTGCTGGCGCACGCCGGCTGAGACGTCCACCACCATCGGCGCGGGCGTGTGGTCGCGCGGTCGTTGGCACAGTTCTGCGCACTGCTCGACACCCTGCTCGCGGTGATCGTCGCGGCGGTAGCGTTGTCGGCGTGATCGCGGTCCAGGGCGACCCCGCCGCCGAGTGGTGGGAGCGCGTCGAGCCGACGGGTGGGCTGCTGCTGAGGCGCCCCTGCGCCGACGATGCCGCGGGTGTGCTCGCCGTTCACGGCGACCCCGCCGTCTACGCCCACGACCCGGCCGAGACCCACCCGGACCTGGCCCACTCGGCGCGGTTCCTCGAACCGATGCTGGACCACTGGCTGCGCCACGGGTTCGGCTACTGGTCGCTGCTCGTGCCGCCTTCTCTGTGGCCGGCGGGCGAGGCCGGCGCCGGGCCCGGTGACGGCGGGCGAGTGTTCGCCGGGTTGGGCGGGATCCAGCATCACAGCCTCGACGGTGTGCCGGTGCTCAACACGTACTACCGGTTCGGGACGCAGGTTCACGGCAGGGGGTTGGCGGGCGTGCTGCTCGGGCTCGTGCTGCGACTGGCGCCCGAGGTCGCGCCCGGCATCGACGTCGTGGTGCGGACTCGACCCGCGAACAGTGCCGCGAGGCGCGTCGCGGAGCGGGCGGGGTTCGTCGACGAGGGCCTGGAGCCCGGCACCTCGGACATGCAGCTGCTGCGGTTCCCCGCCGGCCGACTACGCGCTGACTGACGGCGGAGCTCCCCGTCGGATCAGTCCTCTCCCAGCGCGGCGAGGGTCGTCTCACGGATAAGCCGGGGTGCGTCGTCGGCGGTGATCTCAGCACGGCGGGACGGCGCCGGAGGCGGCGTGAAGGATCGCCTGGATCGTGCTGAGCTGCCAATCCAGAGGGACGTCGGACCGCAAACACGCCGCCGTCCCGGCCACGAGCGAGAACGGCACGCACGTGCGCCGCGGGGCCTCGGTGCGCCTGGCCGGTGCCGCTGTCGTGCTCACGGAGGCGCCCCTTCTCGAACGCCCGAGTCCGAGTTTGGGCGCGGAACGAATGACGGTCTCACCGCCTCCGATCCGCCCTCCGGCGCGAGATGCGGACGTTGAGTCCGTCATTCGTTCCGGTCGGTCAGGCGCCGACCAGCATCCAGCGTGTGCCACGCACCCGGATCCCGGTGGTGATCGCCCGGGCGAGCATGAAGCCACCGGCGAAGGCGAGCCACAACCACACGAGGCCGATGGCGCCGTCGGGCGCCCAGGCGTGGACGGCGAGGAGCAGCGGGAGGTAGGCGACCAGGGTGAGGACGCCGGCCACCGCGAGGTAGCGGCCGTCGCCGGCGCCCATGAGGACGCCGTCGAGCACGAACACCCACCCCGCGATCGGCATGAGCACGCCGGTGACGACCAGGGCGAGCGCGGCGGCGTGACGGACGGTTGGGTCCGCCGTGAACAGAGGCGCGACCAGCCAGCCGGTCCCTGCGATGACAACACCGATCGCGGCGCCGCCGAGCGTGCCCCAGGCGAGGGTGCGCCGGGTGATGGCGCGGACGCCGTCGATGTCGCGGGCTCCGAGACCGTGGCCGATCAGGGCCTGCGCCGCGATGGCGAGCGCGTCGAGCGCGAACGCGACGAGCATCCACAGCGAGTAGACGATCTGGTGCGCGGCGAGCGCGTCGTCGCCGAGACCGGTGGCGACGACGACGGTGAGCATGATCGCGCCGCGAAGGGTGAGCGTGCGGACGAGCAGCGGCACGCCGGCACGCAGGTTCGCGAGGATGCCGGCAGCGTGCGGGCGCAGCGGTATCGCGAGCGCCCTCGCTCCGCGCACGATGCGGTGCAGGAGCACGGCGCCCATGCTCAGCTGGGCGATCGCCGTCGCGAGACCCGACCCGGCGATGCCCATGCCGGCGCCGTAGACGAGCGTCACGCACAGGACGGCATTGGCGACGGCCCCGGCGACGGCGACGACGAACGGGGTACGGGTGTCCTGCATGCCGCGCAGCACGCCGGTGGCCGCGAGCACGACGAGCATGCCGGGGATGCCGGGTGCGGACCAGCGCAGGTAGTCGATCGCGTACGGCGCGACCTGCGGGGAGGCGCCGAGCGCGGTGACGACGTGCGGGGCGAGGAGGAGCCCGAGGGCGGTGAGGACGGTGCCGAGGAGCAGGGCGAGCCAGACGCCGTCGACCCCGACGGCGATGGCGCCGCGCTCGTCGCCCGCGCCGATCCGACGGGCGACGGCGGCTGTGGTGGCGTAGGCGAGGAACACGAACACGGCGACGAGCGTGACGAGCACGGTGCTGGCGATGGTGAGCCCGGCGAGCTGGGCGGTGCCGAGGCGTCCGACGACGGCGGAGTCGACGAGCACGAACAGCGGCTCGGCGACGAGCGCTCCGAGGGCGGGCCAGGCGAGCGCGAAGATCCGGCGGTCGAGCGCGCGGCGGGGGTTGACATCGGGGGAGTCGGTGGGGTCGGCGTGTCGCGGGGGTGTGTCGTCGGAGTTGTCCACGAAGTGCTCGATCCACAGCGTCCACAGGCCGCAACACAGCCTGGCCCCGGGCTTCTCGGCGGTTGTCCCCAGGTGTTGAGAGAACCTGTGGAGAACTGTCCCCAGTGCGTCCACAGCCTAGGGCGCGTTCTCCCCAGGGTCGCTGGACGACGCGTCTCGACGGGGCCGTGGTCGGGGGCTAACGTCGCGCGGGTGCCAGCGGCTGTGGGTGATGTCGGTGGCGGGTGCGAGCCTCGGCTCGTGCGGGAGACGACACTGAGGGCGAGCGGGGAAATCGGCAGATGAGTGTGACCGAGATGGTCCCCCGCGAGGGCTTCGACCGGACCCCGCCGCAGGATGTGGCGGCGGAGCAGAGCGTGCTCGGCGGCATGATGCTGAGCAAGGACGCGATCGCCGATGTCGTCGAGTCGGTGCGTGGCACCGACTTCTACCGGCCCGCGCACGAGGCGATCTACGACGCGATCCTCGACCTGTACGGGCGCGGCGAGCCGGCCGATGCCGTCACCGTGTCGGCGGAGCTGACCAAGCGGGGCGAGCTGGCTCGCGTGGGTGGCGCCCCCTACCTGCACACCCTGATCAGCTCGGTGCCGACGGCGGCCAACGCCGGGTTCTACGCGCGGATCGTGCGCGAGCGCGCGGTGCTGCGCAAGCTCGTCGACGCGGGGACGCGGATCGTCCAGCTCGGGTACGCCACCGACGGCGGTGACGTCGACGAGCTGGTGAACACCGCGCAGGCCGAGGTCTACGCCGTCACCGAGCGCCGCACGAGCGAGGACTACATCCCGCTCAAGGACATCCTCAACGGCACGATGGAGGAGATCGACGCCGCGTCCCATCGCGGCGAGGGGATGATCGGCGTCCCGACGGGGTTCAAGGATCTCGACGCGCTGACCAACGGTCTGCACCCCGGTCAGATGATCGTCCTGGCGGCCCGTCCGGCTGTCGGCAAGTCGACGATGGGACTCGACGTGGCACGTGCCGCGTCGATCAAGCACGGACTGACGTCGGTGATCTTCTCCCTGGAGATGAGCCGCAACGAGATTGCGATGCGCATGTTGAGCGCGGAGTCGCAGGTTCCGCTGCAGAACCTGCGCAAGGGCACGATGCGCGACGAGGACTGGACGCGGCTGGCCCGCACCATGGGCAAGCTGAGCGACGCACCGCTGTTCATCGACGACTCTCCGAACATGTCGCTGATGGAGATCCGTGCCAAGTGCCGGCGGCTCAAGCAGCGGCACGATCTCAAGCTCGTCGTCATCGACTACCTCCAGCTGATGAGCTCGGGCAAGCGTGTCGAGTCGCGCCAGCAGGAGGTGTCGGAGTTCTCCCGCGCGCTCAAGCTCCTCGCGAAGGAGCTCGAGGTCCCCGTCATCGCGATCTCCCAGCTCAACCGTGGGTCCGAGCAGCGGCAGGACAAAAAGCCTCAGATGAGCGACCTTCGTGAGTCGGGGTCGATCGAGCAGGATGCCGACGTCGTCATCCTCCTGCACCGTGAGGACATGTACGAGAAGGAGTCCCCCCGCGCCGGCGAGGCCGACATGATCGTCGCCAAGCACAGGAACGGCCCGACCGACACCATCGTCGTCGCGTTCCAAGGCCACTACGCCCGGTTCTTCGACATGGCGCAGTAGCGAGGCGCCGTGGCCGACGCGCCGCTACAGGTCGCGGTGCGGCTCGTCCTCCGGCCCGCCGTGGCGGCGCAGGTTGACGATGGCGGCGGCGAGGCCGCCCCACAGGATCGCCATGGCGCCGATCATCATGGCCACCGCTGCCCCGCTCATGCGCTCTCCTCCCTCTCGCCGGCCGCATCCAGCTCCGGATCGAAGTCCTCGATCGCGGTTCCCTCGCGCCATCGGGTGCGCCCGGCGATCAGCCCGAACACGATCGCGGCGATCGCGACCCCCCAGCCGAACACCGCGAGCATCCACGTCGGGTAGCCCTCGTAGGGCGTCCTCAGGTCCGCGACCAGCTGCTGGATCAGCACGTACGTGAGAGCGACGGGGATGATACCGCCGACGAGCACGTACCACCAGCGGCCCAGCCGCAGCGACCCGTTCCGGTTGAGGTGGGCGGCCAGGCCGGGCAGGGCGCGGAGCACCCAGACGACCACGACCGTGCTGACGACCGCGGCGAGCAGGATGCCGTACTGGTTGACGAAGTGGTCGACGATGTCGAGCACCGACAGACCGCTGGAGGTGGAGAAGAACGCCACGCTGACCAGCGCGGCGGGCACGGTGACCAGGAGTGTCGCCCGCACTCGGGTGAGGTCGAACTTGTCCCGCACCGCGGAGATCACCACCTCGAGCACACTCACGAGCGAGGTGATGCCCGCGAGCACGAGGGAGCCGAAGAACAGCAGCCCGAGAAGCGCGCCCGCCGGCGCCTCGTTGATGATCGCGGGGAAGACCACGAAGGCGAGCCCGATCCCACTCGCCACGACCTCGGTCACCGCCACGCCGTTCGCCTGGGCGAGGAAGCCGAGCGCCGCGAACACCCCGATGCCCGCGAGCAGCTCGAACCCGGAGTTCGAGAACCCGACGACGAGGCCCGATCCAGTCATGTCGTTCTTGCGGCCCACGTAGGAGCTGTAGGTGATCATGATGCCGAAGCCCACGGACAGCGAGAAGAAGATCTGGCCGAACGCCGCGCCCCACACCCCGGGCTCGAGCAGCGCCGCCCAGTGCGGGGTGAACAGCGCGTCGAGACCGAGGGAGGCGCCGGGCAGCAGCACCGCCTGCACCACGAGCGCGGTGAAGGCGACCAGCAGCACCGGGATGAAGACGACCGCGGTGCGGCCGACACCCTTCTGGACCCCGAGCGTCATGATGACGATCGTCGCCACCCACACGAGCAGCAGCGGGACGAGCACGCCCGGGACGATGTCGAGCGTGACGCCGTCGCCCACCTGGAGGAAGTCCTGCATGAGGAACGCCTCGGGGTCCTCGCCCCACGCCCGGGTCACCGAGAAACCGGTGTAGCTGATCGCCCAGGCGATCACGGCGGCGTAGTAGACGGCGATGGCGACGCAGATCGCGACCTGCCACCAGCCGATCGCCTCGGCCCACCGTCGCAGCCGTGCGAACGCGAGCGGCGCCGACCCGCGGAACCTGTGACCGAGGGCGTAGTCCAGGAACAGGAACGGCAGCCCCGCCACCAGCAGCGCCACGACGTAGGGGATCATGAACGCCCCGCCGCCACCCTCGTACGCGACGTAGGGGAACCGCCAGATGTTGCCCAGCCCGACGGCGGAGCCGATCGCGGCCATGATGAAGACCCCGCGGGAGGAGAACGAGCCCCGCTTCGCCTCGGCCTCGGTGGTTGCACTCATCGGCACTCCTGTCGTCGTCGGCGTGCGCCCACGCTAGCGGCCACACGCCACCGGCTCCGCGACGTCCCACGTCGCGCCGCGTTCCCTGTCTCGCGTCCGCCCGTGCCGCGCGCCACGCCGTAGGGTGCGGGCCATGACGAGCGCTGAGGACGTCGTGCGTGACGCCGTGCGTCGGTACGCCGAGATCGAGCCGGAGAACCGCCGCGTCACGCAGGGGTTCGTGGCACGCCTGACCGGCCTGCTCGACGACGCCGGCATCAACTACCTCACGGTGACCGGCCGTGCGAAGAGCCTCGCGTCGTTCGCCCAGAAGGCGGCCAGGCTCGACGGCGACCGGCCGCTCTTCGCCGACCCGTTGCGTGACATCGGTGATCAGATCGGCGTCCGCGTCATCACCTACGTCCAGCGTGACGTCGACGCCGTCGCGAACGTGCTCGCGGACGTCGCCGTCGTCCTCGACGACCGTGACATGGGTGTCGAGACCGCGCGACAAGGTCTGTTCGGCTACGTCAGCCGGCACCTGCAGATCCGGATCGACGACCCGGCCGACGAGCTCGGCGGGCACCTGATCCAGGTGCAGATCCGCACCGTGCTGCAGCACGCGTGGGCGGAGTTCGAGCACGACATCCGCTACAAGGGGAGTCTGCCCGGCGAGCACGCGTGGGACCTCGACCGACGGTTCACGCTGGCCGCCGGGCTGCTGGAGCTCGCCGACCGCGAGTTCTCCGAGATCCGGGATCGTCTGCAGCCGCTGCTGCAGCCCCGCGACGACGACGTCGAGGGCGACCCGCGCATCAGCGCCCCGGAGCTGGCCGCCTTCCTCGCCGGGCAGTACCCCGACGCCGGGTTCTCCCGGACCGACCACTACGCCTGGATCTCCGGTCTGCTGCTCGAGCTCGGCATCACCGGGTACGGGGAGCTCTCCCAGGTCTGCGGCGCCGTCGACGACGCCGAGCTCAGCGCGCGGATGGGCTACCGGCACACGCCCAGCGCCGTCCGACGTCTCGACGACGCGCTGCTGTGGTCCTTCGGCGAGCGGTACGTCGGCCTGCACGGCAACGCCCACCGCGTCGACCTGCTCCGCACGCGGTGGGCGAAGATGCAGCACACGACGACCAGCTGAGCCCGACGGGTCACCGCATCAGGCGGACAGGTCTCGCTCCGACGCACCAGGTGCGTCACGACTCACGCGTCGTCGACCGGGTCGACCCCCCGCCGGCCCGGCGGGCGGCTGCCCGTACCCTGTCACCCCGGGCGACGGGCGCGCCGGCGCCCCGCGTGGGCGGGGAGGACGGGGCCGCCGTCGGCGCCGAGCGGGCTAGGGGC
>JBMDXU010000130.1:0-2139 GCA_048594485.1 Pseudactinotalea sp. | reverse complement strand
GCGCGATCCGGTGCTCGAGCTGCTGCTCCACCACGACGGCGTGGAGCTCACCTACGAGCAGTGCATCGGGGTGACGTACGACGACGTCCACGCCGACCCCGACGCCGCCCTGGGCGAGATCATCACCCGCTACCGACGGATCGAGGATCTCTGCGACGTCGTCGTCATCGTCGGCTCCGACTACACCGACGTCGCCGGGCCGACCGAGCTCGCCTACAACGCGCGGATCGCCGCGAACCTGGGGTCCGCCGTCGTGCTGGTGGTCTCGGCGCTCCGGCGCCGGGCCGACGACGTCCGGCAGATGGTCGACATCGCGACGGCGGAACTGGCCGCCGGGCACGCCGAGGTCGTCGCCGTGGTCGCCAACCGGGCCGACCCGACGCACATCGACGAGGTGCGCGATGCGCTGCGCGGCGAGCCGGTCCCGACCTGGGTGATGCCCGACGTGCCGCTGTTGTCCGCGCCGACGATCGCCGACCTCATGGCGGCCGTCGACGGCCGCCTCGTGACCGGTGACGCCGAGCTGCTGGGCCGCGAGGCCGAGGAGGTCATCGTCGGCGGCATGACGATGGACCACATCCTCGACCGGCTGGTCGACGGCGCGGCGGTCATCGTGCCGGGCGACCGCTCCGAGGTCGTGCTCGCCATGATCGCGGCCCACGCGTCGGAGAGCTTCCCCTCGCTGGCGGGTCTGATCCTCAACGGCGGCTTCCTGCCCTCGGAGCAGGTGACGCGGCTCATCGCGGGCCTGCCGCAGCGGCTGCCGGTGCTCGCGACCGAGCTCGGCACGTTCGAGACGACCCGTCGTGTGGCCGAGACCCGCGGTCTGCTGGGTGGCGGCTCGCAGCGCAAGATCGACACCGCCCGCACGACGTTCGCCTCCCACGTCGACGGCGACGCGTTGCTCCAGGCGGTCGACCTGCCCCGCTCGCAGGTGGTCACCCCGCTGATGTTCGAGTACGACCTCATCGAGCGGGCACGCGCCGACCGCAAGCACATCGTGCTGCCGGAGGGGTCGGACGACCGCATCCTGCGTGCCGCCAGCACGCTGCTCGCGCGTGAGGTCGTGGACCTGACGATCCTCGGCGACGAGGCGAGCATCCGGGCACGGGGCCGCGAGCTCGGGCTCGAGCTCGACGCCGCGACCATCGTCTCGCCCACCGATCCCGACCTGCGGGAACGCTTCGCCCAGACCTACACCGAGCTGCGTGCCCACAAGGGCATGACCGTGGACCGTGCCCGCGAGATCGTCACCGACGTCTCCTACTTCGGCACGCTCATGGTCTACCTCGGGCTCGCCGACGGCATGGTGTCCGGCGCGCAGCACACGACAGCGCACACGATCAAGCCGTCGTTCGAGATCGTCAAGACCGTGCCCGGCGTCTCGATCGTCAGCTCGGTGTTCTTCATGTGCCTCGAGGACAAGGTGCTCGTGTACGGGGACTGTGCCGTCAACCCCGACCCGACGGCGGAGCAGCTCGCCGACATCGCGATCTCGTCGGCAGCGACGGCCGAGCAGTTCGGCGTGTCGCCGCGGGTGGCGATGCTGTCCTACTCCACCGGCGAGGCCGGGTCGGGCGCCGATGTCGACAAGGTGCGCGGCGCCACCGCGCTCGTGCGCGAGCGGGCGCCCCAGCTCGTGGTCGAGGGGCCGATCCAGTACGACGCCGCCGTCGAGCCCGACGTCGCGAAGACCAAGATGCCGGACTCCGCTGTCGCCGGGCAGGCGACGGTGCTGGTCTTCCCCGACCTCAACACCGGCAACAACACCTACAAGGCCGTGCAGCGCTCGGCTGGCGCGATCGCCGTCGGGCCGGTGCTTCAGGGCCTGAACAAGCCGGTCAACGACCTCTCCCGCGGCGCCCTCGTGCAGGACATCGTCAACACCGTCGCCATCACGGCGATCCAGGCGCAGGCGAGCGCGTCGCAGGCGAGCGCGCCGCAGGCGAGCGGCGAGGGGACGGACCAGTGAGCTCCCCCGTCCTCGTCGTCAACTCCGGGTCGTCGTCGCTGAAGTACCAGGTCGTCGACGCCGATGACGGCCGGGCTCTCGCCGTCGGCCTGGTCGAGCGGATCGGCAGCGACCAGGGTCGGCTGACCCACACCTGCGACGGCGAGGAGCACGCGCTCGACGTCGAC
>JBMDXU010000013.1:0-27594 GCA_048594485.1 Pseudactinotalea sp. | reverse complement strand
GTGACGGTCGGGGGAACGTGCGGCGATCAGTCGTCGTCGCCGATGCTCTCCCGGATGCGCTCGTAGGCGGCGAGACCGAGGATGCCGGGGACCTGGGTGATGCCCCAGGCGCCGTTCTCGCGGAACGCCTCGTCGGTCATCGACTCGACGATGTCGCCGTAGCGTGTGCCCTGCATGGCGTCGTGGGCGGCGCCCCCGACGGCGGTGCCGATGCCCCAGGCGGCCCCCACCGGACCCGCGGACGAGGCACCGGCCAGCCCGGCGCCGGCGATGCCGAGACCGACCCCGGGGACGACGACGCCGGCCGCGTCACCGTCGGAGGCGGCCCGGACGACGTCGTGGACGTCGGTCGCGACCCCGATGCCCGACAGCAGCGCACCGCCGTGCCGGGTGATCCGGGAGGCGTCGCCCAGGACGTCGGACGCGAGCCCGTAGGTGGCTTGATCGAGCCCGTTCTCCCAGGCCCGGGCGGCCGTGGCCATCGTGGCGAGCTCCGGGGTCTCCTGGAGGATCGCGGCCACACGATCGAGACTCACCGCCCGGTCGACGACGCCGTCCGCCGTCGACGCGGCCGACCCGGCCGGCCCTGTGGCCGTCGAGCTCGGCGCGGCCGCGGACGACGCGGCCGGTGCGGGTGACTCGCTCACGCGACGCTGCTCGTCCGCCTGCGCGCCGGCGTGCAGCGCGGCGTGCGCGAGCGCATCCGACGCCGGTCGGACGACCGTCACGGACAGGTAGGCCCAGTGCGCTCGCGCCCGGTCGGCGTCGGGCCCGCTCCAGCGGACGTCGTCGAGAGCGGTCGCGTGGTGCCGCCCGATGAGGGCGATGCGCTCAGCCGTGTGGGCGAGCTCGTCGGCGAGCCGGTCGAGGGCGTCGGGGTCGGCGCCGTGGGTGACCGCGGTCATGGTTCCTCCTGGTCGGATCCGACCATGGTCGGCGTTCCCGACGGCGCAGCGACAGCCCGCCGCGGGTGGAACCTTCCGGGGTCTCGCCTCAGAGCACCTCGGTGATCACGTAGGCGATCACGCCGATGAGGATGACGCCGACGACGGTCAGCCCGACGATCCCGAAGAACCAGCCGGCGCCGAACTTCTTCACGTTCGCCCCGGCCGCTCGCAGGCTGTCCGCCCACCAGGACTGCGGCGGCACACCCAGCTGCGCCTGCCGGATGCCGTAGGCATGGGCGCTCTCGTTCGGCTCGGGCGCGAGCATGCTGCGCTGCAGCGACACCTTGAGCTTCTTGCCGTTCTGCGGCGCGAACACGAGCATCGGCGGGTTGCCGAAGGTGTAGTCGGTGACCTTGCTCAGCTCGTGTGGTGCGGCGTCGAGCAGCAGCACCGGCGGCTCACCGGGCTCGACCTGCACGATCCGGATGCGACCCTCCGGGGTCCACTCCAACGTCGCCTGCTTGGTGTTGAAGACGGTGGCGCCCATGACGTCGGCTGTCACGCGTGGCGGTGTGCTCATCGGTGCTCCTGCTGTGTCGTCGTCGTGCTCAGGGCGAGCGTACGACGACGCGAGGGCGACGTCGGCCGTCAGGTGACGAGCCACCCGCCGTCGACGGCGAGCACATGGCCGTTGACGTACTCGGCGGCGTCGCTGGCGAGGAAGACCGCCGGGCCGACGATGTCCTCGGGCTGCGCCCACCGACCGACGGGGATGCGAGCCAGGATCTCCGCCGATCGCTCGGGCTGCTCCCGCAGCGCCTCCGTGTTCGGCGTCTCGACGTAACCCGGGGCGATCGCGTTGACGCGGACGCCGTGCGGACCCCACTCCGCTGCGAGCGCCCGGGTGAGCCCGACGACGGCGTGCTTGGTCGTCGTGTACGACGCCACCGCCCGGCCGCCCTGGAACGAGAGCATCGACGCCGTCGTCACGATCCGGCCGCGGCCCCGCGCGACCATTGCCGGGCCGAGCTCGGCGCACAGCGCCCAGACGGCGTCGAGGTTGACGGTGCGCACCGCCGTCCACTCCGCCGGGTCGACGTCGGCCATCGGCGAGCGATGGATCACGCCGGCGTTGTTGACGAGGACGTCGACGGCGTGACGCGCGGCGAGGTCGCGTGCCGTCGCCCGCGCGGCCTCGACATCGAGCAGGTCGCACGTGACGGGCTCGGCGACACCGCCGCGCTCGCGGATCAGCGCGGCGACCTCGGCGGCCCGGTCGTCGCGTCCCCACACGATCACGTGCGCGCCCGCGTCGGCGTACCCCACGGCGATCGCCCGCCCGATCCCCGAGGTCGCGCCCGTGACCACGGCCGTCCTGCCGGCCAGCGAGAACGACGTCATCGCAGCGAGGCGACCGGGACGCCGTCCATGTCGGCGAACGCCCGGTTCTCGCCCGCCATCGCCCAGACGAAGGAGTACGCCTGCGTGCCCGCCCCCGCGTGCACCGACCACGAGGGGCTGATCACGGCCTCGTCGTCGGCCACCACCAGGGTGCGCAGCTCGGACGGCTGCCCGCACAGGTGCATGACGCGGCCCTCCTCGCCGAGACCGGTGTAGAGGTAGACCTCGGTGCGGCGATCGTGGGTGTGCGGGGGCATCGTGTTCCAGACGCTGCCCGGGGCGAGCGTGGTGATCCCGAGCACGAGGCGGTCGGTCGCGACGCCGTCGTCGTGCAGGTAGCGGCGCAGGTCGCGCATGTTGGCGGCACCCGGCTCGCCCAGGTGCAGGGTCTCGGCCTCGTCCCGCCGAGCGAGCGTCGTCGGGTGGGCGGCCGACGCCGGCGCGGACACCAGGTAGAACCGGGCGCCCTCGCCCTCGAGCAGGATCGTGCGGGTCCCGAGACCGACGTACAGCACGTCGTGGTGGTCGAGCGAGTACCGCTCGCCGTCCGCCGTCACCGTGCCGGGGCCGCCGAGACTGACGACGGCCAGCTCGCGCCGCTCGCAGAGGTGCTCGGCACGCAGCTCCTCCGGCGCGAGGACCTCCAACGGCGTCGCACCGGGGACGGCGCCTCCGAGCACGATCCTGTCCTCGTGCGTGAGCACCAGGCGCACCTGCCCCGGCGCGAACAGGTCCTGGACGAGGAAGCGGTCGCGCAGCGCGGTCGTGTCGAGGCGGGCGGCGTCGTCGGGATGGGTGGCGTGGCGGATCTGCATGGGTCAGGCCTCCGTGGACGTGGTGACGGGCGCGGTGAGCGGGATGTCGAAACCCGGGCCGTCGGGGATCCGGAGGACGCCGTCCTCGAGCCGGTAGCGCGAGGTGTCGGCCCCGACCGTGGTGCCCGGCACCCCCTCGACCACGGCCACGTTGCCCAGCCCGGCCGCGAGCTGAGCGGCGTAGAGCGTCTTGATCGGCTTGCCCCACGCGTGCGGGGAGGCGGCGACGCCGAGCTCGGCGAGCAGCGGCATCACCCGTCGCCACGCCGTCATGCCGTAGGAGACGACGTCCATCAGCAGCACGTCGATCAGGCCGTCGCCGGCCAGCGCCAGCAGCTGGTCCTCCTCGGGCGAGGACTCGCCGTCGGCGATCAGGGTGGCGCTGCCGGAGGCGCGCAGATGCTCGCGCAGACCCCGCAGGTCGGCCTCGTTCTCGACGAACGGCTCCTCGATCCAGTACAGCCCGCAGTCGCGGGTGAGGTCGAGGAACCGCCGCGTCTGGTCGAGGGAGAAACCGTCGTTGGCGTCGACGAGCACCCGGGCGTCGGGGTACGCCTCGCGGACCGCCCGCGTGATCTCGACGTCGCGCGCCAGTCCCGCCTCGGACTCCATCCAGCGGTGCCCGCGGCCGATCTTGAGCTTGAAGGCGCGGAAGCCCGCCTCCCAGTCCGAGGCGCAGTTCTCCAGCGCCACCGCGACGCCGCGCGGAGCGTCCTCGGGGTCGAGGTCGTCGAAGTAGATGGCACCCGAGTAGAGGTCGACGGCGGTCGTGCCGTGGTCGCCGAGGAGCGTGTGCACCGGCACGCCGTCGGCCTGCCCCGCGAGGTCGTGCAGGGCGAGGTCGAGCCAGCGGAGGTCGCCGCGGACGAGACCCACCTCGGGCCCGAATACCTCGCCGACCGGGAGACCCACCACGGCATCGACGCCGGAGACGTCACCCTCCGCGATCCCCCAGCCCTCGACGCCGTCGGTGGTGCGCACCCGGACGGCCCGGGTGGCGAACCCCGACCCGTGGCTGCCGAGCCTGGCGTTGCGCCCGACAGTCCGTGGATACCGGGTGCCGACCTCGGCGAGGTCGACGGACTCGATGCGCTGGTCGACGAGCATGGGGCAGGTGGCTCCTTCGGGTCAGGTGCTGCGGGTGGTCGGGGTGTGGCCGAGGTCGTGGCCGAGATCGGTGGCTGCCCTCAGCACGGCGGCGACGATCTCGTCCTGCTTGCCGAGGATGCGGTCGGCGGGTCCGCCGACGCTGATGGCGGCGACCGGGACGCCGCGGTGGTCGCGGACGGCCGCGGCCAGGCAGCGTGTGTCGGGTTCGAGCTCGGCGTCGTCGATCGCGTAGCCGCGCTCGATCGTGCTCGCGATCTCGCGGCGCAGGACGGCCGCGTCGGTGATGGTCGACGGCGTCACGGCGCGCATGTCGAGGCCGTCGATGATGCGGTCGCGGTCGGGCTCGCGCAGGGCGGCGAGGTACGCCTTCCCGAGCGCCGTGCAGTAGACGGGACGGCGGCTGCCGGGCTTGGCGGTCATCGTCACGGCCGCGGGCCCGACCTGCTGGAGCACGTACACGACGTCGGACCCGTCGACGGTCGCGAGGAACGCGGTCTCGCGGACGTCGTCGACGAGCGTACGGAGCCGTGCACGCGCGAGCTCGAGCAGGTCGACGTCGCCCAGCGCCTGCAGGCCGAGCCGGATCGCGCGACCGCCGAGCCGCAGCTTGGCGCCGTCGTCGGCCTCGCCCAGGAAGCCGCGCTCGCGCAGCTGGGTGACGAGGCGGTAGGCGGCGCTGCGCGAGATCCCGAGCTCGGCAGCGATCTCGGCGACCCCCACCGCGCCACGCTCGGCGACGAGCTCGAGGATGGTGAGCCCGCGCGCGAGGGTACCGGAGGTGGTCTCGTCGGAGGCTGACATGCGGGGGCTCATGCTCGCCATCCTGGCGGACGGACCGGGAGGAGCGGTGAGCGTCATCCCTTCAGGCCCGACCGTGCGACCCCGGCGATGATGTAGCGCTGCATCGCCGCGTAGACGATCAGCACCGGCACGCTCGCCAGCACGGCGCCCGCCATCATCGCGGGGTAGTCCGTCGCGTAGGAGCCGATGAGGGTCGCCAGCCCGGCCGGCAGCGTCAGGTTCTCGGGGTTGAACAGCACGTACAGCGGCCAGAGGAAGTCGTTCCAGCTCGCCAGGAACGACAGCACCGCGAGCGTCGCCAGCGGCGCCGCGGACAGCGGGATCACGATCCGCCAGAACACCTGCCAGCGATTCGCGCCGTCGAGCACGGCGGCCTCCTCCAGCTCGCCCGGCAGCGACAGGAAGAACTGACGGAGGAAGAACACCCCGAACGCGGAGGCCGCGCCGGGCACGACCAGCGCCCACATGGAGTCGAGCCAGTCGAGCGCGTCGACGATGAGGTAGTTGGGCATGAGGAACACGAAACCCGGCACGAACAGGGTGCTCACGATCAGGGCGAACACGAGGTTCTTGCCACGGAAGGACATCCGCGCGAGCGCGTAGGCCGCGAGCGAGGCGGTCAGCAGCACCAGCAGGGTGTGGGCCACGCCGACGACCAGGCTGTTGACCAGCCAGCGCAGCACCGGCGCCTGCGCGTCGCCGATCAGGGTGGTGTACCCGTCGGTCGAGACCGTCGGGGGGATCCACACCGGCGGCAGCGCGGTGGCGTCGCCCGGCGTCTTGAACGACGTCGAGATCATCCACAGGATCGGGGCGAAGAACCCGATCGAGAGCACGAGCAGCACGAGATAGCGGACCACGTGGCCGATCGTGCGGCGGGCGCCGCGTCCGGCGGGCCGGCGGACCCGGCGTGGCGGGGTCGCTGCGAGGGTGGCCATCTCAGCTCCTCTCCTGACGGCGGAACAGCAGGAAGTTGAGGGCGCTCACCCCGATGAGCAGGAGCGCCAGGACGTAGCTCATCGCCGCGGCACGACCCATCCGGAACTGCTCGAGACCGGTCTGGGCGATGAACATGATCGCGGTGCGGGTCTGGTTGCTCGGCGCGCCGCCGGTGAGCAGGTAGGCCTGCCCGAAGACGTTCGCCGACGCGAGGACGGTGATCGTCAGCACGAACAGCAGCACGGGGCGCAGCCCGGGGAGGGTCACGTGCCACAGCTCGTGGCGCGGTGCTGCGCCGTCGACCCTCGCCGCCTCGTAGAGCGTCGGGTCGATGCCCTGCAGCCCGGCGAGGTACACGACGGCGTTGAATCCCATGGTCCACCAGACCGTGACGGCGACCAGGCTGACCCACACCCAGGGGACGGCGGTCAGCCAGGGGATCGTCTCGGTGCCGAACCACTGGCCGAGGTAGTGGTTGACCAGCCCGACGTTCGCGTTGAGCAGGTACTGCCACAGCACGCCGACCACGCTCACACCCAGCACGTACGGGGCGAAGAACACCGCACGGAACGCCGTCCGCCCGGGGAAGCTGCGGTTGAGCAGCAGCGCGAGCGCCAGCGGCAGCACGACGAGGAACGGCACCGAGAGCAGCACGAACAGCCCGGTCGCTCGCATCGACTCCCAGAACTGCGTCGCCACGAGACTGCCCGGGTCGAACAGCTCGGCGTAGTTCCCGAGGCCGACGAACGGTCGGTCGGGGAGGAAGAAGTCCCAGTTGTGCAGGCTGATCCACAGCCCGTAGACCGCTGGCGCGAGCACGAACACACCGAAGATGAGCAGGAACGGCGCGAGGAACAGGTACGGGGTCAGGCGCGATCCGTGACGGCGCCGTGCGGCGGTCGCGGGAGCGGTGCGCGGCGAGGTGCGGGGGCGGGCGGGGGCCAGCGGGCCGGCGGCGGACGTGGCCATCTAGTGGCCCGTGTCCGAAGTGCCTGAGTGGTGTGGCGATGGCCGGGCGGATGCCCCGCAAGGCGGAGGTCGAAGGCGATACCGGGTTTGTCTCGCCGAGAGCGACAACGCCGCGGGGCGCCGCCCGGGCGCGTCAGACCGCCAGGCGCTTTGGACACGGGTCACTGGAGCGCCTCCTCGTACTTCTGCAGGTTCTCGGTCAGCAGGAACTGCGCCTGCTCGGCTGCGGCGTCGAGGGCGGCCGCGGGATCGGTCCGCTGCAGCAGCACGTCGCTGATGGCCGGGTAGAGGATCGTCGACTGCACGTCGAAGATGCCGGGCACGAGCGGGTAGAAGCGGACGTCGTCCGGCAGCGCCTGCGCGACGGACGCCTGCGCGGTCAGGGCCGTGAAGGCGTCGTCGGCGAGGACGTCGGTGCGCGCCGGGATCGGGCCGGCGCCGGCCCACCCGATCGAGTTCTCGCTGATCCACGACAAGAACGTCAGGGTCGCGGCGAGCCGGTTCTCGTCGTAGGAGCGCTGGCGCATGACGACGAACTGGTGCGAACCGGAGAACGCCGCCGGCTGGTCTCCGATGCGGGGTAGCGGCACCACTCCCCAGTCGAGGTCGGGCACCGAGCCGAGGTCGTTGATCAGAGCTCCCGGGCCGCCCCAGAGGAAGGCGTTGAGGTCGTTCTTGAACGCGGTGTTGGCATCGCCGCCGTTGACGTTCTGCTTGCTCCAGCCCCGGTCGATCAGGTCGCGCTGCCACGTGAGGGCCGCGATCCCGGCCTCGCTGTTGAAGGTGGCGCTGGACCCGTCCGCCGCGTACAGCTCGCCGCCCATCTGCCACTGCAGGCTGTCGAAGCCTCGGCCGACACCCTGGGGGTCGACCGCGGGCAGCCAGTGACCGGAGATGCCGCGTCCGGCGAGCACGTCGAGCGCGTTCTCGTAGGCGGCCCGGTCGCGCGGCGGGTCGTCGGGATCGAGCCCGGCGTCGGCCAGCACCCGACGGTTGTAGAAGAGGCTGTCGGGCCAGACGTCGAGCGGGATCGAGTAGCGCCGGCCACCGACGATGCCCGACTGCCAGACGGTCGAGGAGAACTGCGCCTCGCTCAGTTCGAGCCGGTCGGCCACCTCGTCGAGCGGCACGATGACCGCACGGGCGGCATTGGTGGCGACGTGAAAGCTCTGCATGAGCCCGAGGTCGGGAGCCAGCCCGCTGACCACGGCGGCTGCGAACTTGCGGTAGAAGGACGGCCAGGGCATCGCGAACATCTGCACCGTGATCGCCGGGTGGTGGGCGCTGAACTCCAGCAGCAGCTCGCGCATGATCGCGCCGTCTCCGCCGGTGAGGCCGTTCCAGAACCTCAGCTCCACCGGAGGGCCGTCGTACCCGAAGGTCGCGGGGAGCGGCAGATCGACGGCGGCCGTGTCCGGTGCGCCGCAGGCGGTGGCCGATCCAGCCGCGGCGGCGACACCGAGTCCGAGCAGGGCTCGCCTGCTGAGCGCCAGCGATGGCATGTCGACTCCTCTGTCGCCGGAAGCGGTCGTCGTTGTCCTCGAGCATGCGTCCCAATGAACGGGACGCATGTTCGCTGAACAGGACAGTACGCGACGTCGACCCGATCCGGCAACCCGTCGTGGTGATCGGGCCACCACGTCTGGTCAGATCGGCTCGGCGCGCGGCGCGACGTCGTCGTCCGGCCACTGCTGGGCGACCGTGGAGCCGCGAACCACCCGCAGTGCCGACCATCCGCAGGCGAGCACGGCCACGGCGCCCAGGGCGCCGCCGACGATGAACACGGTCCGTGGTGAGGCGAGGGTCCCGACCAGTCCGCCGAGCCCGAGCGCGATGACCGATCCGGTGCGGGCGATGCCGTTGAGGGTCGCCCCGACCGTGCCGCGGTGCGCGTCCGCCGTGCGGGTCATCAGGAGTGCACCGTTGCTGGCGTTGCCGATCCCGGCTGCTGCGGCGACCGCGACCATGAGCGCGAGGTAGAGCCAGAACGACGGCGCCGTCCCGGCGGTGGCGAGGGCCAGGCATGCCGCCGCGAAGCCGAGGATGGTGCCGCGCACCCACGCGCGCTCGCCCGTGAGACGGCCGGCGAGCGCCGCGCCGACGACGCCACCGATCCCGGCCGCGAGCTCGCCCAGCCCGTACTGCTGGGGCGAGGCGCCGAGGGTGTCGCGCGCGAGGAACACCTCGACGGCGTTGACCCCCTCGACGAGCACGACCATCGGCAGCAGCGCCAAGAACGTGGGCCACACGATGGCGTCCCGCCGCAGCAGCGCGACGCCGGCCAGGATCCCCGACGAGACGGTCGGCGCCGTCGGGCTGTCGGTCGGGGCGGCCTCGGCGGCGACGTGGCGGCGGGTGCGGATCGCCGGAAGGGTCAGCCACAGCACCCCGAACAGGCCGGCCGCGCAGAGCAGCGCAGGCGTGGCGCCGTCGGCTCCGTAGAGCAGGCCCCCCAGCGCGGCGCCGATCGGCGCGGCGACCGACCCCAGGCCCTGCTGCCACGCGATCGCCGGACCGATCGCCTCCGCGCCGACGACACGCGGGAGCAGGCCGCTCCAGACGGGGCCGATCACCGCCTGGCCGAGCTCGAGCAGCACCACCCCGGCGAGCGTGACCGGGACGCTCGGGCTCAGCGCGAGCAGTGCGAGCGCGGCCACCTGGACGCCGACGCCGAGCAGGAGCAGGGTGCGGGAGTCGTGCGTGTCGGCGAGGCGGCCGACGACGCCCATCGTCGCGATGGCGGGCAGCGCGAGAGCGATCAGCAGGATCGCGACGCCGACGGTACCGACGCCGCGGTCGTGCGCCTGGAGGAGAAGCGTCACGACGGCCATCGCGTGGCCGGCGAGCGCGACCGTGCGGGCGGGAAGGATCAGGCGGACGTCGCGGTGCGACCAGACGCTCGCCGCAGGAATCTGAAACAATCGCTTCATAAATGTGAAGGGTATGCTTCGGAACGTGGTGGGTCAAGAGGCGGTACCCAAGGTCCTGACGCTCGAGGGGGCGTCCGCGCTGCGTCTGCTCGCGCACGAGGCGCGCCAGCGCGTCATCGCCGAGGTGTACGACTCCGGACGCGAGATCACGGCCACCCAGGCCGCCGAGCTCTGCGGCCTCACGCCGTCGGCCATGAGCTATCACCTGCGGATGCTCGAGCGCGCGGGGGTGCTGCTGCCATCGGAGGCGACCGACGGACGTGAGCGCCGCTATCGCCGAGCCGCGGAGAGGTTCGAGGTGAGGGGCGCCCGCGTCGACGACCCGGCGGGTCGGGTCCACCTGCGGGCGACCGCGGGGATCTGGGTCGACTCACTCTCGCGTGCGATCGACGACTGGGTGTCGACGGGGCCGGCGGCCGGGCGCACCGGTGGGCTCTCCACCGAGTCGCTCCGGCTCACCCCGGAGCAGAACGAGGCGTTCATGCAGCGCCTGCGCGCCCTGCTCGAGGAGTACGGGGACGTCTCGGACGCCAACGACGACCAGACGCCGAGCTATCTGATGTTCTGGGCTCACGTCCCGAAGGTCCGGGGCGCCGGCACCGAGAACTAGCGCGCGAGGCGGCGTCGCCGTCAGGGGCTGAGCACCGGACCGACCGTGAGGTCGGGAGGTCGGTCGAGATCGTCGCCGTCGCCGAGGGCGAACAGGTCCAGCACCATCGTCGTCGGGGGCGGTGGGTACGGCGTGGGCCAGTGCCCGGTGGCGCACTCGAGCAGGGCCCAGCCGACCTCGGCGGTCGTGGCGGACGCCGCTGCCGCTGCCGCGGCGTCGAGATGCCAGACGACGGCGACCAGGTCGTCGGCGTGGTCGCCGGCGAACCCGTACCAGCAGTCGTGGAACGCGTCCCAGCTCCCGCCGTACCAGTCCGGGAAGGCGAACGCGCGGGCGAGCTCGGCGTGCGCCGCGGCGCGCGAGGTCATGGCGGCGCCGTCGAGGTCGATGCGCACGTAGCCCGCACCGTCGAGGAAGTCGTCCAGCTCGGGCGCGGCTGAGGTGTGCACACGCCACAGCGGGCCGGACCGGAGCCAGGGGAGCGCAGACCGCACGTGCGGACGGCGGCGGTCGGCGTCGCTCACACCGCCCTCCGGTGTAGCGATGTCGACGCTCGTCGCCCCGCGGGCCGAGACGCCACCGGCTGCCACGCCGTCGCACGGCGGGAACGGTCGATGGGGACGCGATCGGTGCGGGTCACGACCGGCTCCGAGCCGCGAGCCCCGTGGTCTCGCCGGATCGGGTCAGCAGGCGCTCGCAGGCATCGACGAGGCGCGCTCGCAGCGGCGCGCCGCGCTGTGCAAACCCTGCCTGGGCCGCGGCGTAGGCACGTTTGCCCTCGGCCGTCTCGACGGCGACGGGCTCGAACCCCAGGTCGCGCAGGTCGTACGGGGCGGCGCGCATGTCGAGCACCCGGATGTCGCGGGCGAGCGCGAAGCAGTCGGCCACCAGCTCCGAGGGCACCAGCGGCGAGAGCCGGAACGCGTGCTTGTAGAGGTCCATCCCGGCGTGGAGGCAGCCGGGCTGCTCGAACGCGGGGCGGTCGTGCGACGACGGTCGGAGGGTGTTGCGGTCACGGGCGGCGGAGGTGAAGAAGCGGTAGGCGTCGAAGTGGCTGCAGGTGATCCGGTGGGCCTCGACGACCGCGTCGGTGCCCTCCCGCCCCAACCGCAGCGGGTGCGCGTGACGGGGTTCGTCGCTGCGGTAGACCATCGCCCACTCGTGCATGCCGAAGCAGCCGGTGTTCGCCGGCCGTGACGCCGTCGCCGAGAGCAGGGCGTGGATGCCCGCGACGAGATCGCGACGCTCGGCGAGCATCGACTCGCCGACGCGAGCGACGCCGTCGACAACCTCGTAGCCCTTGAGCGACCCGTACTCCTCGCCGGCCGCGAGGCCGACGGCGTAGCCCGGGTGCCATCGCCGCAGCTGGCTCGGGCGGTGGGAGTAGTAGGTGAACAGGAAGTCGTGGACCGGGTGCGGGACGCCGTCGCGTCGCCGGGCGACGTGGTCGGCGACGAGCGCGTCGACCCGCGCGGCGTGCGCCTCGGCGCGCGCCCGCCACACCCGCTCGTCGAGGACATCCACACCCCCATCCTCCTCTCCCGCCCGGCCTGAACCGGCACCGCCTGACGAAACCGAACGACCGTGTCAGTCGGCGAGGCGGTCGCGGAGGGGGGTGAAGACGTCGAGGAGGGTCTGCGCCTGCTCGTCGGTGAGGTGATCGAGGAGGAGCTCGTTGACGTCCGTCGCGTGCGGGGCGCGGGCGCGGCGCAGGGCGCGGGCGCCCTCGGTCGTGAGCACGGCCTCGAAGCCGCGGCGGTCCTCCGGGCACGGCTCGCGCACCACCCAGCCGCGCCTGACCAGCTGATCGAGCCGATACGTGAGCCGGGTCGGCCCGAACGCGACGGCGCGAGCCAGCTCGCCGAGGCGCAGCCGGCGGTCCGGAGCCTCACTGAGCACGAGCAGCACGTTGAAGTCCCCGAAGTCCATGCCGGACCCAGCCTTCATCCGCCGCTCGAGCTCGGCGCTCAGGAGCGCCGTGGTCTCGAAGTACGCGCGCCACGCCCGCCCACGGACCGAAGGTACCGTCCCTGCCGGCCGGGGCTGCGCCGTCGTGCTCATCGCTCCAACAGCTCCTCGAAGCTGACGAAACCGGCGCCGCCGGCGTCGAAGGGGTCGACGCGACGGCGGCTGGGGAGCCTCATCAGCAGATCGGCCAGCTCGGTCCCGGCGCGGACGATGCGGGTGTCGAGCCCGCCGCTGCCCCAGTCCTCGGCAGCGGCGTAGACGGCGGTCGGCAGCGTGAGCGCCTTGAGGTGGGAGAACAGCGGGCGGAGGGCGACGTCGAGCACCATCGAGTGCCGCGCCGTCCCACCTGTCGCGGCGAGCATGACCGGCATCCCAGCGAGCGCCCCCTCCTCGAGGGTGTCGACGAACGACTTGAACATGCCCGAGTACGACATCGCGAAGGTGGGCGAGGTGACGATCAGCGCGTCGGCGTCGACCACCGCCTGCTGCGCGGCGGCGAGCTCGGGCGAGGCGACGCGGGTGAGCAGGACGTCGACGACGTCGTGAGCCAGCGTGCGCAGCTCGATGGTCTGCACCTCCGCGCTCGCGCCTCGTTCGCGCAGGGCGGCAGCGGCGGCCTCGCCGAGGCGATCGGCGAGCAGTCGCGTCGACGACGGTTCGCTCAGACCCGCCGTCAGGACGACGATCTTCATGTCAGACCTCCTGCGCGATCGCCCGGGTGGTGTCCACATCATCGCGTGCGACCTGCGCGTGCGCGGTCTCGTGCGCGGACTGCGCCGTCGCGACGAGCGAGGCGTGCGTGGGGGCGTCGGGGACGCCGGCGGCGCGTACCAGGTCGAACTCCTTGCGGAGCACCGGCACGACCTCGGTCCCGAGCATCTCGATCTGCTCCAGCACCGCCGACTGCGGCAGCCCCGCGTGGTCGATGAGGAACAGCTGTCGCTGGTAGTCGCCCGCGTAGTCGCGGAAGCCGAGCGTCTTCTCGATGACCTGCTCGGGCGTGCCGACGGTCAACGGCGTCATCCGGCTGAAGTCCTCCAGGCTCGGCCCGTGCCCGTACACCGGGGCGACGTCGAAGTACGGACGGAACTCCTTCTTCGCCTGCGCCTCGGTCTCGGCCATGTACACCTGGCCACCCAGCCCGACGATCGCCGTCTCCGGGTCGCCGTGGCCGTAGTGGGCCCAGCGCTGCCGGTACAGCCGCACCATCTGCTGGACGTGCTCGGGGTTCCAGAAGATGTTGTTGTGGAAGAAGCCGTCGCCGTAGTACGCGGCCTGCTCGGCGATCTCGGGGGAGCGGATCGAGCCGTGCCACACGAATGGGGGGACGCCGTCGAGCGGGGCGGGGGTGGAGGTGAAGCCCTGCAGCGGGGTGCGGTGCTTGCCGGACCAGTCGACCACCGGCTCCCGCCACAGGCGTCGCAGCAGGCCGTAGTTCTCGACGGCGAGCGCGAGCCCCTCGCGGATGTCCTTGCCGAACCACGGGTACACTGGGCCGGTGTTGCCGCGGCCGAGCGTGAGATCCACGCGGCCGTCGGCCACGTGCTGGAGCATCGCGAAGTCCTCGGCGATCTTGACCGGGTCGTTCGTGGTGATGAGCGTGGTCGCCGTCGACAGCTGCAGGCGCTGGGTCTTGGCGGCGATCCAGCCGAGCATGGTCGTAGGGCTGGACGGCACGAACGGCGGGTTGTGGTGCTCGCCGACCGCGAACACGTCGAGACCGACCTCCTCCGCCTTGACGGCGTAGGACAGCATCGCCTGGATGCGCTCGCCCTCGGTGGGGGTGATGCCGGTCGTGGGGTCGGGTGTCACGTCTCCGACGGTGAAGATCCCGAACTGCATGCTGCTCATGGTGCTCATCCTCTCACATGTTGTTCAAATCTGAACTACACAACCGAGTGCAGGACCGTCTTGTTCCCGCCGCTCACCCGCCGCTCACCGCTGGACCCGGGGATGTCCGCGCGGGGTCGTAGCCTGACGACCATGCGGATCGGATCACACGTCGACCAAGAGGACCCCATCGCAGGCGCCCGGGCGCGCGGCGCGGAGGTCGTGCAGATCTTCCTCGGGCAGCCGCAGGCGTGGAAGGACCCGGAGTTCCTCTACCCCGGCGGCGCCGAGGCCCTCAAGGATGCAGCGGGAGAGGCGGGGCTGCCGATGGTGGTCCACGCGCCGTACCGGATCAACGTGGCGAGCACGAACAACCGCATCCGGATCCCGAGCCGCTCGCTGCTGCAGAAGCAGGTGAACGCCGCCGCCGAGGTCGGCGCGATCGGGATCGTCGTGCACGGCGGTCACGTCGAGGCGGGCACGCCGCTGGAGACCGGGTTCGACAACTGGCGCAAGTGCCTCGAGAAGCTCGAGCGCCCGACCACGGTCTTCATCGAGAACACCGCCGGTGGTGATGGCGCGATGGCCCGTGGTGTCGAGCGCATCGCCGGGCTGTGGGAGGCGGTGCGTGCCGCCGGCGGCGACGACGTCGGCTTCTGTCTCGACACCTGCCACGCCTGGGCCAGCGGCGAGCCGCTCGTCGGCCTCGTCGAGCGGGTGCGCGCCGCGACCGGCCGGGTCGACGTCGTCCATCTCAACGACAGCCGAGACGACTTCGACTCCGGCGCCGATCGGCACGCCAACCTCGGACAGGGCCACATCCCCGCCGGGGACCTGCTCGCCGTCGTTCGCGACGCCGACGCCCCGACGATCGTCGAGACGCCGGGCGCCGAGGTCGAGCAGGGCGCCGACATCGCCTGGATGCGGGAACACCTCGACGGCTGACGGCTTGCCCCCGAGCTCGACCAGGAGGTTGTGCGCGCGACCAGCTCGTCGAGCAGGTGCTTGTTCGCGGTATCGAGGCGGATGCCGCACAGAACCCCCTGCTCGGCGCGGCATCGAAGCGCGTACCGGGCAGTGGGTTCAGCTCGGCGGGATGGGGTGTGACGGGCGGGACTGCTACTCGCTGATCGCCTCGTTGCCGGCCTGCTGGGCCTGGGCGAGGGCGTCGGCGACCGGGATGTCACCGGCGAACATGTCGGGGAAGTACCCCCCGATCGCGTTGAGGCCGGCGTTGGAGTTCGGGCCGAGCGGAGCGGAGACGCTCTGTCCCGCGGCCTGCTCGACGAAGGCCGAGGTGTCGACGCCCTGGCCGTCCCAGTAGTCGGTGAAGGTCTGCTGCGCCTCCACGGCCGCGGGGAACGCGGCGCCGGACTCGGCGAGATAGCTCTGCCCCTCGGCGGACCCGATCCAGCGCAGCACCTCGGTGACCGCCTCGGGGTGCTCGGTGGCCGCGTTGCCGAGCGCGGCGACGCTGTGCACCACGCCGATGCGCCCCTCGGGACCGGCGATCATCGGGACGATGCCCCACTCGAACGAGTCCCCGATGTCGGCCGTGGCGGGCAGCGAGTACTGACCGGACTGGAACAGCGCGAGCTTGCCCTGCACGAACAGCTCGCGCGAGAGGTCGCCGTTGGCGTTGGTGTCGGCCGCGGGCGGCGCGACGTGGTGGGTGTTGATGAGGTCGACGAGGTACTGGAACGCCGCGACGCCCTCGGGGGAGTCGAAGGAGTAGTCGTCGCCCGTCTGGAACGTGCCGCCGTTCTCCGCCAGGAAGTTCAGCCAGATCGCCTGCAGGTCGTTCTGCGCGTTGAACCCGTACACGTCGACGTCGTCGGCGTCGAAGCCGCTCTCCGCGGCGGTCGTGCCGGCGGAGTCGGTGGTCAGCTGCTGCAGCGCCGGGAGCAGGGTGTCCTCGCTGGCATCGGGGCTCCAGGCCAGGGTGTTCGGGTCGATTCCTGCGGCGTCGAGCAGCGTCTTGTTGTAGTACAGCGCGATCGAGTCGGTGAGCTGCGGGACGCCCCACAGGGCTCCGTCACGCGTGTAGAGGTCGATCGCGCTCTGGTTCCACTCGTCGTGGTCGTCGCCGAGCGTGGCCGTGATGTCGAGCAGGTTGCCGTTGTCGGCGTAGACGCCGAAGTTGGAGGTGTTGGTCCAGAAGATGTCGGCCATCTCACCGGACTGGATGTCGAGGGGGAGCTGGTCCCAGTAGTTCGCCCACGGCACCTGCTCGATCTCCACGCGGATGTCCGGGTTCTGCTCGGTGAACGCAGCGAACGACTCCTCGTACGCCGCCTGCGCGGCCTCGTCCCAGAGCCGGAAGGTCACGGTGGTGACGTCCCCGCCGTCGGCGCCCGTCGGGTCCGGGTCGTTGTTCGCGCCCGGCGAGCACGCGGCGAGGGCGAGCGCGGCGGCGGCGACCGCGACGAGCGGAGCGGCGACGCGCCGTGCGGATCGAGGTGTGGTCATGCGAGCAGTCCCCTTCGTGACGCCCCCGAGGGGGGCCCTGGTGCTGAGCGCCGTCGAGAGCACCGGCGTCAGATCACCGTAGCCCGCGGGTCCGACAGCACGGCGAACTCCGCCCGGTTGCGTCCGAATCGTGATCCTTTGCGGAGGCGGACGGCGTCGCCCCGCGGCTGCATGTCTGCCGTCGCCGCGATACTGGGTGCATGAGCTTCACGACGCGACCGGAGCTGGTCGGATCGTTCGGGATGGTCGCCTCGACCCACTGGCTGGCCTCGGCGAGCGGGATGGCCGTCCTCGAGGCCGGCGGCAACGCCTACGACGCCGCGGTGGCCACGGGCCTGGTGCTCCACGTCGTCGAGCCTCACCTGAACGGCATCGCGGGCGAGGTTCCGGTGATCGCCCACGACGCCGCGTCCGGTCGCAGCGTCGTCGTGTGCGGTCAGGGTGTGGCGCCGCAGTCGGCGACGCTGGGCGCCTTCGCCGCCCTGGGCGTCAGCGAGATCCCGGGTGCCGGGCTGCTCGCCGCCACCGTGCCGGGGTCGTGGGGCACCTGGATGCACCTGCTCTCCCGGTACGGCACCCTCCCGTTGCGTGACGTCGCCCGCTACGCGATCGGCTACGCCCGCGACGGCTACCCGATGCTCGCGACCGCTGCCCAGGCGGTCCGCAACCTCGAGGCCGTGTTCCGCGAGCACTGGCACGGGTCGGCCCAGGTGTACCTGTCCGACGGCGACGTGCCGCAGCCGGGCCGGCGGTTCCGCAACCCGGCGCTCGCGGACACCCTCGAGCGTCTCGTCGCCGAGGGCGAGGCTGCCGGCGGGAGCCGCGAGGACCAGATCGAGGCGTCGCGCCGGGCGTTCTACTCCGGGTTCGTCGCCGAGGCGATCGAGCGGTTCGTCTCGACGCCCGTGTGGGACGGCGGCGCCGAGCCGCACGCGGGCCTCCTGACCGCGGCCGATCTCGACGCCTGGCGCGTCACCGAGGAGGAGCCGGCCGCCGTCGACGTGCTCGGGCACCGCGTGCTCAAGACCGCGGCCTGGGGTCAGGGGCCCGTGCTGCTGCAGCAGCTCCAGATGCTGCAGGCGCTCGGCGCCGACCGCATGGAGCCGGGATCGGCCGACCTCGTGCACGCCGTCGTCGAGGTCGCCAAGCTCGCCCTCGCGGACCGCGAGGCCTGGTACGGCGACGCCGTCGAGCCGCCGCTCGCCGATCTCCTCGACCCCGCCTACGCCGCCGAGCGGGCGCGGCTCGTCGGCGCGTCCGCCGACGCCACGTTGCGGCCCGGCGCACCCGGCGGCAGAGAGCCGAGGCTCCCGGCCGCCGTCGTCCGCGCGATGTCCGACGGCGGTGCGTGGCCCGATGGTCTCGCGACGCCGGGTCAGGGTGAGCCGACCGTCCCGCGAGGGGACACGTGCCACCTCGACGTCGTCGACCGGTGGGGCAACGTCGTCGCCGCGACGCCCTCGGGCGCGTGGCTGCAGAGCTCGCCCACCATCGGGGAGCTCGGGTTCGCCCTCGGCACGAGGGCGCAGATGTTCTGGCTCGAGGAGGGGCTGCCCGCCTCGCTCGTGCCCGGCACCCGGCCACGCACGACGCTCAGCCCGGGGATGGTGCTCCGCGACGACGGCACCGTGCTCGCCTTCGGCACCCCCGGCGGCGACCAGCAGGACCAGTGGACGGTGCCGTTCCTGCTCCACCATCTCGGTGGCGCGGACCTGCAGGCGTCGATCGACGCCCCCTCGTGGCACACGACGCACGTGCCGAGCTCGTTCGCGCCGCGCGTCGCCGAACCGCTCGGGGTGCGCGCGGAGGAGCGCCTCGGCGAGCAGGTGATCGACGAGCTGCGCCGGCGCGGCCACGAGGTCACCGTGACCGGCCCGTGGTCGCTCGGCAGGATCAGCGCCGCGGGCACCCGCGCCGACGGGCTGGTCCACGCCGCCGCCAACCCCCGGGGGATGCAGGGGTACGCGGCCGGTCGCTGACCTCGGGCGCTCGGCGTCATCGGGTCGCGAGTCGGCCCTTGCCGGGATGCGCACGGCTCGGCTATCGTGCCATCGATGCGTATCGACGATGATCGCGCCGCGATCGGTGAGCCCCGCTCCCGACGCTCGGGTCGTCGTGGCCAGGGTCCGACCAGCAAGGACGTGGCGCGGGTCGCCGGGGTCTCGCAGAGCACCGTCTCGTACGTGATGAGCGGCAAGCGCTCGATCTCCGAGCGGACACGGCAGCAGGTGCTCGCGGCCATCGCCGAGCTGACCTACGAGCCGCACGCAGGGGCGCGTGCGCTCGCGGGCCACCGCACCCAGGTCGTCGGCCTCGTCATGCCGTTCCTCGACGCCCACAGCTCGAGCGGCCTCATGGCCTTCACGGAGCAGATCGCGCTGTCGGCGCGCGAGCGCGACCACGACGTCCTCATGCTCACCTCTCAGGAGGGTCCCGCGGGTCTGGCTCGGGTGAGCCGCCGCGCGCTGTGCGACGCGGCCGTCGTCATGGAGGTCACCCTGGACGACCCCCGTGCTGCCTTGGCGCGCGACCTCGCGATGCCGATCATCTTCATCGGGATCCCCGACGACCATGACGGTCTGCACTGCATCGACTTCGACTTCGCAGCGGGCGCCGAGCTCCTCGTCGACGAGCTGGCCGACGCCGGAGCCACCAGCGTTGCCGCGATCGCGTGGCATGCGGACCGCGAGCGGAGCGGGCTCAACTTCGTGCCGCGGTTCCGCGACCGTGCGCAGGAGCGGTGCCGTGAGCGCGGCCTCGAGCTGCAGTGGTACCACGTGGCGTCCGACGGCAGCGATGTCGACCGTGTCGTCGAGGCGGTGCTCGACGCTCCGCAGCCGCCCGCGCTCCTGGTGACCCAGGCCCTCACCCAGGTCAACGGCGCCCTGCAACGCCGCGGACTCGTGCCGGGTGTCGACCTCGATCTCGTCGCGTTGAGCACCGATGCCGAGGCCGAGGTGCAGATCGTGCCGTCGACGGCGGTGTCGACCCAGCCTCGCGACGTCTCGCGCCGCGCGATGTCCTGGCTGTTCGATCTGCTCGACGGAGACGCCCCGGCCGAGCTGCGGCTCGTCGAGGCGACCCTGACGCGACGGTCCTCAGTGCGCCCGCACACGCCCTGATCTCCCACAACTGCACATCGACGATCCGTGGCGCTGGTCCGCGAATCGATACGTATCGACTACCTGAGCCGGACGGCGTCAGGCAGGTCACGCCCACATCGAGGTGGGCCCGACAGGAAGGCACGACATGGTCATGGGAACGAGTGGGGCCCGTCGGCGGGCCGCCGTCGGCGTGGCGGTGCTCGCGAGCGCAGCGGTGCTCGCGGCATGCGGGGGCAGCGACGACGGCGGAGGAGGGGAGGTCACGACGCTGAGCGTCCTCGACTACTACAACAACGACCCGAACAAGACCGCGTGGCAGGGCGTCCTCGACGCCTGCGCCGACGAGGTCGGTGTCACGATCGAGCGCGAGACCGTCCCGGGCGGCGACCTGATCGCCAAGGTCCTGCAGCTGAGCTCCTCGCGCACGCTGCCGGACGTGCTCATGCTCGACAACCCCGACGTCCAGCAGATCGCCGAGACCGGTGCGCTGGCACCGCTGTCGGACCTGGGTGTCGATCCCGGTGGCATCGCGGAGGGTGTGCTGTCGGCGTCGACCTACGAGGGCGAGCTGTACGGGCTGCAGCCGGTCACCAACACGATCGCGCTCTTCTACAACACCGCCACGCTGGAGGAGGCGGGGATCGAGCCGCCGACGACCTGGGACGAGCTGAAGCAGGCCGCGGCCGACCTCACCGACGGTGAGCAGTACGGGCTCGCGCTCTCGGCGATCAACACCTACGAGGGCACGTGGCAGTTCCTTCCCTTCATGTGGTCCAACGGCGGTGACGAGGCCGACATCGCGACGCCGGAGACCGCGGGCGCGCTGCAGCTGTGGAAGGACCTGCTCGACGCCGGCTCGATGTCGCAGTCGGTCGTCACCTGGACCCAGGGCGACGTCGCCGACCAGTTCGCCGCGGGCAACGCCGCGATGATGGTCAACGGTCCCTGGAACTTCGGCACGCTCGACGCCGTCGAGGGGCTGGAGTACGGGATCGTCCCGATCCCGGCTCCCACGGCGGGAGCGACGGTCGTCTCACCGTTCGGGGGCGAGGCGTGGACCGTCCCGCAGACCGGCGACGACGCCCGGATGGCGAAGGCGGCCGAGTTCGTCCAGTGCCTGGCGGGCCAGGACGCGGTCGTCGCCGCCTCGGTGGGCACCAACACCGTGCCGACCGACCCGTCGCTCTCGGACCAGGTCGTCGCCGAGGTGCCGAACCTGGAGTCGTTCGCCGTCCAGGTCCCCGACCTGCGTGCTCGGACCGGTGAGCTCGGGCCGGAGTGGCCGGCCCAGGCGACGGCGATCTACGAGGCGGTGCAGAACGCGCTGGTCGGGGGGATGAGCCCCGAGGACGCCCTCGCTCAGGCGCAGAATGGCTAGCACCTCCCAGCAGGTCGGGGTCGGCGCGCAGGCGTCGGCCCCGACCGGCCGAGTGTCGTCGCGCCGACGCGGTCGGTGGGTACAGCTGGCGTTCCTGGCGCCCGCGCTGGTCTATCTCGTGCTGTTCTTCGGGTACCCGGTCGTCAAGAACGTCGTGATGGGCTTCCAGGAGTACACGACGACGACGTTCTACACGGGCGAGGCGCCCTGGGTCGGCCTGGCGAACTACGTGACCGCGGTCTCCGACCCGGTCTTCGACCGGGCTCTGCTCAACACCGCCGTGTTCACGGCGGGCTCGATCGCCGGGCAGTTCGTCCTCGGGCTGCTGATCGCGCTCTTCTTCCGGCGCCGGTTCCCGCTCTCGGGCGTGCTGCGTTCGCTGTTGCTGCTGCCGTGGCTGATCCCCATGATCGCCGCCTCCGCGGTGTGGCGTTGGATACTCGACGCCGACAACGGCGTGCTCAACCGCACCCTCGCGCTGCTGCCGCTGATCGACGCCAAACCGCAGTGGCTGACGTCGACGTCGCTGGCCCTGGTCGCCGTCATCGTCGTCAACATCTGGCTGGGGATCCCGTTCAACGCGACCATCCTCTACGGGGGACTGCAGGAGATCCCCGCGGAGCTGTACGAGGCCGGCGAGCTCGACGGTGCGACGGGCGCTCGCGCGTTCTGGCAGATCACCTGGCCGATGCTGAGACCGGTGGTGACGGTGGTGCTCGTCCTGGGTGTCGTCTACACGCTCAAGGTGCTCGACGTGATCCTCGGACTGACCAACGGCGGGCCCGCGAACGCCACCCAGACGATCTCGACGTTCGCGTACCACATGTCGTTCCGGGAGTTCGACTTCGGCGTCGGGGCCGCGCTGGGCAACATCCTGGTGGTCATCTCGCTCGCGTTCGCCGTCGTCTACCTCCGTCTGAACAGGAAGGCCGTCGATGAGTGAGCGGGCCCCCCGACGACTCGGCCACACGGTGCTGGGCGTCGCGATCATCGGTGTGATGCTGTTCCCGCTGTACTGGATGCTCAACGTCTCGCTCCAGCCCGCGGGCAACGCGGTCGCCACTCCGTGGTTCCCGTTCGAGCTCAGTCTCGACGGCTATCGGACCGCCCTGTCCGAGCAGGGCGACAACCTGGTCACGAGCCTCGTCGTCAGCCTCGGCGCCGTCCTGCTCAGTCTGCTGATCGCGGCACCGGCCGCGTACGCTCTCGCCCAGTTCCGGCTCGGCCGGTGGGTGGTGGTGTTCCTGTTCGGCGTGCTGACCACGCAGATGGTGCCGGGCATCGTCGTCGCGAACGCGCTCTACAGCGCCTACTCCGACCTGGGCCTGCTCAACAGCTATGTCGGGCTGATCCTCGCCGACTCCGCCGCCGGGATCCCGTTCTCGATCATCCTGCTGCGCGCTTTCATGCTCGGCATCCCGAGGTCGATCGTCGAGGCGGCCCTCGTCGACGGCGCCGGTCCGGTCCGGGCGTTCGTCGCGGTCGTACTGCCGATCAGCAGGAATGCCCTCATCACCGCGGGGCTCTTCACGTTCTTGTTCGCGTGGGGTGACTTCCTGTTCGCGCTGACCCTCACGACCTCGGACACGATGCGTCCCATCACGCTCGGCCTGTACAGCTACATCGGGGGATTCGTGAACGACTGGTCGCCCGTGATGGCGACGGCCGTGATGTCGTCCCTGCCGGCGATCGCGCTTCTGGTCCTCGCGCAACGGTATGTCGCAGCCGGCGTCACGGGCGGCGCGGTGAAGTCTTGACCCGATCCCAACCACCTAGGAGAACGAGCCCATCATGACCACCCCGATCCGTGTCCTCGTCTGGGGCGAGAACAGGCACGAGCAGCTCGAGCCGAGCGTCGCGCAGCGCTACCCCGACGGCATGCACGGCGCCATCGCCCAGGGCATCGAGGCCAACCTCGGCGACCGCGTCCGGGTCCGCACCACCACGCTCGACGAGCCCGAGCACGGGCTCACCGAGGAGGTGCTGGCCGACACCGACGTGCTGATCTGGTGGGGTCACGCCGCTCACGGAGACGTCGACGACGCCGTCGTCGAACGCGCGCACCGGCACGTGCTCGAGGGCATGGGTCTGGTGGTGCTGCACTCGGGTCACTGGTCGAAGCTGTTCATGAAGCTGATGGGCACGACCTGCACCCTGCGGTGGCGCTCGGAGCACGACCGCGAGCTGGTGTGGACCGTCGACCCGACGCACCCGATCGCCCGCGGCATCCCGAACCCGATGATCATCGACGAGGACGAGATGTACGGGGAGTTCTTCGACATCCCGGTCCCCGACGAGCTCGTCTTCATCTCCTCGTTCTCCGGTGGCGAGGTCTTCCGCTCGGGCTGCACGTTCCGCCGCGGCCACGGCAAGATCTTCTACTTCCGCCCCGGTGACCAGGACTACCCGACGTACTTCCACGACGGCGTCCGGCGTGTGATCTCCAACAGCGTCGAGTGGGCGGTGACCGACCGACCGGAACGGAGCATCCCGGTGCTGCTGCGCTACGAGACCGAGGACTTCTATCGGGGTCACGGCTACGGCGGCGCGCTGAGCGAGGAGGCCGAGCAGGCGCAGGCGGCGATGCAGAGGTCGGCCGAGTGAGTGCACCGGTGCGCCTGGTCCTCGTCGGGGCCGGCGCGATGGGGCGGGCGTGGTCCGGTGCCATCGCCGCCTCGACGGACACCGAGCTGGTCGGCGTCGTCGATCTCGACGTCGACGCCGCTCGGCGCGTCGCCACCGACGACGGCGGACCGGGGACCGCCGTGGGTAGCGACGCCGTCGTCGTGGCTCGTGAGGCCGGTGCCGACGCCGTCGTCGACGTCACCATCCCGGCCGCGCACCACCCGGTGACGACCGCGTGCCTGCGTGCGGGCTACCCGGTGCTGGGCGAGAAACCTGCCGCGCCCACCGTCGCCGAGGCCCTCTCGCTCGCCGCGCTCGCCCGGGTGACGGCGGTGCCGTTCGTCGTCAGCCAGTCGCGCCGGTACAACCCGCAGGCCTTCGCCTACCGCGAGCAGGTGCGGACGCTGGGTGCCGTGGGACTGCTGGCGACGGAGTTCTTCAAGGCGCCGCGGTTCGGCGGCTTCCGCGAGGAGATGCCGCACCCGCTGCTGGTCGACATGGCGATCCACCAGCTCGACCTGGCCCGCTTCCTCCTCGACGCCGACCCGGTCTCGGTCTACTGCGACTCCTTCAACCCGTCGTGGAGCTGGTACGACGGGGCCGCGAACGCCGTCGCGACCTTCACGATGAGCACCGGTGCGCGCTACTCCTTCGCGGGGTCGTGGTGCGCGCCGGGGGCCGAGACGTCGTGGAACGGGTCGTGGCGAGCCTCGGGTGAGCGCGGCACCGCGCTGTGGAGCGGCGACGACGAGCCCGTGCTCGACGCGGGTGAGGGTGGATCGCCGAGCGCGGCGGTTCCGTCGGTCGGTGAGGGGGTCGCCGGCTCGCTCGCGGCGTTCGTGACCCAGCTGCGGGGCGGACCGGCGTCGATGTGCGCCATCGGCGACAACGTGCTGAGCCTGGCGATGGTCGAGGCAGCGGTCGAGTCGGCCGAGTCGGGTGCGCGCGTGCTGATCGACGACGTCCTCGACCGCGCCCGAGCGAGCGCCGTGGAGGCCGAGGTGCACGACGACGTCCGTGCCGAGCTCGCCCGGTGGTCCGTCGTCCGGGAGGGGCTGCGCGGCTGACCGCAACGGTTGGGTCACGGTCCGGGGTCGATGCGAGCGGTGGCCGCGGGGTCGTGCCTACAGTGAGTCATGGCGCAGATGACAGGTAGGCGGCTGCTGGCGGGCGTGGCCGCGCTCACCCTGGCGGTCGGCCTGGCGGCGTGCGATCCCGGCGGCGGCGACCCGACGCCCTCGGACACCACCACGACCACCGAGGAACCGAGCGACGACCCCACCACCGTCGACCCGACTGACGACCCGAGTGACGACCCGAGCGAGGATCCGTCCAGCACGGCCGACCCGAGGGTGACGGCCGCCGTCGACGATCTCGCCGAGCGGCTGGGTCTGGCCCCGGACCAGATCATCGTGGGCCCGCTCGAGGACGTGACGTGGAGCGACGGCTCGATCGGGTGCCCGAAGCCGGGGGAGCAGTACACGCAGGCGCTCGTCGACGGGCAGCGGATCATCCTCACCGTCACCGGGACCGAGTACTTCTACCACTCCGAGGGTGACGGCGACTTCTTCTACTGCGAGCAGCCGGTCGACCCGGCGCCGTCGGACGACGCGACGGCGTGAGCGAGTCGCCGGCCCGAGGGTGGGCGGCGTGGCTGCGCACCCCGGTCGGGATGGGCGTCGTGGCGCTCGTGGTGATCGGCGTCTTCCTGGCCGTCCGCTGGCGCGGCGGCGGGGAGGCGGGGGCGGCGTTCGGTGAGCAGGACCGGGCGGCCGCCGACTGCGTCGCCGTGCACCCCGACGGCCTCGCCGAGGCCGACTTCGCGTTCGACGGCGTCGTGACCGGCAGTCGGTCCGTGCTCGTCCGCGGGGTTCAGTACCGCGAGGTGAGCTTCGAGGTGCGTGAGTGGTTCGCTGGGGGAGAGGGCGAGGAGGTGACGGTGGCGATGACCTCGAACCCGAGCGAGGGCGCACGCCTGCTCGTCGCCGGTGGCCACGACCCGGAAGCGCTGCTCGCCTGGGACGCCTGCGGCTTCGTCCGCTACTTCGACCCCACCCTCGCCGACACCTGGCGCGCCACCCTCTGACCCGTCCGTCTCCCGGCCTCTCCCGATGTGTCGGTCGTCTGCGACACGAGTCGACGGCGGATGGCCCGGCCCGGTCGCGAGGTTTGCCCGGCGTACGGCGGTCCCGTGGCGCAGACCGACCGCGGAAGTCTCAGAGACAGACCAATCGGTCCGAGTGCGCAGATTGTGCGCGGGCGCAGTTTCTGCGATACCGTTGGGCATGGCACTCGATCCCCAGACGATGACGGCGATCCGGGAGGCTCTCGCGCAGGCGGAGGCCGCGGGCGTGAATCGGGCAGGCGACGCCCTTCCCGCGTTGCGTGAGGCCGCCGAGCGGCTCGCGTCGCTCATCGACGAGTCCATGGCGCAGGCCGTGCTCGCCGAAGGGGCCAGCCTCCGGGCGGCCGGGGCGCAGGCCGGGCTGAGCGAGAACGCCGTCGGACCGCGGCTGGCGCGAACCGCGGCACTCGCCCCGTATGCCAACGACACCGGACGTGTGACCGCAGCCGCCGTCGAACGAGCCCGGTACGACCTCGAGTCCGGAAGCCCGCCGCGTGCCGCCGCGGCACCGCTCAAGCCCATGCGTTTCACCCCACGAAGGAGGACCCCATGACCCGCTCCGACCTCACCCACCTGTACTTCCTGCTCGACCGCTCCGGGTCGATGCAGTCGATCAAGGCCGACACCGAAGGCGGCTTCGCTGCGTTCGTGGACGAGCAGCGCAGCAGTGCGGACGCCGGGGAGTGCCGGGTGACGCTGGCGCAGTTCGACAACGCCTACGAGGTCGTCTACTCGGGTGTCCCGCTCGCCGACGTCCCGCCGCTTCAGCTCGCACCGCGCGGCGCCACGGCCCTCCTCGACGCGATGGGGCGGTTGATCACCGACGCGGGGTCGGCGCTCGCCGCGCTGCCGGAGGACGAACGGCCGGGCACGGTCGTCGTCGCCGTCATGACCGACGGCCACGAGAACGCGAGCACGGAGTGGACCCACCCGGCGATCAAGGCGCTGGTGGAGCAGCAGACCAACGACTACCGCTGGCAGTTCCTCTACATGGGCGCCGATCAGGATGCGATCGAGGTCGGCGCGTCGATCGGCGTCGCGCCCGGTCACGCCGTCACCTACGGCCGGGGCAAGACACGTGAGGCGATGGCCGCGACGTCGTCGAAGATCGCCGGACTCCGCGCGGCGCGGATGGCGAACCCCGCCGCGATGGCCGCCGACTACACCGCCGCCGAGCGCGAGGACCTGGCCCGCTGACGCGTCCGGCGGAGCGGGCGACGAACCCGAACGGGTCGACGTCGACGCGGTCTGCACCGCGAACCCGCGCGTCGGCGAGGAGCGGCTGTCGCCGGGTCAGGTCCGCAGCATCCGGTGCATGGGCACGTGCCCCCAGCTCTCGCCGGCGAGCACATGCTCGTCCAGGCTGGTGAACCCTCGCCGCGCGTAGAAGGCGTGGGCGCGGTCGTTGCCGTCGATCAGCCAGAGGTAGGCCGGTCCGGGGTCGAGGACGGCGGCCATCAGCCGGTCCGCGAGTCCGGTCCCGTGCTCGGTCGGCGAGACGTAGATCTTGTCGAGCTGCACCTCGGCGGGCGGCGGGACCAGCCCGAGCTCCACCTCCCACGCGGCGGGCGCGGGACCGGCTGCCGCCACCCCGACGATCTCGCCGTCCCGCTCGGCCAGCACGCCACGCCAA
>JBMDXU010000129.1:0-4908 GCA_048594485.1 Pseudactinotalea sp. | reverse complement strand
CCCACCGCCGGCTATCTCGCCGAGGAGCACGTCGATCTGCGCAACCGGCTGGGCCTGCTCACCGAGCCGATCGCGCAGGTCCGCCTGGAGGCGCGTCGGCAGCGGGAGAAGATGCTCGCGGCGCTCGCCTCGCGCGGTCTGCTCCCCGACGACCCCACCGAGCGTCAGATCGTCGAGGCGTTGCACGCCTACGTCGCGCAGACGCCGTCCGCCCTCGTGGGTGTCTCGCTCGCCGACGCGGTGGGGGAGCGGCGTGCGCAGAACCAGCCGGGCACCGACACCGAGTACCCGAACTGGAAGATCCCGCTGGCCGATGGCGCCGAGCGGTGCGTGCTCGTCGAGGACCTTCCGCGCAACGCGCGCCTCGCGTCGCTCGTGACGGCGCTGACGGAGGAGCTGACCGCACGTGACTGAGCTCATCGTCCTCGCTCCCGTGGCCGGTCGCGTCGTGCCGCTGACCGAGGTCCCGGACCCGGTGTTCGCCGGGTCGATGGTCGGGCCCGGCATCGCGATCGAGCCCGACGGCGTCGGCGACGTGGTCGCCGTCGCTCCCGTGCCGGGCGTCATCGGTGCGCTGCACCCGCACGCGTACGTCGTCGCCGGCCCTGGTGGCGGGCAGCGGAGCGTGCTCGTGCACCTGGGGATCGAGACCGTCCAGCTCAAGGGCAAGGGCTTCACGCTGCTGGCCGAGCAGGGCGACCAGGTCGACGTCGGTGCCGAGCTGATCCGGTGGACCCCGTCCGCGGTGGTCGCCGGGGGCTTCAGCTCGCTCGTCCCGGTGATCGCGCTCGCGGGCGCCAGCGACACCCTCGAGGTGATCGCCGAGGGGTCGGTCCGCGTCGGCGACCCGCTGCTGCGCTGGGCGTCCGAGGAGGGGCACGCGGTCCAGAGTCAGCCGCGGTCCTGAGGGTCGGCGAACCCGTGCCTCGGACGCTCGACGACGTCGGCTGGCCGCTGCGCACCGAGCGCCTCGTCATCCGGCGCGCGGTCCCCGGCGACGCCGAGGCGGTCTGGGCATACCGCCGCCTCGATCCGGTCGCGCGCTACATGACCAGCCTGCCGGGTGAGCTCGAGGACTACCGTGCTCGGTTCGCCGAACCCGAGCGGATGGCGACGACGCTCGTCGTCGAGCACGACGGCGTCGTCGTGGGCGATCTCATGGTGCGGATCGACGACGCGTGGTCGCAGGCCGAGGTGGCCGAGCAGGCGGCGGGCCAGCACGCCGAGATCGGCTGGGCCTTCGCACCCGAGCACCAGGGGCACGGGTACGCCACGGAGGGCGCGCGCGAGCTCCTCCGGCTTTGCTTCGACGACCTCGGGCTGCGCCGGGTGGAGGCGCTCTGCTTCGCCGACAACACGCCGTCCTGGCGTCTCATGGAGCGCATCGGGATGCGCCGTGAGACGTACAGCGTCGCCGAGTCGCTGCACCGGTCGGGCGTGTGGATGGACGGTCTGGGCTACGCGATGCTCGCCACCGAGTGGCGCCGCTGACCCGACGGCCTCTCGTCAGGATGCCGACGCGTCCCGATCGACCTGCTGGTTCGCCAACGCCCGCCGGACGTCGTCGCGGCACTCGACGACGACGCGGCGCATCGCCGGGACCCGATCGGCCAGCGCGTCGAGGAACTCGTCGGTGCGGGCCAGGACGTCGACGCCGTGGGCGTCGTCCAGGTCGGCGAGGTCGCTGGGGTACAGGCCGACGACGATGTTCTGGGCGATCTCGTTGGTCCGGTGGTCCCAGACCTTCTCGATGACGTCGAAGTACTTCTCGACGTAGGGGACCAGCAGCGAGACGTCCTTCGTGCGTGTGAACCCGAAGATGATCGCCGCCTGCACGGCGTTCGGCAGGGAGTCGTCCTCGACGACGTCGCGCCACACCGATGCCTTGGCCTCCGCCGTCGGCATGCTCGCCCGGGCGGTGGCGGCGTGCCGCTGACCGGCGGCCGTGCCGTCGCGCTCGAGCTCGGCGGCGACATCCGCCTCGGTGGCGGCGCCCGCCGCGGCGAGCGCGGTCAGCAGCTCCCAGCGCAGGTCGGTGTCGACGACGAGTCCCGGCGCCTCGGCCTGGCCCTCCGGGGCGTCGAGCAGCCCGCGGACGCGGGCGGCCAGCGCCTCGCCCTCGACCCGGAGGCCGTAGGCCTTGACGAACTGCAGCTGGCTGTCCGAGCCGGGCTCGGCGGCGAGCGCGAGCTGCCAGAGCCGCTCGGCGGCGTCGGCGGACACCTGCGCCCGCACGCGTGGGTCGACGTAGTCGCTGATCGTCTCGTTGAGCTGACGCAGCAGCACCATGACGACCGAGGAATCGCTCTCGGAGCCGATGTTGTTGAGGACGAGCTCGACGAACTGGCGGCCGGGCACCTCGCCGTCGCGGGTCATGTCCCACGCCGCCGCGAGCACGAGCGTGCGCGGCAGCGACTCGGTGAACCCGGACAGGTGCTCGGTCGCGGCGGCGAGCGAGGAGCCGTCGAGCCGGATCTTGGCGTAGGCGAGGTCGTCGTCGTTGATGAGGACGATCGTCGGACGATCGATCCCCACCATCTCGGGGACGGGAGTCGCGACGCCGTCGATGTCGAGCTCGACCCGGTGCGTGCGGACGAGCTCGCCCGTGGGCGCCAGCTCGTAGCCGCCGACGGCGATGCGGTGCGGCCGCGCCGTCGACATCTCCTGCGGGGTCTCCTGGGTGATGACGAAGCTGCTGATGCGACCCTGCTCGTCCACCTCGATCTGCGGCCGCAGCAGCGTGACACCGGCCTCCTCCAGCCAGACCTTCGACCACGCCGACAGGTCGCGCCCGCTCGTGGCCTCGAGCTCGGCGAGCAGGTCGCGCAGCTCGGTGTTGCCGTAGGCGTGCTTGGCGAAGTACCGCTGCACTCCCCGCAGGAACGCGTCCTGACCGACCCACGCGACGAGCTGTCGCAGCACCGAGGCGCCCTTGGCATAGGTGATGCCGTCGAAGTTCACCTCGACGGCCTCGAGGTCGACCATGTCGGCGACGATCGGGTGCGTCGAGGGCAGCTGGTCCTGGCGGTAGGCCCACGACTTCTCCAGCGAGGAGAAGGTGGTCCACGCCTGCGTCCAGCGGGTGGCCTCGGCGGTGGCGAGCGTCGAGGCGTACTCGGCGAACGACTCGTTGAGCCACAGGTCGTCCCACCAGCGCATCGTGACCAGGTCGCCGAACCACATGTGCGCCAGCTCGTGGAGGATCGTCACCACGCGCCGCTCGACGACGGCCTCGGTGGGCTTGGAGCGGAACAGGTACACCTCGACGAAGGTGACCGCGCCCGCGTTCTCCATCGCGCCCGCGTTGAACTCCGGCACGAACAGCTGGTCGTACTTGCTGTACGGGTAGGGCATGTCGAACGCCTCCTCGAAGAAGGCGAACCCCGCGCGCGTGACATCGAGGATGTTGTCGGCGTCGAGGTGCTCCGCCAGCGAGGCGCGGCAGAAGACGCCGAGGGGGATCTCGCGGCCGTCGCGGCTCGTGAGCGAGCCGGTCTCGCGGTGGTACGGGCCCGCGATCAGCGCCGTCACGTAGCAGGGCAGCACCGGCGTCGGCTCGAACGACCAGACGGCGACGCCGTCGGCGGCGGGGACCGGCTCGGGGGTGGGCGAGTTCGACACGACCTGCCAGTGGTCCGGGGCCGTGACCGTGAAGGTGAAGGTCGCCTTGAGGTCGGGCTGCTCGAACACCGCGAACATCCGGCGTGTGTCGGCCACCTCGAACTGCGAGTAGAGGTACACCTCGTCGTCCACGGGGTCGACGAACCGGTGCAGACCCTCGCCGGTGTTCATGTAGGCGCAGTCGGCGACGACGAGCAGCTCGTTCGTCGCAGCGAGGCCGTCGAGCTGGATCCGCGAGTCGCCGAACTCCTCGACGACGTCGAGCGAGACGCCGTTGAGGACGATCTCGTGCACCGTCGGGGCGATGAGGTCGATGAACGTGGACGACCCGGGTTCGGCGTCGAATCGCACCAGGGTGCGGGACCCGAACACGTCCGCGCCGCGCGTGAGGTCGAGCTCGACCTCGTAGCTGTGAGTACGGACGACGGCGGCGCGATCGGCCGCCTCGGCGCGGGTGAGGTTCTGTCCGGGCACGGCCGGGCTCCTTTGTGTCGGCTGCTGCACTCGTGGTGCGTCTGGCATCCTTCCACGCCGTCGACCGCGGACCGGACCCGAGGGAACACCGCGCGCGGGTGTCGGAGTTGAGTGGTTGGATCGGACGTAGCCGATCACCGCATCCGAGAGGACTGATCATGAGCACCGCCACCGCCACCGACACCGGCAGCGCCACCAAGGACATCGCCGACTTCTGGTTCGACCCGGTGTGCCCGTGGGCGTGGATGACGTCGCGCTGGATCGGCGAGGTGGAGAAGGTGCGCGACATCGAGGTCCGCTGGCACGTGATGAGCCTGTCCGTCCTCAACGAGGGTCGCGACCTGCCCGAGGACTACCGCAAGGGTCTGGAGGAGTCCTGGGGTCCGGTCCGGGTCGTCGTCGCGGCTCAGCAGGCTCACGGTGACGATGTCGTCAAGAAGCTCTACGACGCGATCGGCACGCGCATCCATCCGCAGGGCCGTCGCAAGGAGGAAGGTCTCAAGCCCCTCGTCGTCGAGGCGCTGGCCGAGGTCGGGCTGCCGGCCGAGCTCATCGACGCCTGGGACAACGTCGCCGGCGACGCTGTCGACGTCGCGCTGCGCGCGTCGCACGCGGAGGGGATCGGTCAGGTCGGCGAGGACGTCGGCACCCCGATCGTCGCGTTCACCGGCACCGCGTTCTTCGGTCCGGTGATCACACCCGCGCCCAAGGGCGAGGAGGCCGGCCGGCTCTGGGACGGTGCGGTGCTGCTGGCCGCCTACCCGGGTTTCTACGAGATCAAGCGCACCCGCACCCAGGGGCCGGTGTTCGACT
>JBMDXU010000128.1:0-19855 GCA_048594485.1 Pseudactinotalea sp. | reverse complement strand
GGAGTCACGGCGGGGCGACCCGGTCGCGGTCGTCGAGACGGCCGTGCCGCGGCACGGCGGTGTCGCCGGCCTGCTGACGCTGACGTCGCGGGGTGGCACGTCCGAGCTCGACAACCTCAGCGTCGCGCCGCTCGCCGTCGGACCGGACGCCGCCGTCCCGGATCCCGTCGTCGGTGACGTCGTGTGGACCGAGACGTTCGACGGCGATCTCGACGGCGTCCTCGCGAACGGGTGGTCGCTGCTGCAGCCGCACCCGGGCCTGACGGCGTCCGGGGGCTCGTTGGTCTGGCCGCTCACCAGCCAGGACATCGCCGGGGGCGACGGCGGGCCGGCGCTGCTGCGACCGGCTCCCGAGGGTGACTGGGTGATCGAGACCGACGTCGAGATCGACCTCGGCACGAGCACGGTGCGCAACTTCCAGCAGGCGGGCCTCGTGGTCTACGCGGGCGAGAGCGAGTTCGTCCGGCTGAGCTCCGTCGCGCTCGGGCTGTCCCGGGTCGTGGAGTTCTTCACCAAGCGCGACCACCAGGGTGTCGTCGTCCAGGGCGGGCACCTCGACGGCCCACCCGCGAGCGAGCTCACGCTGCGTATCGTGCGCACGCACAACGACGCGGGCGAGCAGCTGTACCGATCCGCGTTCTCGATCGACGGCGGTCAGACGTGGCGCTGGGGCATGACCTGGACCATGCCTGCGGGCACCGACGTGCAGATCGGTGTCCACGCCGGCGGGGGCGCCGAACCCCGGACGACGGCTGTCTTCGAGGAGTTCCGGATCCGCGACGTGTGACGACGCGCCCGCGTCAGGGTGGCGGGCGCAGACCCGAGAGCATCGAGGCGAGCCACGCGAGCGCCTCGTCGAGGTCGTCCGGCCCTGCGCCAGGGCGGGCCAGCCAGAGCGCGGCCTCGTTCATCGCACCGGAGAGCAACCGAGCGAGGGGCTCGACCGGTCCGCTGCGGAGCACGCGGGCATCGACGAGCTCGCGGAGCGCCTCGCGCAGGTGCACCGCGGAGGTAGCGTCGTCGAGCTGGCGCCACCGCTCCCATCCGAGCGTCGCGGGGGCGTCGAGCAGGATCACCCGGCGCACCTCGGGCGCCGTGGTCGCGACGAGAAAGGCTCGGCAGCCGGCCACCAGGGCGTCGAGCGCATCGACCTCCGCGTCGGCCGCCGACGCCACGGCATCGCCCACCCGCTCCAGCAGCTGAGCGACGACGGCCTCGAGCAGCTCCGCCTTGCCGGCGAACTGGTGGTAGACGGCTCCTTTGGTCACCCCGGCGGCGCCGGCGATGTCCGAGATCGAGACATCGGCGTAGCCACGCTCGGCAAGCAGGCGCGCCGCCTCCCTCAGCAGGCGCTCCCGCGTCGCGTCCTTCTGCTCGGCTCTCGTCACCGGCCCATCTTGACATACCGGCGGTACGCGAATAGCCTCCCCATTCACATACCGTCGGTACGCGAATGGATCTGAGATGCATCTGCAGAGCTTCTACCCGGTGATCGCTACCGACGACGTCAGCGCCGCGGCCGCCTTCTGGACGACCTGGTTCGATTTCGAGCCCACCTTCGTCAGCGACTGGTACGTGAGCCTGCGGCGGCCCGGTCCGCCCGATGTCGAGCTCGCGGTGCTGCGGTTCGATCACCCGACCGTGCCCGAGGCGTACCGCGCGACGGTGGCAGGTGTGCTTCTCAACGTCGAGGTCGACGACGTCGACAAGCAATGGCAGCGGCTGGTGGTCGAGGGCGGCCTGACCGCTGTGCTCGCGATCCGAGCCGAGTCCTTCGGTCAGCGGCACTTCATCCTCGCGGCGCCCGGTGGTGCGCTCGTGGACGTCATCACCGAGATCCCGCCCGGAGTCGAGCACGCCGACCAGTTCGTCGGCTGACGCCGATCTCAGCCGTGGCCAAGGAAGCCGGCGAGCTCCGCCGTCGTCGGCGCCTCGATGATCGACGGCGGCCCGGACTCCCAGACCCGACCCTGGTGCAGGAAGCACACCCGATCCGCGACGCGGCGTGCGAAGTCCAGCTCGTGGGTGGCGACCAGCATGGTCGTGCCGGAGGCGCGGACATCGGCGAGCAGGTCGAGCACCTCCCCCACCAGCGCCGGGTCGAGCGCGCTGGTGACCTCGTCGAGCAGCAGCAGCTCGGGTGAGGTGACCAGCGCACGAGCGATCGCCGCACGCTGCTGCTGCCCGCCCGAGAGCTGGTCGGGGTAGGACCCTTCGCGCCCGGCGAGCCCCACACGCTCGAGCATCGCGAGCGCCGCCTCCTCCGCACGGCGTCGTGGCTGGCCGTGCACCAGACGCGGCGCGAGCGTGAGGTTGTCGAGCACGGTCAGGTGCCCGAACAGGTTGAAGGCCTGGAAGACCAGCCCGAGCCGCGCACGCACGTGGTCGGCGTTCACGCGGGGGTCGGTGATATCGACGCCGCCGAGCGACACGACGCCGTCGTCGACCTCCTCGAGCAGGTCGATCGCCCGGAGCAGTGTCGACTTGCCCGACCCGGACGCGCCGAGCAGGACGACGCACTCGTGCTCGCCGACCTCGAGGTCGAGGCCGTCGAGCACCACGTGGTCGCCGAAGCTCACACGCAGGTCCTCGACGAGCAGGACCGGCGGTCGATCGTCCGTCGTCATCGGGCCACCCCCGCGGCGGGCCGGGTGGCGCCCCAGCCACGCCGCTCGCTGTAGGCGTCGACGGCGCGGGTCAGCGGGATCGAGATGAGCAGGAACAGCACCCCGGCCGTGACGTAGGGGGTGAAGTTGAAGCTGCCGGTCACCTCGATCTGCGCGGCGCGGATCGCGTCGACGGCGCCGAGGATCGAGATGAGCCCGGAGTCCTTCTGCAGCGAGACGACCGTGTTGAGCAGCGCCGGAGTGGTGTTGCGGATCGCCTGCGGCACCACCACCCGTCGGGTCGTCTGGGCGCGGGTCAGGCCGAGCGCCCGGGCCGCCGTCACCTGCGCGGGGTGAACGGCTCCGATGCCCGACCGGAAGATCTCCGCGGTGTACGCGGTGTAGGTGAGCACGATGGCGGCGGAGCCGAGGTACACCCCGTCGATCGGCAGCCAGTCGATCCGCAGCGACGGCAGCCCGAACCCGATGAGCAGCAGCACGAGCAGCAGCGGCAGCCCGCGGAAGACGTCGACGTACACCACGGCCAGCCCGCGGACCGGGGCGAGCACGGGGGACGCCGTCGTGCGCAGGATGGCGAGGAGGAGCCCAAGGGCGAGCGACAGCACGACGGCGATCACCCACACCCGCAGGTTCAGCCAGAGTCCCTCCAGGAGCGCGGGGAGCACCTCGGTCGCGACGTCGAGATCGAAGAACGCGCCGCGTGTTCGATCCCACCCGGGTGAGGTGACGACCAGCACCACCGCGGCAGCGATGAGGACGAGTGTCGAGAGCGCGGCGACGGCGAACGAGCGTCGTCGACGGCCGGCGCGATACGCCGCACGCTGCTGCGCGATCGGCGACGGGGACCAGCTCACGTGCTCACCGTCCCTCATTCACGCGTCGCGTGTCCCAGAACCAGTTGAAACCCGGGATGTCCCGAAACCAGTTGACAGCGGGGTGGTCAGGAGAGCTCGGGGATGTCGTCCGACCTCAGCCACTCGGTGCGCAGGGCGGCGAGGGTGCCGTCGGCGTCGAGGGCGTCGACGGCGGCCGAGACGCAGTCGGTGAGCGGGCTGTCCAGATCGAGGACGAGACCGAGCTGCTCGACGACCCCGGCGTCGGGGAGCGTGCCGACGACCTGGGTGCCGGGGAAGTAGACCGTGGTCGCCGCGACCGCCTGATCGACGTCCATGACCACCGCGTCCACCTGGCCGTTGCTGAGCGCCTGCATCGCCAGACCGGCGTCGTCGTAGGGCACGAGCTCGACCGCGTCGCCCCACGCGGCCTCGGCGACCGTGAGCGAGGTCTGCGAGGCGGTGACGCCGACCCGGGCGCCCTCGAGATCGGCGAGCGAGGCGGCGCCGGCGAGGTCGCCGTCGCCCGCGACGACCACACCCTGGCGCGTCGTCAGGTACGGGCTCGAGAAGTCGACGGCCTCCTCGCGCTCCGGGGTGATCGAGATCTGGTAGGCGGCGACGTCGAACGGCTTGGTCGACGGCGCGACGATCTGCTCGAAGGTGACGGTCTCCCACTGCACCGCGTCGGCGTCGTAGCCGAGCTCCTCGGCCACCGCGTACACGAGCGCGGACTCGAAGCCCTCACCGGTGGTCGGGTCCTCCCCCACGTACCACGGCTCGTAGGGCACGCTCGTGCCCACCGTGAGCACGCCGTCGGTCAGCGTGGGGAGCGAGTCGCACGACACCGTGGCGTCTGCCGAGGTCGACGGGTCGTCGGACCCGCTCGGGGAGTCGGCGCAGCCCGCGAGCAGCAGCAGCGCCGCGGTGGTCGCGAGCAGTCGGGTGGTCCGCACAGCTGTCCTTCCGATGGATCCGGGTGGTGATCCGAGGTCGATGCTCCGGCGCTCGATCGTAGGCCGACGGCGGCGGTGCAGCCGCAGCCGTCCTCACCCTGCCCGGTCGGCGAGATCGGTGATCTCGACGTCAGGAACGCAGCGCGGCGTAGCCCGGGATGATCTGCTCGCTGATGATCTCGGCCATCACGTCGTGGTGGGCGAAGCCGTTCCAGGCGGCCGTCAGGGTGGCGCGCTCGAGGTCCTCGACGGTCCAGCCCGCCTCCGACACCAGGAGGGCCATCTCGCGGCTCATCGACGTCCCGGACATCAGGCGGTTGTCGGTGTTGACGGTGACGGCGAAACCGAGGTCGCGCAGCGCTGTGATCTGATGCTCGGCGATCGACGGCGCGGTGCCGGTCTGGACGTTCGAGGTCGGGCACACCTCGAGCGGGATCTGACGGTCGCGGACCCAGGTGGCGACGACGCCGAGCTGGGCGATCTCCGGGTCGGCCGCGTCGGTGATGTCGGCGATGATGTGGACGCCATGACCGATCCGGAGCGCGTGGCAGTCGATGACGGCCTGGTCGATCGAGTCGAAGCCGGCGTCCTCGCCCGCATGGATCGTGACCGGCACGTGCGCGCCGCGCAGCCGGTCGAACGCGACCCGGTGATTCGTGGGCGGGAAGCCGTCCTCCGGCCCGGCGATGTCGAACCCGACGACGTTGCCGCCGCCCTCGCCCTGCAGGTTCTCGATGGTCAGCTCGGCGATCTCGGCACTGCGATCGGCCTGACGCATCGCCGAGAGCAGCGTGCCGATGCGGATGGTGCGGCCGTTCTCGGCGGCCTCGGCGACGCCGTCGGCGAACCCCAGCTCGACCGCGTCGACCACCTGCTGCAACGACAGCCCGCGCTCCTGGTGCTGCTCCGGCGCGTACCGCTGCTCGGCGTAGACGACGCCGTCGGCGGCGAGATCGAGCACCGACTCCTTCGCGACGCGGCGCAGTCCCTCCTCGGTCTGCATGACGGCGCAGGTGTGCGCGAACGTCTCGAGGTAGCGCACCAGCGAGCCCGAGTCGCACGCCTCGACGAACCACCGAGCGAGCGCCTGCGGGTCCGTCGTCGGCAGCTCGTGGCCGATCTCGGCGGCAAGCTCGATGATCGTCTGCGGCCGCAGCCCGCCGTCGAGATGGTCGTGCAGCACGACCTTGGGCAGGGCGCGGATCTGGTCCTGGGTGAGCGTCACCCCTCGAGCGTAATCCCGACCACGGCCTGCTCGCGCGGGGCTCAGCGGACGACGGGGATCAGCGTCCAGGCGAGGTGGGTCCAGCCGCCGAGCGCGGGGTGCGGAGCGGTGCGACGACGCAGGTCGTCGGGTGCGATGGTCCGGATCTGACCGCTGCCGGGTTCGTAGATGCGCAACGTCGCCGGGTCGGTCGTGGGGAGCACGAGCACGAGGTGGCGCGGCATCGCGGTGTCCCAGCCGCGGCTCCAGTCACCGCCGGAGTAGACCGGCACCGGGATGCCCTGGGTCGTCGCCGCGACGAGCATCGCGAGCACCTCGTCCATGAGCGCGTCGTCACGGTCGTCGACGGCGCGGTGCCGGTAGACGACGCCCGGCACCCGGGCCTCGCGCGCGACGCCCCAGGGTGGGGTGCCGTAGGCGCGCGGCCACCGGAACGGGCCGAGCGTGCTCCGTGTGGCTCGCTCGTGGACCGCCGCGGCGGCCAGCGCGAGCCGGGTGCTCGGGTCGGGCTCGGCGAGCGAGGCCCGGTCGAGCAGGGTGAGCTCGGGGGGCAGCGGGGACGGGAGGTCGCCGTCGTCGAGCCATCGCTCGAGCGCCGGGTCGCACGCCGCGTTGAGGAGCAGCAACCCCGTGGCCGCGCACGTGACGCCGTCGGGCTGCGCCGCGATCACGCCGCCCACACGCACCGGCCCGGCGCCGCGCCCGAACACTCCGAGCGCCGGCGGCTGCACCGGCTGACCGATGCTGCGTCGCCCACCGGGCGACAGCCGCTTCCTGGCGAGCTCGGCCCACCGGTTCGTGAAGAACGGGCTGACGGCGGAGTTGAGGGCGAAGGTCACCGACCCATCCTCACCCGAGGATGCCGCGGACCGCGATCACGGCGCCGAGCGTGCCGAGGAGCACCACCGCGACCATGACGTGTCGCATCAGGCGGTAGTGGGCGCTGCCGCCCACCCGCCACAGCCGCAGGTCGCGCAGCACGAGCGCCAGCACGCCGACCGCGCTCACCGCCGCCAGCGCGGCGATCACGGGCATCTGCTGGCGTTGCGCGGCGAACGCCACGGTGGCGCACCCGACCACCGTGGCGAGCAGCGTCCGGTTCCAGGCCAGCATCGTCCGCTGCGGCTGCGCGCCGCCGTCGACATCGAGCTCGGAGTGGACGCTGCGCACGATCAGCCGAACGCCTGCACGACCGCGTAGACACCCATGGCGGTCCCGATGACGGCGACGCCGACCACGAGGACCGGCAACGCGCTCGGCGTCGGCAACGGCTCCCGCAACCGCAGGGCGCGCTCGGCGCGGCGCCACGAGACGAGCGCCCCCACCGCCAGCGTGCCGCCGGCCACGCAGGCGATCGCGGCGATGACGTCGAGGAAGGCGCCGGCCTCGGCGAACGGGCCGAGCGTCGTGAGCGCGACGCCGCCGCCCACGAGCGCGAGACCGGTGCGCAACCAGGCGAGCGCGGTCCGCTCGTTGGCGAGCGAGAACCGAGGGTCGGGCTCGGAGCCCACGCCGTACACGGACACGGGCTTGCGATCGGTGGGCTCGCTCACGACCGCCCACCCCCGGCTCCCATCGAGCTCGGCGAGGCACCGCGCCGACGGCGAGGGTCGGTCATGCGCTCACCCGCTCGATGACGATGGGCCCGACGGCGGCGCGGCTGCCCTCGGGGGCGATCGTCACCGCGTCGGCGAGCGCCTGCCGCGCCCGCTCGAACCGCTCCGGTGTGTCGGTGTGCAGGGTCATCAGGGGCTCACCGGCGCGCACGACGGCGCCGGGCTTGGCGTGGAGCTCGATCCCGGCCCCGGCCTGCACCGGGTCCTCCTTGCGTGCGCGGCCGGCACCGAGTCGCCAGGCGGCGACGCCGACCGCGAGCGCGTCGAGCCCGACGAGCACACCGTCGGCCGGCGCGAGCACCTGCTCGGTGTGCGCGGCGGTCGGCAGCGGCGCGTCGGGGTCGCCGCCCTGGGCGGCGATCATCCGGCGCCAGGTGTCCATCGCCCGACCGTCCTGCAGCGCCGGCGCCGGGTCGACGTCGGGCTTGCCGGCCGCGGCGAGCATCTCGCGCGCGAGCGCGAGGGTGAGGTCGACGACGTCGGCCGGGCCACCGCCGTCGAGCACCTCCACCGACTCGCGGACCTCGAGGGCGTTGCCCGCGGTCAGGCCCAACGGCGTCGACATGTCGGTGAGCAGGGCCACGGTCGTGACGCCGGCGTCGGTGCCGAGATCGACCATCGTCCGAGCGAGCTCGCGGGCGTCGTCGAGATCCTTCATGAAGGCTCCCGAACCGACCTTCACGTCGAGCACGAGCGACCCGGTGCCCTCGGCGATCTTCTTGCTCATGATCGAGCTCGCGATCAGCGGGATCGACTCGACGGTGCCGGTGACGTCGCGCAACGCGTAGAGCTTGCGGTCGGCCGGAGCCAGGCCCGACCCGGCCTGACAGATCACGGCGCCGACGTCGTCGAGCTGCGCGAGCATCTCGTCGTTGGAGAGCGCGGCCCGCCAGCCCGGGATCGACTCCAGCTTGTCGAGCGTGCCGCCGGTGTGGCCGAGCCCGCGACCGGAGAGCTGCGGGACCGCGACACCGAAGGTCGCCACCAGAGGGGCGAGCGGGAGCGTGATCTTGTCGCCCACTCCCCCGGTCGAGTGCTTGTCCGACGTCGGTCGCGAGAGCGAGGAGAAGTCCATCCGCTCACCGCTGGCGATCATGGCCGCCGTCCACCGCGCGATCTCGGGACGCGTCATGCCGTTGAGCAGGATGGCCATGTTGAGGGCCGCCATCTGCTCCTCGGCGACGACGCCTCGTGTGTAGGCGTCGATGACCCAGTCGATCTGGGCGTCGGAGAGCGTGCCGCGGTCGCGCTTGGTGGTGATGACGGCGACGGCGTCGAACGACTCGGTCATCGGATCGTGCCCTCCTCGAGCTCGGTGGTGCCGAAGGCGTCGGGGAGCACCTCGGTCATCGGCTTGATGCCGCTGACCGTGTCGACCAGCAGCTCGGGTCCGCCGTGCTCCCAGAGCAGCTGCCGGCATCGCCCGCACGGCATCAACCGGGCACCGCGGCTGTCGCAGCAGGAGAACGCGACCAGCCGGCCGCCGCCGCCTGTGATCAGCGCCGACACCAGCGAGCACTCGGCGCACAACGTCACGCCGTAGGCCGCGTTCTCGACGTTGCAGCCGACGATCACCTCACCCGCGTCGGTCAGTGCCGCCGCGCCCACGGGGAACCCCGAGTAGGGCGCGTACGCACGTCCCATCACCTCGCGGGCGGCAGCGCGCAGCGCCTCCCAGTCGATCTCCATCACGTCTCCATCCTGCCGCGTGCGTGCTCGCCGTGACCAGCGCGGTGGCCGAGCCGGCCCGGTTCGTCGTCGTCGAACGAGCGGCGCCGCCCGCTCGCCGTCACTTGACGTACGGGATGCCCTCGGCCGCGGGCGGCCGGACCTTGCCGGCGAGGCCGGCGACGGCGAACAGCGTGACGATGTAAGGGATCATCAGCGGCAGGTTCGAGTCCAGGCTCACGCCGTAGGAGCGCAGCGACTGGCTGAGCGCGTTCGCGAACCCGAAGAACAGCGCGGCGGCGACGGCGCCCGTCGGCGTCCAGCGGCCGAGGATGAGCGCCGCGAGCGCGATGAAGCCAGAGCCCGCGGTGATGTCGATGCCGAACGCCAGCCCCTGACCGATCGTGAAGAACGCGCCGCCGAGCCCGGCGATCGCCGATCCGAGCAGGGTGTTGCGCCACCGGGTGCGGTTGACGTCGATGCCGACCGTGTCTGCGGCCTTGGGGTGCTCGCCGACGGCGCGCACACGCAGACCCCAGCGGGAGCGGAACAGGTAGACCTGCAGCCCGACGATGATCGCGTACATCAGGTAGACGAGCAGGTTCTGACGGAACAGCACGGGCCCGAGCACGGGGATCTCGGAGAGCAGCGGGATCGGGATCACGGGCAGCCGTGAGCGGTCGTTCCAGCCGTCGAGCTCGGAGAGGATGGCCTTGAAGAAGAACGTCGTCAGGCCGAGCACCAGCACGTTGAGGACGACGCCGGTGATGACCTGGTCCACGCGGAACCGGATGGAGAACCACGCGAGCAGCGCGCCGACGCCGATGCCCGCGATCGGGGCGGCGATCAGACCGACGTACGGGTTCTGGCCCGCGAGCGAGGCGACCACGACACCGGCGAACGCGCCGGCGAGCAGCTGCCCCTCGATGGCGATGTTCACGATGCCGACCCGCTCGCAGACCACGCCGCCCAGGGCGCCGAAGATCAGCGGGGTCGCGAGGAACAGGGTGCTCGCGAGGAGCGCCGTCAGCGGGAGGACCCCCGTCTTGCCAGCGACGAGATGGCACAGGAACGCGAGCAGCAGCAGCGCGCCGGCCAGCAGCAGCATCCAGACCGGAGCCGACCGGCGCCGGCGCAGCGTCGTCACCAGGCCCACGGCGGCGACGACGACGGCGGCGATACCGGGTACCCCGACGGCCACCACGCTCGGCAGGTCCAGCCGCGGGATCTGGAAGAGCTCGGCACCGGTGGTGAGCTGGATCTTCGAGATCCCGGGTGGCACGGTGAGCACCAGCGCGAGCCCGGCCAGCACGATCACACCGAACCCGACCACGCTGCGGTTCGCCCCGGGAGCCCTCACGGAGGCGGTCGCGGGTGCCTCGACGACGTCGGTCATGCCGTCACCTCCGCCGCGCGGCGCGAGCGTCGGGGCGTCGCATCGGGCTGCGGCAGCCGGAAGATCGCCCTGACCAGCGGCGGCGCCGCGATCAGCAGCACGATGACGGCCTGCAGCACCGTGACGAGCTCGGCCTCGGTGCCCGCGCGGGTCGACATCATGCGCCCACCGGCTGCCAGCGCGCCGAAGAGGATGCCGGCGAGCACGGTCCCCAGCGGCCGGCTGCGGCCGAGCAGGGCGACCGTGATGGCGTCGAACCCGATCGAGCCGTAGACCGACGCCGTCAGCTTGCCCTCGGTCCCGGCGACCTGCATCGCTCCGGCCAGGCCGCAGAGCGCGCCGGACAGCGCCAGCGCGAGCACGGTGACCCGGGGCACGCTCATCCCGGCCGTCCGGGCGGCGCCCGGGTTCGCACCGACGGCACGCATCTGGAACCCGAGCACCGAGCGCTCCATCAGCCACCACACGCCCAGCGCCGCGAGCAGCGCGAGCGCGAAGCCCACGTGCAGGCGGAAGCTCCCGCCGAGCAGGAGCGGGAACCGTGCGGTGTCGGCGAGCCCGGGCGAGACCTGCGGGGTGGCGGAGACGAACGCCCCGGTGCCGAGCAGCCACAGCAGGAAGTACTTCGAGGTGTTGTTGAGCATGATCGTCGAGATCACCTCGTGGGCCCCGAACCGTGCCTTGAGGACACCGGGGATGGCACCGGCGACCGCGCCGCCGATCGCCGTCGCGATGACGACGAGCGCGAGGTGCAGGAACGGCGGCATGTCGAGCGCGAACCCGATCCACGCCCCGCAGATCGCTCCGAGGACGAGCTGGCTCTGACCACCGATGTTGAACAGCCCGGCCCGGAACGTCAGCCCGATGCCGAGCCCGGCGAAGATCAGGGGCGCAGCGATCGTCAGCGTCTCGGTGATCGGCCGGATCGCGCGCTCGGGGCTGGTGGCCTGCGAGTCGTAGACGGCGCCCTGGAACAGGGCTACGTAGGACTCGCCGATCGCACGCCCGGCTTCGCGGAAGAAGTCGCTCGGACGCTGGAAGAAGTAGCCGAGGGTCGCCTGCACCGCGGTGTCGCCCATGAGGATGAGGACCGACCCGATGAGCAGCGCGAGCACGACCGCGCCGAGCGTGATCAGCCACGACGACCGCAGCATGCCGCCCAGCGCCTCGCGCATGATCAGCGAGAACGAGGCGCGCGGCCGGCCGGTCGGCTCGGTCGCGGTCTCGTCGGCACCCGACGGCGCCGCTGCGCCGTCGTCGTCGATGTCGTCCTGCCTGGTCGCGGACTCCGCGAGCCGGGGCTCCGGGTCACGGCCCTCGAGGGACTCCGGTGCGCGGTCGTCCTGCGTCATCGCGCATCCTCCTGGTGGGTCGTCTGCGGCACGGGTTCGACGGCGGTCTCGGGGTCGACACCGAGGTCGGCCTCCCCGAGCACGGTGTGGTGCTGGGCCGCCTGCGCGCGGGCCTCGTCGGCAGGCACACCCGCCATCATCAGACCCAGCACGTCACGGTCCTCGCCGCCGTCGACGACACCGACGAGCCGGCCACCGCACATGACGGCGATCCGGTCGGCCAGCGCGAGCACCTCGTCGAGCTCGGTGGACACGATGAGCACCCCGGCACCACGGTCCCGCTCGGCCACGATCCTCTTGTGGACGAACTCGATCGAGCCGACGTCGAGACCACGGGTGGGCTGCGAGGCCACGAGCAGCGTCAGCTCGCGCGAGAGCTCGCGGGCGAGCACGACCTTCTGCTGGTTGCCTCCGGAGAGGGTGCCGACCGGCCGGTCGATCGAGGTCGTCCGGACGTCGAACTCCTGGACGCGCTGGGTCGCGTTCTGACGCAGGAAGCCGACGTCGATCGCACCGAACGCGGAGTACGGCCGGTCGCCGACGAGGTCGAGCACGAGGTTCTCCGTGATCGAGAGATCGGCGACGATCCCGTCCGTCGTCCGGTCCTCCGGGACGAACCCCAGACCGGCGTCCAGCCGGTCGCGCACACCGAGACCCGAGATCTCGCGGCCGTCGAGCTCGATGTGGCCGGCATCCGCCGGACCGACCCCGAGGATCGCCTCGGTCAGCTCGGTCTGACCGTTGCCCTGGACGCCCGCGAGCGCCACGATCTCACCGCGTGCGACGTCGAGGCTGACGTCCTTGACGACCTCGACACCGGCGCCGTCGCGCACCGTCAGCCCCGTGATCGACAACGCCGTGCCCTGCGGCCTCGACGGCTCCTTGGCGACACCGAGGTTCACCGAGCGGCCCACCATCAGCGACGCCAGCTCGGTCTCGGTGGCGCTGGGGTCGGCGGACCCGACGACCTTGCCGAGCCGGATGATCGTGATCGCGTCGGCGATCGCGCGGACCTCGCGCAGCTTGTGGGTGATGAAGATGATCGAGGTGCCGCCGGCCTTGAGCCGGCCCATGATCTCGATGAGCTCGTCGGTCTCCTGGGGCGTGAGCACCGCGGTCGGCTCGTCCAGGATGAGCACCTCGGCCTGCCGGGACAGCGCCTTGACGATCTCGACGCGCTGCTGCGCCCCGACGGAGAGGTCCTCGATACGGGCGTCGGGATCGATGTGGAAGCCGAGGGACTCGGACGTCTCGAGCACCAGGCGTCGCGCGGCCTCCAGGTCGAGCAGCCCGGCGCGACCGGTCTTCTCCTGACCGAGCACGATGTTCTCGGCGACGGTGAACACGGGCACGAGCATGAAGTGCTGGTGCACCATGCCGATACCGGCGTTCATCGCGTCGCCGGGTCCGGAGAACACGACGGGGGCGTCGTCGAGGAGGATCTCGCCGCCGTCGGGCTGGTAGAGCCCGTAGAGCGTGTTCATCAGCGTGCTCTTGCCGGCGCCGTTCTCACCGAGGATGGCGTGGATCTCGCCGGCCTCGACCACGAGATCGATCGCGTCGTTGGCGACGAAGTCGCCGAACCTCTTGGTGATGCCGCGCAGCTCCAGCTTCACCGCTGCTCCCTCCCCCACCGCTCCGGCGGTGGTGACCTCGGACACTATCGCCTGCAGACGACTCCGGGGTGGCCGCGAACGGCCACCCCGGAGCTCGTGCTCAGATCACGCCGTGCGGATCACGGGGAGTTCGGCGACTCCACCGTCAGCTCGCCGGAGACGATCTGCTCCTGCAGCTCGGCCACGCGGTCGACGACCTCCTGGGAGACCTGGCCCTCGAAGTCGTGGAACGGCGCCAGCCCGACACCCTCGTTCTCCAGCGTGCCGACGTACGGCTCGTTGCTGAACTCGCCGTTGACCTGCTCCTCGATCGAGTCGAACACCGCGGCGCCGATCTCCTTCATCACCGAGGTGATGATGAGCGAGCCGTAGTCGGTGGTGAGGTAGCCGTCCGAGTCGACCCAGATCATCGTGCCGGAGCCGTTGGCCTCGAGGGCGGCGCCGGTGCCCAGACCCACGGGGCCGGCGACCGGGAGGATGACGTCGGCGTCCTGCGACAGGAACGTCTGGGTGAGGTTCTGCCCGTTGCTCTGGTTGTCGAAGTCGCCCGTGAAGTCGCCCTCCTGGGCCTCCTTGTCCCAGCCGAGCAGCTGGACGTCGGAACCCGTGTCCTCGTTGTACTGCGCGATGCCGTCGGCGTAGCCGTCCATGAAGACCTGGACCGAGGGGATCGGGATGCCGCCGTAGGTCGCCACGACACCGGTCTCGCTCATCGACGCGGCGACGTAGCCACCGAGGAACGCTGCCTCGGCCGTGTTGAACAGCAGCGGCTTGGCGTTGTCGATCGTGACGGGGTTGAAGTCGTCGTCGGAGAAACCGGAGTCCACGAGCCCGAAGTTGATGTCCGGGTTCTGCTCGGCGGCCTCCTGGATCGCGTTCTCGAGCAGGAAGCCGGCGCCGATGATGTAGGTGCAGCCGTCCTGGATCATCTGGTCGATGTTCGGTCCGAAGTCGGCATCCGCAGCGGACTCGATCGAGTTGATCTCGATGCCCAGCTCGGACTCGGCGCGCTCCAGGCCCTCGAAGCCGGCCTGGTTGAAGGACTGGTCGTCGAAACCACCCGCGTCGGAGACGAGGCAGGCCTTGACGTCGCTGCCGCCACCGGTGGTCTCACCGCCGCCGCCGGTCGTGCCGTCGTCGCTGGGCGCCTGCCCGCACGCGGCGAGCGTGAGCGCGGCGACGGCGAGGGTCGCGGCCCCGTAGATGGACTTCTTCACGTACTTCTCCTGTCGTGGTTGCGCCCTGGGTCGATGCACCAGGGACCCCCGCGCCGGGACGATCGCCGGGCGGCTTCGCGAGACGATAACCCTGCCCAGGTCACGTGCGTGTTTCATCCCTTGGACACCCGGGGGTTTGTTACCCAACTGGTATCTGCGAGGGCGCGGCCGGCATCGCGGGAGCCGTGAGGCGAGATCGCGGCGCCTGTTACCGCCGGTGCCGATCAGGCGAGGTCGTCGTCCGCAGGGTCGGGGAGCACGACGACTCCCGCGAGCAGCTGCACGCCGGTGACGATGGCGGCCTCGTCGACGACGAGGTCGCTCTGGTGCAGGTCGTACGCGCGACCGCCGGGGGTGCGGGTGCCCAGACGCACCATGGCGCCGTCGCGCTGGAGCAGGTACCAGCCGAAGTCCTCGCCGCCGAGCGACTGCTCGGTGAGCACGACCGAGGTCGGACCGAGGAGGCGGCGCGCGGTGGCGTCCATCCGCGCGACGTTCGCCTCGTCGTTGACCACCGGCGGCACACCGCGGATGATCTCGACCTCGATGTCGACCTGGTACGGCGCCACCAGCTCCGGGAGCGCCTCCTGCAGGATCTCCTCCGCCTGCTGCCAGGCACCCTCGTCGAGGCAGCGCAGGGTTCCGGTGACCATGCCGCGGGAGGGGATCGCGTTGGCCGCCTTGCCGGCCTCGACGGCACCCCAGGTGAGGTTGACGCCGGCGCGCGGGTCGATCCGGCGTCCGAGCACCGCCGGAGCCTGCGTGATGACCTGGCCGAGCGCGAACACGACGTCGCCGGTCAGGTACGGGCGCGAGCTGTGACCTCCGGGGCCGGAGAGGGTCACGGTCACGGTGTCGGAGGCCGAGGTGATCGGCCCGATGCGCGATCCGATGTGGCCGACGTCGAGCTTGGGATCGCAGTGCAGCGCGTAGATCTCGTCGTAGCCCTCGAGGACTCCCGCCGCGATCACGTCGGCCGCTCCCCCGGGCTGGACCTCCTCGGCGGGCTGGAAGACCAGCCGGACCGACGCCTCGAGCAGCCCCTGCTCGGCGAGCTCGGCGAGCACGAGGCCGGCGCCGAGCACGACCGTGGTGTGGACGTCGTGCCCGCAGGCGTGGGTGATCCCGTTCGTCGACGCGAACGGCAGGCCGGTCGTCTCGGCCATCGGCAGCGCGTCGAGGTCCGCGCGCAGGATCACCCGTCGGCGTGCGCGCGCCTCGATCGGGTCGACGCCCGACGGCGTGATGTCGCAGATCAGCCCGGTGCCCTCGAGCCGCCTCGGGCTCAGACCGGCGGCGGTGAGCCGCTCCGCCACGAGCTCGGTGGTGCGGTGCTCCATGCGCGCCACCTCGGGGTGGGCGTGGATGTCGCGCCGGATCTCGACCAGCTCGGTCTCGAGCGCACGTGCACGCTCGCCGATCGCAGCGGCGAGGTCGACGACGTCAGAGCCCGAGTCCAGCACCCGGCAAGGGTAGTGCGCTGCCGGGGCCGCGAGCCCCGACGACGGCGGTCGGCGGGCGCGACCTCCCTCACACCGCTCCCGCGCCGCGGCGGTGCGCCAGCGTCCACCCGGACACCTGCGGTGGACGCCCACTCACCGCTCGACGGGGCACACCCACGCAGCGGTGTGTCAGCGTCCACTCAGCCACCACCGGTGGAAACTCACTCACCGCTTTACGAGGGACGGGTCAGAGAAGGTCGGTGGCGCCGTCGGCGGCGAGCGCGTCGACGACCTTCTTGACCTCCTGCGCGTGGTCGCGCGTGCTCACGAGCAGCGCGTCGGGTGTGTCGACGACGACGGCGTCGGGCACCCCGAGCACGACGACCGTCCTGCTGCTCGCGGGAACCACGAGCGCGCCGTCGGAGCCGAGGGCTCGGACGAGGCCGTCGGCGCCGAGCACGTGGACGCCGTCCGCGCGGCCGGGGGTGAGCTCGGCGAGCGAGCGCCAGTCGCCGACATCGCTCCACCCGAGCACCGCGGGGACGACGGCGATGCCGCCCTCGGCGGACAGTGGCTCGCTGATCGCGTGATCGATGGCGATCTTCGTCAGCGTCGGCCAGACCCGGTCCACCGTGACGGCACGGTCCGGTCCGTCCCAGGCGGCCGCGATCTCGAGCAACCCGGCGTGCATGGTGGGTTGGAACCGCTGCAGGTGCCGCAGCAGCACGGCCGCCCGCATCACGTACATCCCCGCGTTCCAGCGGTACCGACCCGTCGCGAGGTACTCGGCCGCCGTCGTCTCGTCCGGCTTCTCGGTGAAGGCGCGGACGGCGTAGGCCGGTGCCGGCAGACCCGGCATGTCGAGCTCGTCGGCCATCTCGACGTACCCGAACGCCGTCGACGGGTGATCGGCCTCGATGCCGATCGTCACCACGAGATCCTGACGAGCCACCTCGACGGCGGCGTGCACCGCCGTCGTGAACGCCGCCTGCTCGGTGATGACGTGGTCGGCCGCGAACGAGCCGATGACGACGTCGTCGTCAGGGTGGCGGTGCGCCAGCACAGCGGCGGCGAGCCCGATGGCGGCCATCGAGTCGCGCGGCGACGGCTCGACCAGCAGGTCCTCGCCCGCCAGGCCCGCGAGCTGGGCGCCGACCGCGGCCGCGTGGCGTGTGCCGGTGACGACGAGCACACCGTCGGAGATCGGGTCGAGCCGGTCCCACGTGGCCTGGAGCAGCGTGCGACCGCTGCCGGTCAGGTCGAGCAGGAACTTCGGGTCGCCGGCTCGGGAGAGCGGCCACAGCCGCGTCCCCGCCCCACCCGCCGGCACCACTGCGTAGAACGTCGCCTCGACCATGGCAGGAGATTAGTGGCGCCCCCTCGCGTCCGGCCCCCGACCGCCGCATCCCGGTCGCACCGGTCGACGGGACGGCGAATTCCGCGCGAGCCGTGCGGCTTATATCGCATGGCGGGTAGATGGTCCAGAGTGGTGTTCGGATGGCGATACGGTGGCCTCTGTGACCACGACTGCTACGGGGCGCCGCACGAGCCGCGCGTCCCTGATCGCGATGAAGATCCTGATGGCGGTCACCGGCCTGGTGTTCATCGGCTACGTCATCGTGCACATGTACGGCAACCTCAAGGCGTTCTCCGGCCAGGAGGCCTTCGACACCTACGCCCACCACCTGCGCGAGATCCTGGTCCCGATGCTGCCCTACGGCGGCGTCCTCTGGATCGCCCGCGTGGTGCTGCTCGCGTCGCTGATCGGGCACGCCGGCTCCGCGTTCTACCTCTGGTCGCGCGCCCACCAGGCGCGCCCGCAGAAGTACGCGGTCAAGAAGGCCGTCAAGGCAACCCTCGCCTCCCGCACGATGCGGTGGGGCGGCGTCGCGTTGCTCGCGTTCGTGGTCTTCCACATCCTCCACCTGACGACCCACACCATCAATCCCGGGGGCGACCCGGAGAGCCCCTACCTGCGGATGGTGGGCAGCTTCCAGGTCTGGTGGGTGACTCTCATCTACGTCGTCGCGATGATCGCGCTCGCGCTGCACCTGCGGCACGGCACCTTCAGCGCGCTCCAGACGCTCGGGCTCACCGGCACCCCGAAGCGCTACCGGAACGCGCAGACGGCGGGTCTCGTGCTCGCCGTGGTCGTTGCCGGCGGATTCGTGCTCGTCCCGCTGAGCGTGCTCGCCGGCATCGTCTCGTGAACCCGAAGGGATCTGGACCGCATGACTGAGGAGCACGAGCACCCGCGCGGCACCGCGATGGGCAGCTGGGACCAGGCTGCGGGAGCCGCCCAGCAGACCGCTCCGGCCGAGGTCGCCAGCGACGCACCCTCCGAGGGGCCGGCCGAGGGTGTGACGGCGCCCGTCTCGACGGACGCCGCCGCCTCCATGGACCACGACGACGCAGCCGGCCTGTACGTCCAGGGCGACCCGGTGCAGGACACCAAGGCCCCCGCCGGGCCGATCGAGCGCAAGTGGACCACCAAGGTCTTCGAGGGCAAGCTCGTCAACCCGGCGAACCGACGCAAGCTCAGCGTCATCGTCGTCGGCACGGGGCTGGCCGGCGGCTCGGCCGCGGCCACGCTGGGTGAGGCCGGCTACAAGGTCGACGCGTTCTTCTACCAGGACTCCCCGCGCCGCGCGCACTCGATCGCCGCGCAGGGCGGCATCAACGCCGCCAAGAACTACAAGGGCGACGGCGACTCGATCCACCGGCTCTTCTACGACACCGTCAAGGGTGGCGACTACCGCGCCCGCGAGAGCAACGTCTACCGGCTCGCCGAGGTGAGCGCGAACATCATCGACCAGTGCGTCGCGCAGGGTGTGCCGTTCGCGCGCGAGTACGGCGGCCTCCTCGACAACCGCTCCTTCGGCGGTGTGCAGGTCTCGCGCACCTTCTATGCGCGTGGCCAGACGGGGCAGCAGCTGCTCATCGGCGCCTACCAGGCGCTGGAGCGCCAGGTCGCCGCCGGCACCGTCACCACGCACGCGCGTCACGAGATGCACGAGCTGATCGTCGTCGACGGCAAGGCCCGCGGGATCGTCACCCGCGACATGGTCACGGGCGAGATCGAGACCCACCTCGCGGACGCCGTCGTGCTGGCCAGCGGTGGCTACGGGAACGTCTTCTTCCTCTCGACGAACGCGATGGGCTGCAACGTCACCGCCAGCTGGCGGGCGTACCGCAAGGGCGCGTACTTCGCGAACCCCTGCTACACGCAGATCCACCCGACCTGCATCCCGGTCTCCGGCGAGCACCAGTCCAAGCTCACGCTGATGAGCGAGTCGCTGCGCAACGACGGTCGCATCTGGGTGCCGAAGAAGGTCGAGGACTGCACCAAGGACCCGCGCGAGATCCCCGAGGAGGATCGCGACTACTACCTCGAGCGGATCTACCCCAGCTTCGGCAACCTGGTCCCCCGCGACATCGCGTCGCGACAGGCGAAGAACATGTGCGACGAGGGTCGGGGCGTCGGCCCGATGGTCGGCGACGCCCGTCGCGGTGTCTACCTCGACTTCGCCGACGCCATCGAGCGGCTCGGCCGCCCCGCCGTCGAGGCGAAGTACGGGAACCTGTTCGACATGTACGCCCGCATCACGGGCGAGGACCCGTACGTGACGCCGATGCGCATCTACCCCGCGGTCCACTACACGATGGGCGGGCTGTGGGTCGACTACGACCTGCAGTCCTCGATCCCGGGCCTGTTCGTCATCGGCGAGGCGAACTTCTCCGACCACGGCGCGAACCGCCTCGGCGCGTCGGCGCTCATGCAGGGTCTCGCCGACGGCTACTTCGTGCTCCCCAACACCATCCGCGACTACCTCGCGGCCGGGCCGTTCGAGAAGGTGGCGCAGGACGACCCCGCCGTCGTCGAGGCGCGCGGCGATGTCGAGGACCG
>JBMDXU010000127.1:0-16021 GCA_048594485.1 Pseudactinotalea sp. | reverse complement strand
CCGAGGTCGTCGACGGCGGCGCGCAGGAGCGCGAACGCCTCCTCACGACTCCCCCGCTCGCTGAGGCGGACGATCGGGTCGCCCTTGGCGGGGCCGTCGCTGATGTCGAGGAGGCCACGATCGGCCAGGTGCTGGACGAGCTCGCCGAACCCGCGGAACCCGTGGTCGGCCTCGTTGAAGGTGGGGTCCTTGCGCAGCAGCGTGCGCTTGAGCACGGAGGCGGTGACGTCGGAGGCGGAGCTGCGCTCCAGACCCGCGACCGTCTGCGCTACGAGGACGGCGACGTCGCCCCGGCCGTTGGTGTCGGGCTCGATCTCCGCCTCGACGCTCTCGACCGGCTCCGGCTCGGCGGGCGCCGCGGACGCCGTCGAACCCTTGGCGGCGCTGCTCTTGCCGGTGCGCTTGCTGCTGCGCTCCTCGACGTGCGTCTCGACGCCGGGCAGGTCGTCGTAGTAGAGGAACTCGTCGCACGCGGGTGGCAGCATCGCGGACGTCGAGCTGCGCACACCGAACCCGATGACGCGCTTGTTCAGCTCGCGCAGCTTGTGGACCAGCGGGGTGAAGTCGCTGTCGCCCGTGCAGACCGCGAAGGTGGAGATGTAGTCCCGCGAGAACGCCATCTCGATCGCGTCCACGGCCATCTTGATGTCGGCGGCGTTCTTGCGGGAGGCGCCCATCCGCTGCGGCATCTCGATCAGCTCGACGTGCGAGCGGGTGAGCATCCGGCGGTCCTCGTCGAAGTACGACCAGTCGGCGTACGCCCGGCGCACCACGACGCGGCCGCGCTCGGCCAGCGCATCGCTGATCGGACGGAGGTCGAAGGCCGACCCGAGGTGGTCGCGAGCGCCCAGAGCAAGGTTCTCGTAGTCCAGGAACAGGGCGATCCGCTCGTCGTCATCCACATCGGCGAGCCTACGCGTGACCAGGTCACGCCCCGAACAGCCCAGATTTCGTTGACGTTCTGGCGGTGCCCCGGGCGGGGCTTGAACCCGCGACCGATGGATTATGAGTCCACTGCTCTGACCGGCTGAGCTACCGGGGCCGACGGCGTCTCAGCGTAGTGGTGTGGTCGACTGTGACCATGGCACGTGTGCGTCGACCCCGCTGGGTCACTGAGGGCATCGACGACAAGGTCCTGGTCGCGGACGGGGTCTCCGATGGCCGGTGGCTCGTCCTCACTCGCGCGGGGTTGACGCTGACGTCCGAGGACGGCGTCGTGTGGCACCGCGGGTGGACCGACGTCGAGCGTGGCGAGTGGGACGCCGAGACGCACACCCTGACCGTGCACTGGATCGGCGATCGCGCTCCCGAGCGGCTGACGACGACGCAGGAGCGCCCCCGCGACCTCCCGCTGACGTTCCGTGAGCGCGTCGACGCGAGCATCGTCCACGTCGAGAACGAACCCGCCCGTGGCGGCGGCACGATCCGGGTGATCGTGCGTCGGTCTCCCGACGGCGACCTGTTCACGCAGACCCTCGGCGTCGGGCCCGTCAGGCCCGGGGCGACGCTCGATGACCAGATCGACGCCGTCGAGACCAGGGCGAGAGACGCCGTCGGCCTGCGGTAGCGAGTCCACCCGACGAGGGCACACCGTGGGCACATGACGGGAGCGAGCGCGCGGAGCGCATCGCGAGCACGCTCCGGACGAATCCGCGGGTGCGCCGCGCCGTCATCTCGCTGTCGAACCCGGACGAGACCGACGTCACCGCGTGACGTCGGGAGCGGTGGCCGGGAGCACGTCCTGCTGCCGCTATGATCGTCAGGCCGCATTCCCCCGTAGCTCAATTGGCAGAGCGTCCGACTGTTAATCGGCAGGTTACTGGTTCGAGTCCAGTCGGGGGAGCACACCGCACGTCGGGCACGGAGCCATGGCTCACCTCACGCCGACGACACCTGCACCCGCAGGCCCGTTCGGATCGACTCGTACGCTGCTGCGACGATCGTGGTGCCGCGGAGGCCGGCGCGACCGTCGGGGTGGGGTTCGCGGCCGGTCCTGACGACGTCGAGGAACTCGGCGATCATCGCGCCGTCGGCGTTCTCGCCGTGGCCGAGCCAGACCTGGCCGTGGCCGCGGCGGTGGCCGTCGACGCGCTGGACGAACGCGTCCATGTGGGCCGTGCCGCCGGTGCCGACGAGATCGAGCGTCAGCCCTCCCCACGTCGGGTAGTCGTCCGGGCGCGACCAGGAGCAGTCGATCGTCGCCACCACACCTCCGGCGTACGTCACCTGCACCAGCCCCGCCGTCTCGACCTCGACGTCGTCGCCGTGGAGCACCCGATTGGCGCGGGCGAGCACCGAGACCGGCTCCGCGCCGTCGAGCAGCGCGTCCAGGAGGTCGGCGACGTGCACAGTGTGATCGGTGACCGCGCCGCCACCCGCGAGCGCCGGATCGGTGAACCAGTCCCGGCCGAGCGGCAACCGCCCGTTGTTCGTGCCCGTCACCGCGAGCAGCCGACCCAGGTCGCCACGGTCGTAGGCCTCCTGCAACGCGGTGAAGGCGGTCGAGAACCGCACCGGGTGCGCCACCATCAGCCGACGCCCCACCTCCTCGGCGGTCGCGACCATCGCGGCGGCGTCCACGGGATCAGTCGCGAGCGGCTTCTCGCACAGCACGTGGGCACCCGCCCGGAGCGCGGCCTCGGTGTGCTCGCGGTGGCGCACGTTCTCCGAGCACACGATGACCCCGTCGGGCGCGAGCGCCAGCAGCTCGTCGTAGGAGCCAGCAGACCGCGCACCGGCCGCCTCGATCGCCTCCCGACCGCGACCGGGCTCGCCGTCCGCCCCCGGGTCGACACCGACGACCTCGACCCCGGGCATCGCCGCGAGCGCCGCCAGGTAGGAGAACGCGTGCGGGTGCGCAAGCGACACCACGCCGATCGTCAGCTCGCCGCTCATGCCGCCACCTCCTCGTCCACCGCGACGACGTCGCCCCGCTCGAGCGCGCGCAGCGCCGCCTCGGCCACGGCGACCGCCCTCACCCCGTCGGCCGGTTCGAGCGGTGGCGGGTCACCGCCGTCGACCCACGCCTGGAACGCCTCGATCTCGCGGTGGTACGGGCTGGTGCCGTGCACCGGCGGCAGCAGCCCCGTCGACTCCCCCGCCGCCGCGGCGTCCAGCCGCAGCTCGGGATGCGCCGTCGAGTCGTGCTGCAGCAACCCGTCCGTCCCGGCGATCTCGAACGTGGTGCGGAACGTCGTCCCCGGCGGACCCCACGTCCCCGTCACATAGCTGAGCGCCCCGCTGCGGTGCTCCAGGACGAGCTGCACGGTCTGCACCGGCCGAGGGCCGGACGCACCGACCGCCGCCAGCTCGCGCACGGGACCGGCGAGCCACAGCGCCTGGTCGATGTCGTGGATCATCTGATCCATCACGATCCCTCCGGATCGGACGACGTCGTGGAACCAGTCGCGGCTCGGGCCGGCACCGGTCCGGCTGAACCGCAGCACGGCCAGCTCGCCCAGGTCGCCCGCCGCGACGCCGGCCTGGGCACGCTCGTACGCCGGGAACCAGCGGACCACGTGCGCGGGCATGAGCTTGCGACCGAGACGCTCCGCCTGCGCCACCAGCGCAGCCGCGTCGGCACTCGTGCGGGCCAGCGGCTTCTCGCCGAGCACGTCCGCACCGGCGTCGAGGGCCCGCGCGACGATCTCGGCGTGGGTGTCGGTCGGCGTGCAGACATCCACGATGTCGGCACCCTGCAACGCCTGCTCCAGCGTCGCCACCGGCGTCGCCGTCGGGACGTCGGCCGTCAGGGCCTGCGCGCCCGCCTCGGAGAAGACACGCACCTCGGCCCCCAGCGCGGTCCACGCCCGCAGATGCGGCGCGGCGATGCCACCGGCTCCGATGAGCGCAACGGTGTGGTGCGACGTCGTCACGACGCCTCCTTGTCGACGGCGATAGGGCAAGCAGACCTCCCATGGTTACCACGGGTCGGCGGGCGTTCGCCGGACCTGGTCGCGCGTCGCACCGCACGGCGGCGCCGGGGACCTGTCCCCCTGGACCGGGCACCGGCTCGCGACGACGACTCAGTAGCGTGTCGGTCCATGAGCGCCATCTCCGCCCGCGTGCCCGTCACGATCGTCGTCGCCGCCGCGCTCCTCGTGGTCGACGCCGTGACGCGTGTCATCGAGATCCCGACTGCCCTTTTCGGCGTGGCCGGGCCGGGTCTTCAGGACTTCGTCACTCCCGCGGTCGCGATCATTCTCGCGTGGCTCCTGCTGCCGGTCGTGCTCGCCGTGGTGGCCGCCGCGCTGCTGCTCCGCCGTCGCCGCGCGGCCCTCGTCCTGCTGATCGCCCTCGTCCTCTACGTCCTCGTCGCGGTCGTCTCGACGGCGATCGGCGGCCATCTCGAGCCGGTCCTCGTGGTCGAGCTCGTCGGGCTCGGCGTCGTCGCGGCTCTCGTGCTCGTACCGCGATCGTGGACGTGGCTCACCGGTCGCGATCACGCAGTCGCCCCCGCGGCCGCTCCTCCGCCGGGGCGCTGATCACTCCCCCTGCAACGCTCGACGACGCTGCTCGAGCTGAACGAGATCGGCGAACGTCTGCTGGTACGCCGGGGCGTCGGGCTCGGTGCGCTGCAGCCGCGCCTTGACCTCCCCGATCTGACGGTTGAGCCCGAGCCTGATCAGCGCGACCAGGACTCCTCTCGCCCAGCTGCCCACCGCCTCGGGGCGATCCTCCGGCAGCGGCGCGACGGCGAGCTCGGTCACGGTCGTCTCGATCGGGCCCGCCGCCTCGCGGACCGACTCGGCCCACTGCGCGGCGGCCTGCGCTCCGGCGCCTGCACCCGCCCCGGACGCCGTCAGCTGCTCGACGAGCGCGCCGTAGGCGGTCACACCTCCGGCCGCGCGGATCGCGTCGTGCACCGCGCGGTGGGACGGCACCGCGAACGTGTCGGCGCCGAGATCGTCGAACCCGGCGGCGAGGGCATGCTCGGGCAGCTGCAGCACCGCCTCCAGCACGCTGCGTTCCAGTCGCACCACGGGGTCGTCGCTGCGCGGCTGTGGCGTCGACGTGACCGCCTGACCCCGCTCGCCCGAGCCACCACGCTCCCCCGCGCCACGCTGCTCCTGCCCCGCGTCGGATCGCCCGGCGCGCTGCACCGCCTGCCGCACCGACGACTCGTCCATCCCGAGCCAGCCGGCGAGCTCACGCGCGTACTCGCCGCGCAACGCGTGGTCGCGGATCCTGCCGACCACCGGCGCCGCCATCCGCAGCCCGGCGACACGCCCTTCCGCCGTGCCGAGGTCCACCTGCCGCAGCACCGACCGGATCGCGAACTCGAACAGCGGCTCGCGCGAGGTCACGAGCTGACGGACCGCCGCGTCGCCCTTGTCCTGACGCAGGTCGCACGGGTCCATCCCGCTCGGCTCGACGGCCACGAACGTCTGCGACGCGAACCGCTGATCCTCGCCGAACGCCCGGAGAGCCGCCTTCTGGCCGGCCTCGTCGCCGTCGAAGGTGAAGATCACCTCGCCGCCCACCGCCGACCCCGACGAGAGCATCACACCCGCCGCTCCCCCGACGCCGTCGCCGAGCAGCCGACGCACGATCCGCACGTGATCGGACCCGAACGCGGTTCCGCAGGTGGCGATCGCCGTCGGGACACCGGCGATGTGCATCGCCATCACATCCGTGTAGCCCTCGACGACGACCACCTGCTTGCGCTTGGCGATCTCGCGCTTGGCGAGGTCGATGCCGTACAGCACCTGCGCCTTCTTGTAGAGCGCGGTCTCGGGGGAGTTGAGGTACTTGGGGCCCTGGTCCTCCTCGTAGAGCTTGCGGGCCCCGAACCCGACCACCTCGCCCGTGGTGTCGCGGATCGGCCACACCAGCCGACCGCGGAAGCGGTCGTAGACGCCGCGGTTGCCCTGCGAGACCAGCCCGGCCGCCGTCAGCTCCTGATGGGTGAACCCGCGACCGGTCAGGTGCCGGGTGAGCGGCTCCCAGCCCTTCGGCGCGTAGCCGACCCCGAACGGCTGCGTGGCCGCACGGTCGAATCCGCGCTCGGCGAGGAACGCCCGGGCCGGGGCGGCCTCGGGCGACTCGAGCTGCTGGACGTAGTACTCCGCGGCCATCCGGTTGGCCTCGATCAGCCGCTGCCGTCGGCCCGGCTCCATGCCCGGTCGCGGCCCGCCGCCCGAGCCCTCCTCGTAGCGCAGCTGCACGCCCACGCGGTTCGCCAGGTGCTCGACCGCCTCGGTGAACGAGAGGCTGTCGATCTTCTGCACGAACGAGATGACGTCGCCGCCCTCGCCGCAGCCGAAGCAGTGCCACAGCCCCACCTGCGGGCGCACGTGGAAGCTCGGGGAACGCTCGTCGTGGAACGGGCAGAGACCCTTCATCGACCCGACGCCCGCCTGCTTCAGCGTGACGTGCGCGCCGACGACCTCCTCGATCCGCGTCCGTTCTCGGACCGCGGCGATGTCCTCGCTGCGGATCCGTCCTGCCATGGCGGGGAGTCTATGCGTCAGGTCCCACGGCCGACGGCGTGTCCTCCACAGGCGAAGCCGGCGCCCCTGCCTCCTCGACCGCCGCGGCGCGTTCGGCCGCGCGGATCTTCTCGGTGCTCACCTCGACGACCACGACGGCGAGCAGCGCCAGGTGCAGCACCCCCGCGAGCACGAAGACCCCCCGCAGGGCCCACTCGCGGCCGAGCGCGGGTTCCACCCACGTGACCAGCGCACCACCCAGGATGGTCCCGACGGCGATCGTGCCCCAGCCGAAGAAGCGGTAGACGGAGTTGACGCGGCCGAGCAGGTGATCGGGGATCAGGCGTTGCCGCAGCGACACCGTGATGACGTTCCAGACCACGATCGTGACTCCGGCGACGACGCCCGCCGACCAGAACGCCACCGCCGAGGGCAGCAGCCCCATGGCCGCCGTCGACACCCCCATGCCGACGACGGCGAGGACGAGCGCGGTGCCGGGCGGCACCCGCGCGGTGATCCTGTCCGCGAGGAGCGATCCGACCACGGCTCCGACCGCGATCCCGGTCGTGACGAGCCCGAACTGCCAGCCCTCGTAGAGTCCGAGCACGTCCTGGACGAACAGCACGACGGTCACGAACGCGATGTTGCTGAGCAGGTTGAGCAGGCCGAGCAGGATCGCCAGCGTCCGGATCAGGCGGTGGCTCCACAGCCACCGCAGCCCCTCGCCGATCTCGGCCTTCCAGTCGATCCGTGCGCTGCGCGCGGCATCGACACCCTTCGGGGCGAACGTGCCCGCGAGCGCGAACACCAGCGCGGCGCTGACGGCGAGCAGGCCCGCGTTGAGGAAGAACGGCAGCACGATCGCGACGCCGATCAGCACACCGCCCAGCGGCGGGCCGACGAAGCTGTTCATGGTCATCTCGGCCGCCCACATGCGGCCGTTGGCCTTCTCGAGCTGGCTCTTGTCGACCACCGACGGCATGAGCGTCTGCGCCGTGTTGTCACGGAGCACCTCGGCGAAACCCAGCAGCAGCGCCGTCGCGCACAGCGCCGCGATCAGCACCGGTCCGCTGCTGGGCTCGGGTGCGCCGGCCGCCAGCTCCTCGGGGGTGGGCAGGCCACCCTGGTAGCGCAGCACGACGAGCGCGAGGCCGGTGATGACGACGACCCGTGCGACGTCCATCCAGGCCACGATCCGGCGGCGGTCGTACCTGTCGGCGATCACCCCGGCCGGCAGCGTGAACACGAGCCACGGGATCTTGCTCGCGACACCGACCAGGCCGATGAGCAGCGCATCGCGGGTCACCGCCGATGCGAGCCAGAGCAGCGCGACGCTCATCAGACCGTCGCCGAGGTTGGCCGCCGTCGCCGAGGCGAACAGCTTCCGGTAGTTGGCGCCGAGCGGCCGCCGCTCGGCGGCCGACGTGCTGGTCACGACGCCGCCTCGTCGTCGGCCGGCGCCGCATCCGGGAGCGCGGGCATCGGGGTGGCGTAGAGCGCATACACGAGCGAGTAGGTGGTGGAGCCACCTCGCGGCTCCTGGGCGAACTCGACCACGAGGTCGTCGAGGCGCTGCTTCCACTCGTGCGCGCGGTCGTCCGGGATGCGCACCGTGCGCATGTTCGCCGACACCTGCGCCTGCTCACCCGGCGTCTGCGCGATCTCGGCGGCGGCCCGGGTGAGCAGCCGCTGCTCCTCGCCGACGGCGTCGTGCTCGCGCAGGTAGAGGAACACACGGGCCGTGCGGCCGTAGTACTTCGCCTCCAGCGCCCGCACCCGCTCGGTGCGGACCACCCGGACGAGGCCGGCGTCCTCGAGCACCTTCAGGTGGTGCCCCACGGTCCCCTTGGGCTTGCCGAGGACGTCGGCCAGCTCCGTCGTCGTCGCGGCACGCTCGAGCAGCAGCCAGACGATCTGGCGGCGGGTGTCCTCGAACAGCGCCTTGTACTGAGCGGCGTCGTGGATGTCGAGCGTGTCGGCGAGGTCGTAGTCCGGGAAGGGCGGGGTGTCCGCAGAGGGGCGATGGTCGGCCATTCCCGTATGGTCGGCGTATCCCGACCGTAAAGTCAAGACGACGGGCGGCGTCGGGTCGATCGGTGCGGTTCAGCCGCGCAGCTCACCGCAGAGGCGGGCGTGCCAGGAGTACGCGGACAGATCCGTGAGCGAGGCGACCTGGTCGATCACGACACGCAGCCGCGCGTCGTCGTCGACGGCGTCGCGCCAGTCCGCGAGGAAGGTGGGCTCCAGCGCCAGCTCGGCGCGGGCGTGGATCGCCTCGACCAGCTCGGCGAGCACCACGCGCTGACGGTGGTAGACGGGCTCGTCCTCGCGTGGAGCCATCACGTAGGCAGCGGCGATGCCCTTGAGGACGGCGATCTCGGCGAGCTGGGCGACGGGAAGCACGACCGAGGCGTCGTACCGCACGAGGGGTCCCTGCCCGTACTCGGCGCGGGTCGCCTCGGCGGCGGCGTCGCAGAACCGGCCGATGAGCTGGCTCGTCATGTCCTTGAGGGCGGCGAGCGCGGCCCGGCCGCCGTCGTACGCCGGCACCCAGAACGGCGCCGCGAGGAGCCGCTCCAGAGCGGCCACGAGGTCGTCGTCGGAGACGTCGGGGTCGTACCAGTCGCGCACCTGTGTGACGACCTTGTCGACGGAGGCACCGGTCCCGAGCGCACCGGGATCGACCTTGCCCAGCACGATCGCGTCCTCGACGTCGTGGACCGAGTACGAGATGTCGTCGGCGAGGTCCATCACCTGCGCCTCGAGACAGCGCACCCGCGACGGCGCACCCTCGCGAAGCCACGAGAACACGGCCGCGTCGTCGGCGTAGACGCCGAACTTCGCCGTCACCCGGCCGTCGGAGGCCACGGGCCCCTCGCCGGTGCGCCAGGGGTACTTCGTCGACGCGTCCAACGAGGCCCGCGTCAGGTTGAGACCGCACGGGACGCCGTCGGGCGTGAAGGTCTTGGGCTCCAGGCGGGTGAGGATCCTCAGCGTCTGGGCGTTGCCCTCGAAGCCGCCGATGCTCATGGCGGCGAGGTCGAGGGCGTTCTCGCCGTTGTGACCGAACGGCGGGTGGCCGAGGTCGTGGGACAGGCACGCGGTGTCGACGATGTCGGGATCGCACCCGAGCGACTTGCCGAGCTCGCGGCCGACCTGCGCGACCTCGAGCGAGTGCGTGAGCCGGGTGCGGACGAAGTCGTCGTGCCCCGGCCCGAGCACCTGGGTCTTCGCGCCGAGCCTGCGCAGCGCCGAGGAGTGCACCACCCGCGCACGGTCACGCTCGAAGGCGGTCCGCCCGCTGCGCTTGGGCGGTTCGGCGAACCAGCGCTCGACGTCGGACGCGTCGTACCCGGACGTCGGGCGCAGCGACGCCGCCTCCGGGACCTCGAACGCCGACACGCCGAGAGCCTAACGGCAGCGTCCGAGCCCATCCCCCGCGCCGTTCGGCCGCAGCGCCGCGTTTTGCACGTGCCGCGCGCCGTCGGAACAATGACCCGATGCCCGCATCCCCGCAGCTCGACGCTCGGACCGCCCTGACGACGAGCACGCTCGTGCACCCCTCCTCCGACGGCGGGCCGTGGTGGCGCAGCGCGGTCATCTACCAGGTGTACCCGCGCAGCTTCGCCGACTCCGACGGCGACGGCATGGGCGACCTGCCCGGCATCACCGAGCGGTTGGGACACCTCACGCGGCTGGGCGTCGACGCCCTGTGGCTGTCGCCCTTCTACACCTCGCCGCAGCACGACGCCGGGTACGACGTCGCCGACTACCGCGACGTCGACGCCCGGTTCGGGACGCTCGACGACGCCGACGCGCTCATCGCCAAGGCGCACCGGCTGGGCCTGCGGGTCATCGTCGACCTCGTCCCCAACCACACGAGCAGCGATCACGCCTGGTTCCGGGCTGCCCTGGCGTCGACGCCCGGATCGCCCGAGCGCGAGCGCTACGTCTTCAAGGACGGCAGAGGCCCCGACGGTGCGGAGCCGCCCACCAACTGGCGCAGCGTGTTCGGCGGCCCCGCGTGGAGCCGCGTCACCGAGCCCGACGGCACGCCCGGCCAGTGGTCCCTGCACATCTTCGACGTGACGCAGCCGGACCTGAACTGGGAGAACGAGGAGGTTCGCCTCGAGCTGGAGTCGGTGCTGCGGTTCTGGCTCGATCGCGGCGTCGACGGCTTCCGGGTGGACGTCGCGCACGGACTCGTCAAGGACCAGACGTTCCCCGACTGGGACCACCGCACCGACATGGTCAGCGGCGACGAGGCCGGCGACGAGCCCGACCAGGTGATGAGCCCGTCACCGTACTGGGACCAGCCGGGGGTGCACGAGATCTACCGCCGCTGGCACCGCGTGCTGGACTCCTACGACGGCGACCGCTGCCTCGTGGCCGAGGCCTGGGCCGACGGTCCCGAGAAGATCGCCGCGTACACGCGCCCCGACGAGATGCAGCAGGCCTTCAACTTCGACTTCCTCGTCACGCCGTGGCGCGCTCACGACCTTCGTGAGTCGATCACCGGCGGGCTCCGGTCGGCCGCCGCCGTCGGGGCGCCCTGCACCTGGGTGCTCTCCAACCACGACGTCGTGCGGGCGGCGTCGCGCCTCGGCCTGCCGCGGACCGGCAAGGGACCCAACGGCATCGGCGCCGAAGACCCCCAGCCCGATGCCGAGCTCGGGCTGCGCCGCGCTCGCGCGGCCGCCCTGCTCATGCTCGCGCTGCCCGGCAGCGCCTACCTCTACCAGGGCGAGGAGCTCGGGCTGCCCGAGCACACGGCGCTGCCCGACGACGTCCGCGAGGACCCCGCGTACGTCCGCACCGACAGGCAGGAGAAGGGGCGCGACGGCTGCCGCGTCCCGATCCCCTGGGTCGCCGACGCCCCGGGGTTCGGCTTCTCCGCCACCGGCGCGACCTGGCTCCCGCAGCCTCCGGACTGGGCCCGTTACGCCGTCGACGCGCAGAAGGGTGTGGAGGGATCGACCTACGAGACCTACCGTGCCGCGCTGCGGATCCGGCGCGACTACCGCCTCGGGAGCGGGTCGCTGGCCTGGGTCGACGGCCTGCCCGACTGCAGCAAGGAGTCCGTGCTCGCCTTCACCAACCGCGAGGTGCTGGTGGTGGCCAACCTCGGCGACGCGCCGGTCGCGCTGCGCTCGGGCATCGAGATCCTTCACGCCAGCGGTCCCCTCGAGCCGGGTCTCGAGGGCGAGGTGCAGGTGCCGAGCGACACCACCGTGTGGGCGGTGCTGCGCTCCGACGTCGAGCCGGACGGGCGGCGCTGATCGTCAGCCCTTCACCGCGCCGGCGGTCAGCCCGCCGACGATGTAGCGCTGCAGGAACAGGAACAGCACGACGATCGGCACCGAGCTCAGCACGGCGCCCGCGGCGAAGATCCCCCAGCGGGCGTCGAACTGCGCGCTGACGAACTGGTACAGCCCGACGGCGACCGTCAGCTTGTCCTGCGCCGTCAGCACGACACGGGCGATGATGAAGTCGCTGAAGCTGCCGACGAAGCCCAGTAGCGCCACCACGGCGAGGATCGGGGCGACGAGGCGCAGGATGATCGTGAAGAAGATCCTGCTGTGCGACGCGCCGTCGATCCGGGCCGCCTCGTCGAGCTCGCGCGGCACGGTGTTGAAGAATCCGTACATGAGGAACGTGTTGGCGCCGAGCGCTCCGCCCAGGTAGACAGCGATCAGCGCCAGTCGGCTGTTGAGCCCGAGCAGCGGGATGGCGTTGCCGAGGGCCAGCAGCAGCAGCAGGATCGCCACGAATGCCAGCAGCTGCGGGAACATCTGCAGCAGCAGCAGGAACGTCAACGAGCCGCGCCGCCCACGGAACCGGAACCGCGAGAAGGCGTACGCCGCCGCGGCGGACATGAGCACGGAGCCGACCGAGGCGGCACTGCCGATGACCAGCGAGTTGACGATCCAGTTGGGGAAGTTCGTCTGGAACAGCGCTCGGTACTGCTCGAACGTCACCGACGTGAACAGCCCGGTCGTCCCGGTGAGCGTGCCCCGCGTCGAGAGCGACGCCGAGACGACGAACACGATCGGGAACGCGGCGTAGAGGATCCCGACGACGGCCACGAGATAACGCCACGAGAGCTCCCGCCACCAGCGCCGACCACGGAGACGGTCCTGGGTGTCACCGACGATCGCCATCACAGCACCTCCTCGAGCTTGCGGGTCTGTCGGAAGCCGAGGGCGGAGACGATGCCCACGATCACGAAGATGAGGATCGACATCGCGGCGGCGAGGCCGTAGTCCTTGGTCCCGGCGTCGACGGCGACCTTGTACACGGTCGAGATCAGGATGTCGGTCCGGCCCAGCGCGAGCGGGTGCCCGGGGATGTTCGGTCCACCACCCGTCACGAAGTAGATCAGGTTGAAGTTGTTGAAGTTGAAGGCGAAGGAGCTGATGAGCAGCGGCGCCACGGAGATCATCAGCAGCGGCAGCGTGATCGCGGCGAACATCCGTGGCGGCTTCGCGCCGTCGAGCTTCGCCGCCTCGTACACGTCGGACGGCACCGACTGCAGCGCACCGGTGCAGATGAGGAACATGTACGGGAACCCGAGCCAGAGGTTGACGGCGAGGATCGAGATCTTCGCGAGCAAGGAATCGGTGAGCCACGGGATGTCCGCGCCACCGAGGATCGTCGCGTTGATGAAGCCGAAGGGGTTGTTGAGCATGCCCTTCCACACGAGCGCGGCGAGGAATCCGGGGAACGCGTACGGCAGGATCAGCAGCGACCGGATCACCTTCCTGCCCCGGACGCCGGGGTGGTTGAACGCGATCGCGAAGAACAGACCCAGGAAGAAGGTCGTCGCCACCGACAGGAACGCGAAGGCGAACGTCCACACCGCGACCTGGGCGAGCGCGTCGCGGATCCGGCTGTCGGTCAGCATCCTCGCGAAGTTGTCGAACCCGACGGTCACGGGCCACCCGGGCGTGACGGTCGTGCCATCGGGCGCCTCGAAGAAGCCGCGGTCGTTCGGCGCGTAGACGGTGCCGTCGGCGGTGTCGGTGAGGGTGTCGGCAGCCTCGTCGTAGGTGAACCGCGGCACCGAGACGTAGCCGCTGGTGCCGGTCTCCGTGCGCAGCCAGCCATCGGCCGGGTCGTCGGAGAACGGCACCCGGAGCGCGATCACGTCCTCCTGGACCGCCAGGATGTCCGGCAGAGGGAGGATGGTCCAGCCCGGGATGTCCGCGGGAGTGGTGCCATCGGCGGTGGCGCCGTCGACGGCGGTGAGCGGCTCGTCGGCCGTCCCCGCGACCACCGCGCCGTCGACCACGATCGCCAGGCCGAGGTCGCCGTCCTCGGCGGTGACGACCTTGAGCGGGTACGTCGGGGAGTCGGGCTGCCGGACGTCGTTCTGGGAGAGGATGGCCGAGATGGCCTCCGGCTTGTCGAGGATGTGCCCGGTGCCGTAGTTCGTGAAGGCGACGTAGGCGGTGTAGCCCATCGTGAAGACCTGGTACACCAGCAGGAACACGACGCCCGGCACCAGGTACTTCGCCGGGATCATCCGCTTGCTGAAGTACACCCAGTTGATGGCGACGAGCAGCACCACCAGCGACGCGAGGATCCACCACTCCTGCACCAGGTAGGCCGAGTAGATCCCGTACACCGTGAAGGCGTTCAGCAACGCCATCACGACGAGCTTCACGACCCACCAGCGGTTGATCTCACGTGCGTGCGAGGTCGTGCCCCGCGTCTGCGAGCCCTCCGGCGGGCTGCTCACCGTGCTCATGGTCCTCCGAGCCTCCTCGACGCACGCGGGACGTTCAGTCCCGCGGATGCGGACGCCGGGGCCACCGCTGCGCGTGCGGCCCCGGCGTCAGCCGGCGTCAGCCGCCGATCGCGTCCTGGATGTTGGTGACCATGGTGTCCCAGGCGTCCGCCGGGTCACCGGCGTCACCCGACACGAGGTCCGCCTCGGTCTGACCGAGGAACGTCCAGACCGAGTTCATCTCCGGGATGTTCGGCAGCGGCGCACCGACGGCACCGGCCTCGGCGAACCCGGCCGCGACCGGGTCGTCGGCGGAGACGGAGTCCGCAGCGGCCTGCAGAGCCGGGGTGCGACCGCCGGCCTCGTAGAGCGCGACCTGCACGTCCTCGGTCGCGACGTAGTTGACGAGGAAGTTGTTGGCCAGCAGCGCGTTCTCCGACATCGCGTTGACGTAGAAGCCCTGCACACCCACGAACGGCGCGGCGGTCTCGCCGCCCGCCGACGGCACCGGCAGCACCGCGACGTCGATACCGGCCGCGGTGAAGTCCGGGATGTTCCAGGGACCGGTCACCATGAACGGCGACGCCCCGGCGACGAACTGCTCCTTGGCGATGTCACCGGTGATCGCGGTGTCGAGCACGCCCGAGCCGCCGCTGCCGTTGTCGGCGAGCCACTGCGCGAACGCCTCACCGTTCTCGCCACCGAGCGCGAGCTCGGAGGTGTAGGAGCCGCTGTCGTCGCTGGCGAAGACCGGGGCACCGAACGAGGTCTGGAACGGGTACATGTGGTACGCGTCGCCGGTCTCCCCCATCTGCACGAGCAGCGGGAAGTCGGCGCCGGACTCCTCGCCCGCGCTCACGAGCTCGTCCCACGTGGTCGGCTGGGCGTCGGTGAGGCCGGTGTTGACCACGAGCGCGATGTTCTCGATCGCGTAGGGCAGTCCGAAGTTCTGGCCGTCGTAGTTGAAGGCGTCGAGAGCGATCTGCTGGAACTGCGAGGCGGTGTCCCCGAGGTCCACGGGCGCGATCACACCGTTGGTCGCCAGCTCGCCCGCCCAGTCGTTGGCGCCGATGATGATGTCCGGACCCTCACCCGTGGGGGCCTGGGCGAGGAACTCGGTCTTGATGTCCTCGAAGTTCTTCTGCACCACCTCGACGGTGACGCCGTTGTCCGCCTCGAACTGCGCGACGACGTCGGTGAGCGCGTTCGCGCGCAGCTCGTCCGCCCAGATCGTCAGCGAGCCGGACGCCTCGGCGCTGGTCTCCTCGCCACCGGTCGGGGTCGGCGTGGGGTCGTCGCTGCCCCCGCCCTGGCACGCGGCGAGGGCCAGGGTCAGGCCCGCAGCCGCAGTGATCATGATGCCTCGGCGCATCGTCCACTCCTGTGTGTGTCGTGAGTCGGCCGCGTCCCGCGTCATAGCGAGCGGCCCTGATGGAAGGACGGTAACCCCGCCACTTCCCCTCGTGCAAGATCTTGCTGTAACTTTCAGGACACGTTTCAGCAACAGCTCGGACGGCGAGGAGGCCAGGTGAGCACGAACCCCGGGGGTACCAGGACGAGGCTGACCGACCTCGCCGAGGCCGCCGGCGTCAGCACGGCCACCGTCTCGCGGGTCATCAACGGCAAGCCCGGCGTCGCCGAGCCGACCCGCCAGGCCGTGCTGCAGGCGCAGGACATGCTCGGTTACGAGCGCCCGGAGCGGCTCCGTGGCCGCTCGGTGGGTCTGGTGGGGCTGGTCGTCCCCGAGCTCACCAACCCGGTGTTCCCGCTGTTCGCCCAGCGGATCTCCGCCGCCCTGACGACCTCGGGCTTCACTCCGCTGCTGTGCACCCAGGTGGCGGGTGGCACCACCGAGGACGAG
>JBMDXU010000126.1:0-10076 GCA_048594485.1 Pseudactinotalea sp. | reverse complement strand
CACACCCACGGCCCGCTCGCGATCGCCGCGATGCGCGCGGGCGCCCACGTCCTCATGGAGAAGCCGACGACGGCCACGCTCGCCGAGCTCGACGAGGTGCTCTCCGTCGCCGAGGAGACCGGTCGCGCGGTGCAGATCGGGTTCCAGAGCTTCGGGTCGCTGGCGCTGCCGATGATCGCGGACCTGCTCGCCGGCGGTGCGATCGGTGAGGTCCGCGGTGTCGGAGGCGTCGGCACGTGGCTGCGCGACCTGGCCTACTACGAGCGGTCGCGCTGGGCGGGGATGCGCGAGCTCGACGGCGTCCCGGTGGTCGACGGTGTCGTCACCAACCCGCTGGCGCACTGCGTCGCGACGGCGTTGCAGATCGCCGGTGCGCGCACGGTCGCCGACGTCGCCTCGGTCGAGGTCGAGCTGTTCCACGCGCACGACATCGAGGCCGACGACACGTCCAGCGTCCGGGTCGTCACCACCGACGGCATCACGCTCGCGTTCGGCCTGACCCTCTCCGCGCCCAGCCACACCGAGCCCACCATCCGCGTCGAAGGCACCAACGGCGTCATCGAGCTCGAGTACACGACCGACGTGCTCTCGGTGACCAGCGGTGGCGAGACCACGACCACACGCACCGGCCGGGTCGGGCTGTTCCCGAACCTCGTCGATCACGTCACCACGGGCGTGCCGCTGCTGGCACCGGCGTCGGAGACCGGTGCGTTCATGCGCGTGCTGGACGCGGTCCGCACGGCGCCGGCGCCCCGCCCTGTCGACCCCGCGTTCGTCACCTGGGTCGGCGACGGCACCGCGAGCCACCCCGTGATCGACGACATCGAGACCTGGTGCGCCCGCGTCGCGGACGAGCGGCTGCTGTTCAGCGAGCTGGGTGCTCCCTGGGCCCAGCCCTGAGAGGTCCGGTCAGCCGGCCGCCTTGCGGACCAGCGCGCGCACCTTCTTCTCGACGGTGTCGTTCCACTCGACGATCGCGTACACCGTGGGCCACATGGCGCCGTCGTCGAGGGCGGCGTCCTCGTTGAAGCCGAGGGTCGCGTAGCGCGTGCCGAACTTGGCGGCGTACTGCACGAACACGACGACCTTGCCGTCGCGCGCGTAGGACGGGAACCCGTACCAGGTCCGGGGGTCCAGCTCCGGGGCCACGTCGGTCACCACGCGGTGCACCTGGGTCGCGAGCTCGCGGTCGAACCCGTCGAGCCCGTCGATCGCGGCCAGGCAGTCCTCGAGCTCCTTGGCCTTCTTGGCCGCACCCTTGAGTCCCTTGGTCGCCCGCATCTCGTCGGCTCGCTGCTTCATCGCGTCGCGCTCGGCCTTGGTGAACCCGCTCATCACGGCATCCTCTCGTTCGGTGGTCCGTCAGCGACGACCGTAGGACGGCGCGGCTCCCTCCGCTTCTCCGATCGTGATCGATGTCAGACCGTCGACGGCGTCGCGAACCAGAGCGTCGTCTCGCCGTACACCTTGCTCCCCGCGGGGACGAGACCATCGGGCCAGTCGGGCTCGCCGGCACGCGTCGACTGCTCGAGCACGACATCGGCGTCGTCGGCGAGCCAGCCGGGGCGGACGAGCAGACCGAGCACCCGGCTCACCTGCAGCTCGTACGGCGGGTCGATGAAGACGAGTGTCGAGGTGCGGCTGGGCGCGGGGCCGGCCAGCAGCTGCTCGACCTTGCGGCCGATCACGGTGACCCGATCGGCGAAGCCGAGCACACGCGCGTTGGACTTGCACACGGCCACGGCGGTCGTCGAGGAGTCGACCAGCACCGCCGTCGCCGCGCCGCGCGAGCACGCCTCCAGGCCGAGCGCGCCGGAGCCGGCGTAGAGGTCGAGCACACGAGCGTCCTCGAGAGCCCCCCGGGCCTGCAACCGCGAGAACAGCGCCTCCCGCACCCGATCGCTCGTGGGACGTGTTCCCGTCGCCGGCACCGCGAGCCGACGCCCGCCGACGCTGCCCCCGATGATCCGTGTCACGGCCGCTTGCCCTGCATCGCGGTGGCGAACGCACCCTTCGGGTCGGGGACCCGGCACGCGATCGCCAGCATGATGAGGGTCGCGACCGCCTGCCAGGGGAACAGCGTCACCGGGGAGGCGACGGCGACCATGCCGAGGATGAGCGGCACGAGCCCGATGATCGCGACATCCGGACCCTTCGCGATCATGCCGAACAGACCGGGTGGGATCGGCGGGCCCATGGGGTTGGACACCAGCGGCTTCGACCAGTCGGTGGGTTGCCGGTAGGCGCCGCGGATCGCACCGGCGGCCAGCGAGGGCGCCGCGACGGCCCCGAGCAGCACCCACGGCACGATCGCGAGCCCGCTCAGGTGCGCCCACAGCCCGATCGTCACCGCGCCCCACACCGCCATCACCGCGATCGGCCAGACCGCCCTGGCCCGGCGCACCTGGTTCGCCGCGATCGGGAACGCACGATCGAGCACCGGGGCCATCTCCGCACGCCGGGCACCCTCCGCCGTCGCCAGGGCGGCGGCGTAGCCGGCTGCGACGAACCCGACGAGCGTCGCCCACGCCGGCCACCCCGAGAGGGTCACCACGATCGGGACCACGGCGGTCACGACCACCTGGATCACGTGCCGGCGCGATCGGAGCGTCACGAGGGCGTCACCGGTGACGAGCGCGGAGACAGGGCCCCTCACCCAGGCGAAGGAGCCCGATCGACGGCGGGAGTCGCGCTGGGTGGTGATCGTGAGCGCGCGGCCGAGCTCGCGGGTGTCGAGCGCCGTGACGGCGCCAGCGGCGTAGGCCGTGACGGCGCCGCGTGCGCGCAGCTCGGCACCGGAGATGCCGTCCAGCCGCCGGTCGGTGTCGAGCAGCACGACCGCCGTCGCGACCACGAGCACGACGACAGCGATCGCCAGGACCGACGACGCCGCCGTCGCCAGCGGCGCGGGCCGGAGCACAGCCGCGCCGAGCGCCACCAGGGGTGCGGCGACGACGAGGGTGTCGCCGAGCGTCACGGCGGGGTGGACGGAACGACCCAGCCCGGACACCTGGCCGCGCGCGACGACGAGCACACCGAGGGCGCCGCCACCGGCACCGACCCCGGCCGCGAACGCGAGCGCCGCGCCCTGCTCACCCGCGAGCACCCCGGCGAGCATCCCCACGAGAGCGCCGACCAGCGCCGCCACGACCGCGGAGACGAGCAGCCGGGGTCGGAGCAGACCGCGCCGGTCGACGGGCGTCGGCAGCCACCACGCCGCCTGCCCTCCCCCGACACCCAGCGGTCCGAGCCGCCCGGCGAGCCCGACCGCGCCACCGATGAGCGCGAGCGCCGCGACGACGGCGAGCCAGGAGGGGTCGAGCGACGCCTGCGCCGTCGTCGGCCGCAGCGTGGCGTTGAGCATCTCGGTCGCGCCGATGACCATGAGCACGACGACGACCAGGCTGAACGCGATCGTGTAGACCTCGCCGACGAGCTCGCTCATCGACCCGCCACCGTGCGACTGCATCGCCTGCCGGGTCAGCCGTCGCAGGTCGCGCCCGCTCGGCGTCGACGACGGCGAGGTGGTCCCGGCGCTCACATCGCCTCGATCGCGGCGGCCGCCTGCTCGGGGGTGACGACCTTGACCGAGTCCTCCGCGATGAGCACGGCGGTGGTCGCCACCGTGCGCACCAGCACCGGGTCGTGCGTCGCGAGGACGACACCGCCGCCGCCCTGGCGTTCGGCCGCGAGCCGCTCGGCGAGGCGGTCGCGCATGCCGGCGTCGAGCCGCTGCTCGGGCTCGTCGAGGATCATCAGGGTGCGCGGCCGCACGAACGCGGAGGCGAGCAGCAGCCGGCGGCGCTGCCCCGAGGACAGCGCCGTCGGGAGCGCCTGCTGCCGCGCGTCCAGGCCGAACTCGGTCACGGCCTCGGTCACGAGATCGCTCACCTGCGTCTGCCCGTGCGCCCGCGCGGTGAGCAGCAGGTGCTCGCGCACCGTGAGCGAGGGGAGGTAGGAGTCCTCGTCGAGCACGACCGCGACCTCGGCGCGAAACCGCTGCGAGCGCTCGTCGACCGGCTCTCCGAGGACGTCGATCGACCCCGCGAGGGGCTCCAGCAGCCCGGCGACGGCGCGGAGGAACGTCGACTTGCCGGTGCCGTTGGCGCCGACGACGGCGAGCGAGCGGCCGGCGGTGATCTCGACGCTGATCGGGGGGCAGACGGCGGAGTCGGTGGTGCTGCCGTAGCCGACGAGCACCTTGGAGGCCTTGACCAGCGTCGGTCGGCTCTGCTTGCCGGGCTTGGCGCCACGAGGGCGGTCAGACACGATCGAGGAACTCCTCGTGGTCGGGATCGACGAGCTGCGTGATCGCGGTCAGCAGCTCGGGGTGGTGGATGAGGTTCGGGTCGTGCGCGATGAGCTCCTTGGCGTCCGCACGCGCGCGCTCGATGATCTCGGCATCGGCGATCACGCGGAGCAGTCGCAGCGAGCTCGCACGCCCGGACTGGGCGCTGCCCAGGATGTCACCTTCGCGCCGCTGCTCCAGGTCGGCTTCCGCGAGACGGAACCCGTCGAGGGTCTCGGCCAGGATGGTCAACCGCTCGTGCGACCCGGAGCCCTCGTCGGCCCACGTCACCACGAGGCAGGTGCCGGGCTTGCTGCCGCGACCCACCCGGCCGCGCAGCTGGTGCAGCTGCGACAGGCCGAAGCGGTCGGCGTCGAGCACGACCATCATCGTGGCCTCCGGGACGTCGACACCCACCTCGATGACCGTGGTGGTGACGAGCACGGGGACCTCGCCGGAGGCGAACGCCGCCATGGCGGCATCTTTCTCCTCGGCGCTCAGACGGCCGTGCATGACGCCGATGGCCGCCTCGGGCAGACCGCTGGAGCGGCGCAGCCAGGCCGCGGCGTCCTCGACGTTCGCCGTGCTCTCCGGGCCGCCGTCGACCAGGTCCGGGGTGCCGGGTGGGCGCGTGCGGGGCTCGGCGACCAGGTCGATCACGTCAGCGCCCTCCTCCTGCTGGATGGAGGAGATCCGGGGCGCGACCACGTAGGCCCGGCCGCCGCCGTCGACGTCCTCGGCGACCTTCGCCCAGACCCGGCGCATCCAGGTCTCGTTGCCGGCGGGAACGACGTGGGTGGAGATCGGCGACCGACCGGCGGGGATCTCGCGCATCGTCGACACCTCGACGTCGCCGAAGAAGGTCATCGCGACCGATCGTGGGATCGGGGTCGCCGTCATGTACAGCTGGTGCGGCATGACCTCGCCCTTGGCGCGGAGCGCGTCGCGCTGCTCGACGCCGAACCGGTGCTGCTCGTCGACCACGACGAGGCCCAGGTCGACGAACTGGACGTGCTCCCCGAGCAGCGCGTGGGTGCCGACGACGATCCCCGCCTCGCCCGACGCCACCTGCAGCAGCGCCTTCTTGCGGGCCTGCGCGCCGAGCGAGCCGGTCAGCAGGGCGACACGCGTGCCCTCGGCGGCACCACCCAGCATGCCGGCCTCGGCGAGCGGGCCGAGCAGCGCGGTGATGGTGCGGACGTGCTGCTGAGCGAGCACCTCGGTGGGCGCCAGCAGGGCTGCCTGGCCGCCGGCGTCGACGACCTGCAGCATCGCGCGCAGCGCCACCACCGTCTTGCCCGACCCGACCTCGCCCTGCAGCAGGCGCTGCATCGGGCTCGCCGAGGCGAGATCGGCGCTGATCTCCTCGGCGACGGCGACCTGACCTGCAGTGAGCGTGAACGGCAGCTGGGCGTCGAACGCGTCGACGAGGCCACCCGTCGACGGCGGCCTGGGTCGGGCGTCGGTGGCGGCGATGTCGGCACGGCGGCGGGCGAGCGCCGTCTGCAGCAGGAACGCCTCGTCGTACCGCAGCCGCTCGCGCGCGCGCTGCCAGTCGCGTCGCTCGTCCGGGACGTGGATCGCGCGCAGGGCCTCGAGCTCGGTGAGGTAGCCGTGGCGACGGATGATCTCGGCCGGGACGGGGTCGAGGACGTCGGCCTCGGTCAGCGGGTCGAGCAGGGTGCGGACGGCGTCGCGGATCTTCCAGGTCTGCAGCGCGCCTGTCGCGGCGTAGATCGGCACCGGACGGGCCGCCTCGCGCGCCGCGTCGGCCTCGGACTCCCAGCCGGACAGCACCTCGTACTCGGGGTGGGTGAGCTCGCGCCGGCCGCCGAACCCGTGCTTGATGGTCCCGGCGAACATCGCGACCGTGCCCACACGGAGCTGGCGCTTGAGGTACTCGGCGAGGTGCGGCCGTCGTGCGAAGAACGTGAGGTCCATGCTCGCGGTGCGGTCGGAGATGGTCACGCTGACGATCTGGATGCCGCTGCGCGCGACCCGCGAGCTGACGCTCGACACCTCGGCGATGTAGGTGACGGACTCCCCCGGCTGCCCTTCCTCGAGAGGCGTCAGCGCACCGCGCTCGACGTACCGGCGCGGGTAGTGCCGGAGCAGGTCCTCCTTCGTGACGAGGTCCAGCTTGAGCAGCGCGTCGCCGACCTTGGCACCGAACTCCTTGCCGAGCGGCGTGCGGGCACCGGTGAGCTTCTCGCCGTCGGGCCCGATCCGGGCGCCGCGTGATCCGCTGCCTGCCACACTCGCGATGCTATCGGCGGCGGGTGACGAAGGCCGTGCGCTGTTCACAGGTCGAGGAGCCGGCGACGACCGAGCGCTGCCCCGCCTCGTGCGGCGCCCGATCGAGGCTCGCGTCGGGATCGCTGGAGCGCATCTCTTGCGCCTGCCGAACAACGGATGTAGTATCGAACACATGTTCGTTCTATCCGTCACCGACGACGCCGAGGCCGCTCCGGTCGTCGATGCCGCCGCGGTGCAGGCGATGGTGGAGCGGCTGACCGAGGCGACCGGACCGGTCGGGATCGCGCCGGAGATCGACGCCGAGCGCGTCGAGCTGATCCGGGCGCTCGAGGATCTCAAGAACGCTGCCGCCGGCCTTCAGGTCGCCGTGACCGAGGCGTTCGACACGTCGCAGTGCGCGCAGCAGGCCGAGGCGCGCGTCCCCGCCGAGAAGGTCGGACAGGGTGTCGCCGCCCAGGTCGCCCTCGCACGGCGGTGCTCACCGCACCGCGGCCGCCGGCACCTCTCGCTCGCGCGCGTGCTGCGTCGGGAGATGCCCCACACCCACGCCGCCCTTCGCGCAGGCCGGATCACCGAGCTCGGTGCGACGCTCGTGGCGCGCGGCACCGTGCACCTGTCCCGCGAGGATCGCCAGCACATCGACACCGAGATCGCCGCCGACCCCGACCGGATCGAGCGGCTCGGCGAACGCGGCATCGAGGCCGAGGTCGCCAGGGCCGCCTATCGGCTCGATCCCGTCGCTGTCGTCGAGCGGCGCCGGCACGCCGAGTCCGAGCGCTACGTCAGCTTGCGGCCCGCCCCCGACACGATGACCTACCTGACCGCGCTGCTCCCGATGGCCGACGGCGTCGCCGTGTACGCAGCGCTCGGCCGGGCCGCCGACGAGGCACGCAGCGCGGGGCAGCCCGCCAGCCGCGGGCAGGTCATGGCCGACGCTCTCCGCGACGCCGTGCTCTCCGGGCGCAGCATCACCGAAGCTCTCGCCGGGCGCAGCACCGACGCCACGGCGGGTACCGGGCCGTCGGAGGCCGCGCCGGTGGGCGACGCCGACGCGCCCGAGAGCCCCACCACCCGTCCCAGCGATGTGCGAGGCCTGCCCGACGGCGTCGCCGTCGTCCTGGATCTCGTGCTCACCGATACCCAGCTCTTCGGGCGCGGTGACGCCAGCGAGGGCGACGTGCTGATCGGTGGGCTGACCGGTTCCTTCGGTCTCGCCGACGCCGACCTCGGACGGCAGCTCGCCGCCCTCACACCCGCAGACCGGATCTGGTTCCGCCGGCTCTACCGCCACCCGAGGACCGGCGAGCTCGTCGCCCTCGACTCGAGACGACGCCGCTTCCCACCCGGGCTCCAACGACTCATCCGGTTCCGGGATCAGCACTGCCGCACGCCCTGGTGCCGGGCGCCGATCCGGCACAGCGACCACGCGCGCCGCTGGGCCGATGACGGCGCGACCGAGATCGACAACGGGCAAGGGCTGTGCGAGGCGTGCAACCACGCCAAGGAGGCGCCGGGTTGGCGGGCGTCGCCCGCACCGACCGGCACCGACAGCGACACCGGCACCAGCACCAGCACCGACCACCCGGCTCACGGTGTCGCCGTCACCACACCCACCGGGCACACGTACGTCACCTCACCGCCCAGCCTGCCCGGCAGCACCCTCCGCTCGGCTCGCCGCGGTCCGATCGTCGAGATCGTCGGGACCGTCCTGCCCGCCGCGTGATCGTTCGCACAGCAGGGCGTGGTGGCTGCCACCTCGTGCGCGTGTAGACTGTCGTGGTTGCCCGGGCCGCACGTGTCGTCCGATCCCGTGTTCGCCTGGCGCCCCAGCTTCCGAAATCCGCCGTCGGCCGACGGCGATCGAACCCCCAGGAGATTCCCGTGGCCTCGACGTGTGACGTGTGCGCCAAGTCGCCGAGTTTCGGCAACAGCATCTCGCACTCCCACCGCCGCACCAGCCGGCGGTGGAACCCGAACATCCAGACCGTCCGCGCGATGGTCGGCGGCACGAAGAAGCGCCTCAACGTCTGCACCTCCTGCCTCAAGGCGGGCAAGGTGCAGCGCGCCGTCTGACCGACGCCGCACCGCGACTTCGCGAGCCGCTCACCCGATCCGGGTGGGCGGCTCGTCTCGTTCACCCGCCCGCCACGATCTCCGAGGAGCGCTCCGTGACCTGGCGACTGCGCGCACCCGCACCCGCTGACGCCGACCGCGTCGCCGAGATCAACGTGCGCGGCTGGCAGCACGCCTACGCCGGGCTCATGCCGGACGAGCTGCTCGCAGGCCTGCAGACCGCTCCGCGCGCCGAGCGGCTGCGTGCCCGGTTCGCGCAGGGCGAGTCGGCCGACGGCTACGTGGCGACCGACGCCGACGACGTCGTCAACGGCTACTGCTGGTTCGGCGACTACCGCCCCGACGACGACGTCCCGGACCCGGTCTCGAGGACGGGCTCGGACCCGGCGTCCGTGTGGGGCGAGATCTACGCGATCTACGTCGACCCCGACCTCATCGGCACGGGCGCGGGCGCCGCGCTCATGCGTGCCGCGCTCGCCGACCTGGAGCCCCGGCCCGTCGCGGTGTGGGTGCTCGAGGGCAACACCCACGCCCGCGCCTTCTACGAGCGGTTCGGCTTCCGCCTCGACGGCGCCCGCACGGACTTCGACGCCGGCGGCACCCCGGTCCCCGAGGTCCGCTACACCCTGGACCCCTGAGCGCAGCGGCGGCCGGCGGGTCAGCCCTGGACGTAGGTGACGAGCTGGTCGCGCTCGTCCTGCAGCTCGTCGAGCCGGTTCTTGACGACGTCGCCGATCGAGACGATCGCCTCCAGGCGCCCGTCGACGACGACGGGCAGGTGCCGCACCCGGAGATCGGTCATCCGGCGCGCGAGCGCCTCCAGCTCGTCGTCGGGGTGGCAGGTCTGCACGTCCGAGGTCATGATGTCCGCGACGCGCCGCTCCAGCACGCTGGGGCCGTCACGGTACAGATGGGTGACGACGTCGCGCTCGGACACGATGCCCGCGACACTCGCTCCCCCGTCGGACGACACCACGAGGGCGCCGATCCTGTTCTCACCCAGCAGCGCGACGAGCTCGGCGACCCCCGCCTCAGGAGCCACCGTGATCACGTCCGCGCCCTTGCGTCGGATCACTTCGGCGATACGCATGCCCCACCGTAGGGCGGGCCGGCACGTGGTGTCCGGCGTTCGCGGCGCCGATCGGCCGCTCAGCCGCCGAAGTGGTCCCAGCCCGTCCCGCTGACGGTGGGTGGTGCGCCGTCGACCGTCACACCGGTCCGGCCCGCCACGACGCGCCCGATCGCACGGAAGCCACCCGGGAGCGGCTCGTGCGGCGGGAACGTCGCCAGCAGCCCGTGGTCCTCACCACCGGTGAGCGCGAGCGTGAGCGCGTCGAGGCCGAGCGCCGCGGCAGCGACGTCGAGGTCCGGGTCGATCACCGTGGCCGGATCGAGGTCGATCGTCACGCCGGAGGCCGTGGCGATCCGCCCGACGTCGCGCAGCAAGCCGTCGGAGACA
>JBMDXU010000125.1:0-7986 GCA_048594485.1 Pseudactinotalea sp. | reverse complement strand
GGCGAGCGCCGAGCTCCCGCAGGCGCCGAACGCGCTCCGGCGCGACGGGCTGTGCGTCACCGGTCACCCCCTCGCCGACTCCGAGGGCAGCCGGAGCTCGGTCGGGGGGCAGCGCCGCGACGGCGACCTGCCCGCCGTGAGCGTGCAGCGACTCCTCGCCCCGGCCGGGGCGAGGGAGGTCGACGGCGGCCCCCGCCTGGTCGAGATCGAGGTCGACGTGCCGGAGGGCGGGCAGGTCGAGCTCGGCTACGTCCACGCGATCGCGGGCGACGAGCGGGAGGCGAGGGACGCCGTCGACCGCGTGGTGGCGGCCGGCGTCGGCGCCGTCATCGGAGCGTCGGAGGCGGTCTGGGACCGACGCCTGGGCGCGATGTTCGACCCGGACGACGCGGCCGGGTCCGGGCTGTCGGGGTCGCTGCCGGTCCTCGTGACCACCGACGAGAACCTCCGCAGGCTCTACCACTGGGGCGCGATGGGTCTGGTGTGGTTCATGCGCGACAACCCGGCGTCGGTGCTCGGCCGCACCTACGACACGCTGATGCCGCGCTACTGGGCCGGCACCACGTTCCTGTGGGACTACTCGCTGTCGTCGCAGACTCACGCGATGGTGGACCCGGAGCAGATGCGTCGCCAGATCGCGCACTGGGTGAGCCTGGACATCGAGCAGCACTTCGGCACCGAGTGGCTCACCGGGAGCGCGGTGGGCTACTGGTACTCGGTCAACCACTACGCGATGACCCGGCTCGTGCGCGACTACGTCGCGTTCACGCAGGACCGCGCCTTCCTCGACGAGGTGTTCGTCGATGCCGAGGGAACCGAACGGCGGCTGGGCGAGCATGTCCGCGCGTGGGCGAGGGCGTGGCACCGGCTGCGCGGACCGAGCGGGCTGGCCGACTACGGCGGCATCGACAACCTGCTCGAGTGCGTGTCGACGTACACCCACGAGATCGCCAGCCTCAACGCGGCCAACGTGTGGTGCCTGCGGGTAGCGGCGGACGTCGTCGACCTCGAGGGCGGGGACGAGGCGGAGGCGGCGCGGTTGCGCGCCGAGGCCGACGACCTGCTCGCGCTCGTGCGGGAGCTCTACATCCCGGGCGCCGGCCACTTCCACACACGGCGGCCCGACGGCGACCTGGTGCCGACCCGTCACTGCTACGACTTCGCGACGGTCGGCACGACGATCGCGGACGACCTGCCCGTGGAGGTGCGCGAGGAGATGGTGCGCTTCTTCGACACCGAGCTGCGTACGCCGTCGTGGATGCGGGCGCTGTCGCCGTTCGACGCCGACGCCGGCTACTCCCTCCGCGCCGACCACCAGTGGAACGGTGCCTACCCGGCCTGGCCGCCGGACTGCGCCCGGGCCGCGATCGCGCTCGGCGGTCACGACGTCGTCGCGGCCTGGCTGCCGGGGCTCGCACGCTCGACCAACCAGGGGCCTCCCGGTCAGGGCCACTTCGTCGAGGAGGCCGCCGCACCCGTGGACGGCGGCGCGCGCAAGGCGCCGCCGCAGTGGCCCTACCTGCTCGACTGGGCGTGCTCGTCCGCGGGGTCGTTCTGCGAGCTCGTGATCTCCGGCGTCCTCGGTGTCGAGGTCGCCCTCGACGGCGAGGTGACCACGACCGGGTCGCTCGCCCGGTTCGACCCCGCGGCGCGTCTCCTTGGGCTGCGGGTCGGGTCTCGCGTGGTCGACATCGACGCCGACGGCGTCCATGAGCGGGCATGATGCTCGGGGCGACGGACGCGAGGGAGGGCCGATGAGCGCACAGGTGCGGGAGATCGAGGTCGACGGCGGGTGGCCGGCGATCGCGCTGGAGACCGAGGGCGCACGTGTCGAGCTGATCCCGGAGCTGGGGTGCGACATCGTCTCGTTCGTCGACGCGCGTACCGGCGCGGACGTGCTGTGGCGGGTGCCGTGGGGGATCCCGCCTCGCAGCAGCGGGCCGTTCAGCGCCCCGACCGAGACCGAGTGGGGTGAGCGGTTCCCGGGCGGCTGGAACGTCCTGTGCCCCAACGCGGGCGCCGCCACGGCGGCGCCGGGCGGCACGACCTGGGGATTCCACGGCGAAGCCGCGCTGCTGCCGTGGACGGTGCTCGGGACCGGCGTCGACGGCGAGGCGGCGTGGGCGGAGCTCACCGTGCGGCTGATCCGGGCGCCGTTGTCGCTGCACCGCCGTCTCGCGCTGGTCGGGTCGGCGCTCGCGGTGATCGAGACGCTGACGAACCACTCACCCGAGCCGATCGAGGTGATGTGGAGCCAGCACCCGTCGTTCGGTGCCCCGTTGGTGGGGCCTGGGACCCGCATCGAGACGGGCGCGACGACCATCGAGACCGATGATCTTGTGGCCGACGGCGACCTGCGACCGGGTGAGTCCGGGGTCTGGCCGTACGCGGTCAACCGGGACGGTGCGGAGCAGGACCTGTCGCGGGTCCCGGACTTCCCGACCCACCGGCTCGTGTACCTCTCCGGGTTCGAGACCGGCTGGGCGCGGCTGGTCAACGACGAGCTCGGCCTCGCTGCCCGGTTGGAGTGGGATGCCGAGGTCTACCCGAGTGCGTGGCTGTGGCAGGAGCTGCACGACACCCCCGGGCACCCGTGGTGGAAGCTCGCCTACGTGACCGCGATCGAGCCCGGCACCACCTACCCCGGCCAGGGGCTCGCGGCCGCCAAGAGCAAGGGCGGGGTGCCGCTGCTGCTGTCCGGTGGCGAGTCGCGCACCGTCACGGTGGGCCTGTCGACCGAGACCCCCTGAGGAGGCTCGCATGCCCACCGGTCGGGTCTTCGTCGACGGGACGCTCTCGCGGCCGCAGCTCGACCACCCCGAGTGCGTCGCCGTGGCTCCGGACGGCGCCATCTGGTGCGGCGGCGAGTCGGGCCAGCTCTACCGCGTGGAGCCCGACGGCTCCGCGTTCGCGCAGGTGGCGAGCACCGACGGGTTCGTTCTCGGGATCGCCTTCGACGCCGACGGCGACCTGCTCGTGTGCGACCTGCGGCACCACGCGCTGATGCGGCTGCCGGCGGGGGCGGATGCGGTGGAGCCGTTCGTCAGCGGCATCGCGACGCCGAACTTCCCGTGCCCCGCACCGGACGGGTCCGTCTGGGTCACGGACTCCGGGGAGCCGTCGACGCCGTCGGGCACCATCCACCGGTACTCGGCCGACGGCGTCGGGGGAGTGTGGGCGAGCGGCCCGTTCCACTTCGCCAACGGGCTGGCGCTCGCCCCTGACGGCGGGTCGATCCTCGTGGTCGAGACCTTCGCCTCGCGGATCAGCGCCGTCGAGATCCTGCCCGACGGCGGAGCGGGCGCCGTGCGTGTCGTCGCCGAGCTGGGTGAGGGTGTGCTGCCGGACGGCATCGCCTTCGGTCCCGACGGTGCGCTCTACGTCGGGTGCTACGAGCCGAGCCGGGTGCTGCGCGTGGATGTCGCCACGGGAGAGGTGAGCACGTATCTCGACGACCCGACCGCGCACCTGCTCTGCCACCCGACGAATCTCGCCTGGCGGGGCGATCAGCTGTTCACGGCGAACCTCGGGCGCTGGCACCTCACCGTCATCGAGTGACGTCGGCCGACACCGTCGCCACGGCGTCGAGGAGGCCGAAGATGCGCTCGCTGCCATCGGGAGGGCCCTCCGGGCTCAGCCCGCACACCGCGACCCGCGTGACCCCGGCAGCGACGAGCGGCTCGATGCGCGCGGTGATCGCCGCGGCGTCGGAGTCGACCGGGAGCGAGAGGAAGTAGGTCACGTCGAGCGGTGCCGCGACACCCGCCTCGTCCCGCGCGCGCCGGGCGATCCCGATGACATCGGCGAGCCGGTCGGGCGTGGCGCTGCTGACGAGTATGATCCCGTCTCCGACGGCGCCCGCGAGGGCGAGCGTCTTGGGGCCCTCGGCGCCGATCAGCAGCGGCACGGGCGGCGGTGGCCAGCGCAGCTGGACGTCGCGCAGCGTGACGTACCGGCCCTCGGTGCTCACGTTCTCGCCGTCGAGCAGGGCACGCAGGGCGGTGGCGTACTCGCGGAGCAGGGTCAGCTGGGAGGCCGCCCGGGCGCCGACCTGGCCCATCCAGTCGAGCACCCCGTGCCCGATGCCCGGGAGCAGCCGGCCGGGGAACATCCGCGCAAGGGTGCCGATCTCCATCGCGGCGAGCGCGACGTTGCGCAGCGGTACCGGGAACAGCCCGACCCCGACGCGCAGCCGCTCGGTCGAGGCGAGCACGGCCGCCGCGGGCGCCATGCCGGACTCGGCGAAGCAGTCCTCCCACAGCCAGAGCTCGGCGATGCCTGCCGACTCGGCGCGCTGGGCGACCTCACGCAGGCGCTCCGGTGGCTGGTCGGGTGGGAAGGTGAGACCGACGGAGACGGGTGTGCTCATGCCGCGATCGTAGGGACGCCCTCCGACAGGCTCCTCACGCGGGGACGAGAACGGCCGCACGCACGAGGAGCCGGGCGAGCTCGAGCCGAGCGTCGTCGTCGCCCGGGACCTCGAGATCCGCCGGCGTCAGGGTCGCGCCCGAGAGCACGCGGTCGAGCGCGGCGGCCGAGCCGGCGGGGAGTGTGACGGTGCGGTCCAGGAGCACGAGCGCGACCGACTCGCCGTCGACCCTGGGGCGCGACCTGAGACCGGGGCGCAGCTGCAGCGCCGTGGTGGCGGTGAGGTCGCGGAGCACGGCCGCCTGGGCGAGCGGGGCGATGGGGTCGGGTCGTGTCTGGGACATCAGCGACGTCCCGATCCGGCGTGCGACGCGGTCCGTGACGCCGTCGGGGTCCTGCTGGAGGGCGTCGACGAGCGCGGCCAGCGTCGTCTCGACGTGTGCGGCGAGCACACCGGGGTCGGCGAGGTCGACGCCGGCGGGGAGCGAGGAGCGCAGCGCCTCGGACACGCGTGCCTCGCGGAGCAGCTCGTCGACGATCGTCGCGCGGGAGACCGGGTGGACACCGATCGTGAGATGGATCGACAGCTCGCCCTGCGCGACCGCCGAGTGCAGGTAGCCGCGCGGCAGGTAGAGCGCGTCGCCGGGGGCGAGCACGGTGTCGATGAGCGCGTCCTCGGTGGCGCGCGCGGCGACCTTGTCCTTGACCTGCTCCCACGGCTGCTCAGGCAGCGGCGAGGACAGCACGGGCTCGTGGATGGTCCAGCGCTTGGTGCCGGCGATCTGCAGCACGAACACGTCGTGGGTGTCGTAGTGCGGGGAGAACCCCTGGTTCTGCGGCGGCGTGATGTAGGCGTTGACCTGGATGGGGTGGCCCAGCTCGGCCGCGAGGGCCGACGTGAGGCGCACGAGCGGTGGCCAGGTGCGGTGCAGGCCCTGGAGGACGAGCGTCGCCCCCTCGGCCAGCAGGCCCAGGATCTTGTCGTCGGCGGCTTGGTCACCGATGCCGGCGCCGGTGCCACCGCCACGGGTGTAGCGCGCCGCGGGGATGACCGAGCCGTCCTTCGCCATCCGCAGGAACGGGGTGCGCAGGCCGCGCTCGGAGACGAGCTCGTCGACGGCGGCCTGGCCGAACAGGTCGGCGAACCTGTCGCGCTGGTGCTCGGTGGCCGGGCTCAGCAGCGGTCGGCGCGACCAGACCTGCTCGACGAACTCCTGCGGGTCGATCGCGACGAGGCGGTCGAGCGCCGGTGCGGGACGAGCACCGCCGTGCGAGCCCGAGGGCTGCACGGCGGTGCCGTTGTCCTGAGGGACGGTGCTCACGCGGTCAGTCGGCCCCGCCGTCGGCTCCGCCGTCGTGGACGCCGGGGGTGCCTTCGGCTCCGCCGTCGGCGACACCCTCGGTCTCGTCCGCGCCGCCGTCGGCTCCGCCGTCGTGGACGCCGGGAGTGCCTTCGGCTCCGCCGTCGGCGACACCCTCGGTCTCCTCCGCGCCGCCGTCGGCTCCGCCGTCGTGGACGCCGGGGATGCCTTCGGCTCCGCCGTCGGCGACGCCTTCGCGCTCGTTGTCGTCGTTGATGCTCATCCGAACCTCCTTGCTCGTGCCAGCGCCCCCACGGGCGCGGCGGCGGAGGTCCCGCCGCGTTCTCACCTTAACCACGCCTCGACACTGCTCGCGGCCGTTGGTCGCCGCGGTCTCACGGCGTCGGCGCTCGCGTCCACACCACCCGTGGCCCAGGATTTCTTCAGCAGTCAGTGATCACCCTCGGTGTCGTTCGCGATGACCTCGACAATGGCCAGTCCGAGAACTCTGGCTGCGCGCAGGCGCGTGTAGCCGTCCACGAGATCACGTCTGACTCCGAGCGCAATCAGAGGCGGCAGAGGGGCACCCTTCTTGAGACACCCTTCTTGATGGCGTCGACGAAGTCGTCCCGACGGCGTCGATGGACCGGGTTGACGTCGTGCTCGGCCACCATGGTGCTCGCGGAGCGTTGACCTCAGCGTGCTCCCCATGGCGCTCGCCCTACTCTGCTGCGGTGAGGCTGGACATCCCCGACGGGGTCCGTCAGACGGTCATGGCTGACGGCAACGAGTCCTGGCTGCACGAACTGCCGGCCATGATCGAGTCGCTGGCCCACGACTGGTCCCTGAGGATCGGGAAGAGCCTGGCGGGCGGTCACGCCGCCCTGGTCGTCGAGGTGACGACGGCCGACGGATGTGCGGCGGTCCTCAAGGTGGGTGTGCCGGGTCGCGACGTCGGACGGGAAGCCGTGGCGCTGCGCCTGGCGAACGGATCAGGGTGCGCCAGGTTGTTGGGCGAGGACATGCGTCGACAGGCCCTTCTGCTGGAGCGCCTGGGTGCACCGATGGAGGCCGTCGTGGCCGACCCCGTCAGCCGCCACACACTGTTGTGCGAGCTCGCGGTCGGGCTGTGGCGTCCGCTTGGTCCCGACGTCGACCTTCCCACGGGGGCGACGGTGGCTGAGCAGTACGCCGACCTGCTGCCACGGCTGTGGACGCAGTCGGGCGAACCGTGCTCGTCAGCGACCGTGTCGGACGCACTGGAGTGCATGGAACGGCGTCGCCGCGCCCACGACGACCGGTCGGCGGTCCTGGTTCACGGTGACATCCACTCGATGAACGCGCTCCGAGCGCGGGATGGCAGCTACAAGCTCATCGATCCGGCAGGACTGCGGGCCGAACCGGCCTGCGATCTCGGCACCATCGTGCGGTGCGACCCGGACCTCGGGGACGACCTCCGGGCGCGGACCGAACGGCTGGCCGCACTGACGGGCGTCGACGCCACCGCGATCTGGGAGTGGGGGACCATCCACCGCGTCGTCAGCGGCGTCTATGCCTGCAGCATCGGTTTTCAACCGTTCGGTCGCCTGTTGCTGGCCGAGGCAGATCGACTCACGGCGTAGCCGGTGGACCCGTGCGTGGCCATCTCGACGACATCAGGCCAGATGAGGGCGGCAGCTCAAAGAGCAACGAAGACCACACGTCTTGACCGGCTGCGGCGGCGATGCCAACGGCCGATTGCGTCGTAGGGGGAGCCCCGAGTGATGCCGTGGTGATCACGTCGCAGCGCAGTGAGCATCTCGCCGTAGCTTTCTGAGGCCTCGATCACCATGTGCAGACCACTGTCGAGAGCGAAGCGTGCCGACCGATCGGTATGGTCGATTCTCAACGAGCCCGGATGCTCGCGCACATGCAGGATCTCCGGGTCGCTGAACGTCCCGCCCGAGGATGGCGCCGCGTGGGCGTGCTGTACAGATGTCGTGAGCCAGCCGCGACTTCCCACTGCCAGAGCTGCCGCGAATCATCACCAGCCGGGTCGACCCGGCCGTCCCGACAACCGATCTCATCGAGTCCCTGGCCACCTCATCACCGCAGGCGGTACCTGGCTACTGGGCCGGGCCGGAGACCACAGACGGGGCGTCATCGAGACCACCGCCGGCCGATCGAGCTCGGCGCCGATGACGCTCCTATCGGTTGTCAACCGGTGAGGAGCCATTGCCGGTAGCTGTTGGTGAAGTCGTCGTCGCGGCGGGTGCCGCGTTCGATGGTGGAGATGACGTTGGGCCAGACTCCGAAGTGGTTGGCGACGGCGGTCAGG